>JBDQGY010000040.1:0-22873 GCA_040265175.1 Nannocystaceae bacterium
CACCCCCCATCATTAAAAAAGCACTCAGTGCAGATGATGACGACAATACCATCATCATCACCAAGGGTAACATAGGCTGCGACATCTCGCCTTTTATTTATACCGAGAAAATAATCATACAGATGGCTGGAGGGTAGCTATAATCTCCCTCAACTCCTCAAGTATCTGCTCCATTGTAGTTGAAAACGGAGTCTGGAGGGGGAGTTTTGTAGGCTCACTTAGGTTAGAAAAATCTCAACATTTAATTCCTGAAACTAATAATGTAAGCCATCTTTCCAAACGCATTTGTCGTGGCCTCAGTTCCACTACGTAATTCACACGTTTTGTCAAAGAGACGCCAAGTAAATCCCGTACAATCTGTATCTTCTTCACACGCAGTTTTACATGGCTTCATGTTCTCCTCCTGAACCAACCCTGTCCCTGGAGCAACCTCGCGTAGGATTGTACCTCCACGTAATTCTTCCCCAGATAATGCGGTTTTCCATTTGACATCTCTCGCTGAACCACCAGAGCCACCAGAGCCACCAGAGCCACCAGAGCCACTAGAGCCACCCTTGCCACCCTTGCCACCCTTGCCACCCTTGCCGGCCTTGCCATGCGAAGCTTTCGCCTGCGCGTCGGGCTCACCGCTGCACGAGGTGGCCGCACCCGTGAAAACGAGCGCCGCGATGACGGCCAGCGTCCGGAAAAAAATCCACTTGGTGAGGTCGCGGTGCACGGGACAATGGTGGTAACAAAGGAGCGTGTCGCAAGGGAACAAATATGCCCCCGCACTGGAGGTGCTGGAGCGCACGCTATCATTCCCCTGTGAGTACGTAATCAAGGCCTTTGGGCCCTGTACTCCCGAATTCGAGGCGTGCGTGTTGGCGCGGGCGAAAGACGCGTTGAGCGCGGAATGCGTACGCCTCCAAGGGGTCAAAACCACCCGCAGCGGCGATCGCATGTCGGTTTCAGTGGCGCTCTCCGTGGAGAGCGCAGAGCAAATTGTGGGGGCCTATGCGTCGATGTCCGGCTGCACGGGTCTCATCACGCTCATGTGATGGCCGAAATGCGCAAAATACGCGCAACCGGACGCCCGTGAAGGGACGTAGGGCTCAAATCGTCGGATGTCACGGCAGAGGGTCCCCGGCTCCAAGAACGAGGTGGTCGCCGCGGTGACGTCAGCGGTATTTTCACCGCGTCGCCGGTGAATGCTACCTGCCTGTGCAAGTCCAACCCTGAACGAAATGAAACGTCGCATGTCCATCCCGCCTTGTCCCAAGTCCATCCGTCCTGTCGCTCTTAGTCTCGCCGCCGTTGTGTGCCTCATGGGATGCGCGCCGAAGGCTGTCCGAGGTGGTGAGGGCACGTCGAACCCTAACCTCGACAATGCCGCCATGAGCACGGGGCTCGATCGGGTCGACGTTAAAGATCTGGTCGCGAAGAATCTTGAGGCGATGATGAGCTCGGGGTGGTGGTCCAAGGACGTTCAGGCCGCCGAGAGCGCGCCGGTGGTCGCCATCTGGCCGATCAAGAATTCCACGTCGGAGCATATCGAAGATCAAATGCTCATGCTGCTCTCCGAGATGGAGACCACGCTCGTCAACTCGGGCGCGGTTAACGTCGTCAGTCGGGAGCGGCAGGCCCAGATGGCGCAGGAGGTCGGCGTTCAAAACATGGACGTGTTCGACCCATCGACCGCGGCAGCGATCGGTAAACAGGTCGGCGCGAAGTACTATGTGACGGGTAAAATCACCTCTACGGACGAGCGCATGAAAAAAGAGCGCCGGGTGCAATACAGCCTCTTTTTGCAGGTGTTGGAGGTCGAGACGAGCATGATCAAGTTCCAATTCACCTCCGAGCGTACAAAGGCGCTCGTCCGCTGATACGACCCCTTCGCAACGCTTTATGAAGGCCTCCCAATTGCATCGCTCTCCACTTTTGGCGCTCGCCCTCGCCGGCGGCGTCCTGGTCGGCTGCGCGACGTATACGGACAAGACGGAGCGCCTCCGCGATTCGGTGGCGCGGGGTGATCTCGGCGGCGGGCTCACCGCCGCGAATAAGCTCCTCAAAGTCGACGCAGCAGACGAACTCCCCGACGACATGAAAGGCGATCGGCCGCTTGTCGTGCTGGAGCGGGGTTCCATCCTGCACGCGCTCGGTCGATTTCTGGAGAGCGCGAAGAACCTGCAAGCGGCGGAGGGGGAGCTGGAGCTCCTCGATTTATCCAATGATGCGGGAGGCAAGATCGCGAAATATATCTGGAGCGACAGCGCGACCAAGTACAAAACACCGCCGGTGGAGAGGCTCGCTCTTAACGCGCTGAATATGATCAACTACCTGGCAGTCGGTGACTTGAACGGCGCGCGCGTGGAGGCGAAGCGCTTCACCACCATGCGGAATTACCTGCGAGACTACGACCCTGAGCACGCCTACGGAGGCTTCGGTTCGTACCTCGCCGGATTCACCATGGAGAAGCTCGGGGAGACGGACTCCGCGCTGTTGTACTACGACGAGGCGCTTGAGGAGCGATCCCTCCTCTCCCTGGTCCCCTCCATCAAGCGAATGTGGCGACCTGAGAGTTTTGAATCCGAGCGATTTGAGTCGCTGCTCGGAGTAGAGCTCACCCCGCGCACTGAGGTGACGCGCCCGGAGGTCAACGAGTCCGAGCCCAAAGGTGGTGAGCTGCTCGTCGTCGTGAACGTCGGCCGCGTGCCCCGCAAGAAAGCGCAGCGCATCCCGATCGGCGCGGCGATTGGATTGGCGGGGACCTACGTGACCGGTGACCCGGCGGTGCTCGAGCGCACGGCCCTCAAGGTCTTCATCTACCCGGAACTCGTCCCCGCTGGAAACACCTACGACTCCGCGGCGGTGCAGATCGACGGGCATGAGATGCACACGGAGTTGGTCTCCGATATTTCGGCGCACGTGGTCCGGGAGTACACAGAGCTCAAGCCAAAGATCATCGGCGCGGGGATCTCTCGCATGATCGCCAGGGCGTTGGCCGCGGAGGGGGCGAGGGCCGCGGGAAGCAGCGGCAACAATGAGTCCAGCGGTGTAATCGGGGCGCTGGCGGCGCTCGCGGTGGAGGGAGCGATGGTCGCCGCCGACAAGCCCGACACCCGCTCGTGGACGCTGCTCCCGGCGCAGGTCTACATCGCGCGACAGTACCTCCCCGCGGGTGATCATGAGGTGCAAGCGACCGTCTCAGGTCCCGGCGGCGAGGAGCGAAGGGTCACGAACGTGACCATCACCAAAGGTGGATTTTCAGTTGTGGACTTCACAACCCTACGATGACCGAGGCGGTCGCCTCGAGAGGTATATGGAACCTGGCATGAAACGACGCAGCAGATTTGGACAGCGAGTACTATGGAGTAGCGTCGCAGCCGTGGCCGTCTGGGCCGCACCGAGCGACGCCCGCGCGGGATCCGTGACGGGTTCACAGGGCATTGAGATCGAAGGTCCGAGGGATCGACGTGGGCTCATCTGGGGGTTCGGCCTCGGGATGGGGGGCTCCAAAATGCCGGCGCGTTTCGTGCCGGCGCCGCGACTCCAGATGTTCCTCGGCGCGGGCGTGAACGAGCGGCTGACGGTGGAGGGAGAATTCACCCTGGGAAAATACTTGGGCAAGGATTCGGGGTGGAACGTCGGGGGGGACCTCGCCCTGACGGGCTTCCTCTACAAAGGTCTCTACGCGCGGCTCGGCATGGGTGTGCAGGGGGTCCCCGAAGACTTTGGCCAACCCTCCATGACCTATGGCATCGGCGGAGACCTCGGGCTCGGCTACGAGCTGTTCGTCAACAACACCGCGGCGCTTGGATTTGGTGTCGAATATGACATGCGGTACGCGGGAGATGGAAGTCTGCGTCACGGCGCCTTTGGCGGCATCACGCTGCGTTTGTATTAGTCACCGGCCCGACGCGGTCGCTTACTCGATTTCCGCCATGGTGTGCTCCATGTCGCGGCCGTCCGCAGATTCGCCGTGGAGGCCGAAGCGCTCCACAAGTCGAATAATCTCCGCGACACCTCGATCCATGGAGCGCGCGACTTTGCCCACATCTCCGCGATGGTCCGTCAGGTTGCGCATAAGTTCTCGCCGCAGCTCTTCGACGGACTCTGGGGTCTGCGGCAGGCCTTGGCGTCGATTCATGATCTCCTCGATCATGTCGAGGGTGATGCTCCCGCCCGCAGAGGAGAGCACGACCGCGGTGGAGAGGGTCTGCTTGAGCTCCCGGATATTGAAGGGCCACGAGTGGATCAACAGCCTCCGGAAGGCCCGCGTCACCAACTGCACCTTGTTGCCGCCGCTCTCCTTCAAGAACATGCGACACAGGCGGCCGAGGTCTTCGCGGCGCTCTCGCAGCGGAGGGACTCGGGTCTGGTATCCGGCGATTTTAGAGAATAGGTCGCCGCGGAATTCGTGCTTGGATACGAGTTTGTGGAGGTCGAGGTGAGACGCGCAGACGATGCGGGCGGGGAGGCCCGTCGTCTGTTCCAGAACCTGAGGCACGTTGAACAGCGCTGTGTTCAGCTTCGCCTGCTGCTCTGCGGTGAGCGCGTCGAGTTCATCGAAGAACAACGTCCCGTTGTGGGCACGTTGGAAGATTCCCTCGCCATTGCGGCTGCCGAACAGGGTCTCGTTGAAACGACCCTCAGGGAGCGCGGAGAGGTTTTGTTTGATGAACGCACCCCTGCGTCCGCTGAGTTTGTGAATCTCGCGGGCGACGTGTTCTTTACCCACCCCAGTCTCTCCCGCAAACAACAAGGGGATGTTGCTCCGCCCAATTCGCTCAAGCCGTTTCATGACGTTGGCGAGCTGCGGGTTCGCGGAGTTGAGCCCCTCCCGCTCGATCGCATCGGGGCGAGACGCGGAAGAGCGAAGCAGCCAAAATGAGCGACCAATTTCGATGATCTGTCCGCTGCGAAGACGCTGTGGACCATCGATGGCTTCGCGCTCGAGGTGTGTGCCATTGCGCGAGCCGAGGTCGCGGAGCTCGTAGTCGTAGTCGTAGCCGCTGCTTCCAAGGCGAAGCTCTGCGTGCACGGAACTCACCCAGCCAAGCGGGATCTTCAGCCGCATGACGCTGTTGGATTTTTCGACGACGATTCGCTCTTGACCCCCGCGACCGAAGCGAACCGCGCGGACGTTGGTGAGGTCGATGACCGTACCCGCCTCTGCGAATCCATTCTCGGGGGATCCTAGGTAGATGAGCCACGGATGCACCCCTGCTCCGGATGCTGCGGGCACCGGAGTCTCATCGGTTAACGTCTCATGTTTGGTGTCTTCCACGCGTGCGCCGTGATGGTAGCAGCTCGGGCACGAGGCAGCGCGGCGAAGATTAGATTTGGAGGGGCGCGCGCCTTCCGCCCTTCGTGTATCCTCTGCGGGATCATGAACGAGGACCAAGCGAGCTTTTTGCGAGCCTGCCGGGGTAACCGCCCGGAGCGCACGCCGGTGTGGATGATGCGGCAGGCGGGGCGTTATTTGCCCGAGTATCGCGCGGTTCGTCAAAAAGTTTCGTTTTTGGAGTTATGTCGGACGCCAGAACTGTGCGCCGAGGTGACGCTGCAGCCCCTGGAGCGATTTGACCTCGATGCGGCGATTTTGTTCTCGGATATTCTCGTGGTCTTCGACGCGATGGGGGTGGAGGTGGAATTTGCCCCAGGTCCACGGCTACCCAATCCAGTGCGAACAATCTCGGACGTGGATCGCTTGCGCTGGGGTGACCCGCGGGAGGAGCTTCGCTATGTGATGGACGCGGTGCGCGCATGTAAGCAGGCAGTCACGGGTCGCGCGCCGCTGATCGGGTTTTGTGGAGCGCCGCTGACGATTATCAGCTACCTGATCGAGGGCGGTGGAAGCCGAGACTTTGAACACACAAAACGGATGCTGTTCTCGGCGCCGGCGGTGTTCGATGGCTTGATGTCCTCCATGACCTCATTGCTCATCAAATATCTGGAAGGTCAGGTGGCGGCCGGGGCGGACGCCCTTCAGATTTTTGACAGTTGGGCCGGAGCGCTCACCCCCCAAGACTACCGCGCCCACGTGCTCCCGCACGTGGAGAGGCTCGTGCGGGAGGCCCGGAGTTTCGGGGTCCCTGTGATCATGTTCGCGCGAGGCAACGCGCATCACCTCGGGGGCATCGCCTCGACCGACGCCGACGTGATCGGCGTGGACTGGACCATGGACCTCTCGTCTGCCATCGATGTGGTGGGTGCAGACAGGGTCGTCCAGGGAAACCTCGACCCCATGCTCCTCCTCGGTTCCCCTGAGACCCTGGTGAAGAGGACACGCGAGGTGGTCACAGCGGGGCGACGCGCCCGGGCCCACATTTTTAATCTCGGACATGGGATCTCACGGCACACGGACCCGGAGATGGCGAAGCTCATGATCGATACGGTGCACGAATGAGTGTTGCGGGCGCGTGGGACGGCGTTGGTGACGCCGGGCGCGTCGGTGCGCGTTGGCTCGCGGGTGGAGCGTGCGCGGGCCTCTTGGGCGCCATCCTTGGCTGCTCGGTGTCGGTCTCGACCCCGCCTCAGCCCGTGAGCGCGACTCCGGAGCCTCTCTCCTCAAAGGGAACCACGCCCGCGGACGGTGGGACAAGCGGGCCTCGCGTTGGCGAAGAGCTCGCTCTCAACGTCCCGCTCCTCGACGGCTCCTTGTGGGGGATCCAAGAGGCGAGCCCATCCGAATTGGGGCGCTGGTGTATTTTGATCGGCAGCGCGTCGGACCCGGAGTTTTCGTCGTCGCTGGACGTGGTGGGTGCAGCGGCAGATGGTGTCGGCCTCGTCATTGTCCTCATTGATGAGGGTCGAGATGACGCTGAGCGCATTCGAATCCCCGGGGCGGAGGTTGGCTGGGATCCCGAGGGGGTGGTGCCTTTGCAGCTCGGAGTGTCGGCGTTCCCGGCGGTTGTGATCGTAGACTCAAAGGGAACGGTGGAGTGGAGCGCGTCACCGGCGAGCGCGGCGGATCTGGAGGAGCGCTGGCGCGCGCTTCAAGAACCGTCTTCGGCGGAATGAGTCATCGCTGGATCGGGGCGCGCGGACAACGAAGCGCACGACTCCCCAAAGGCGCGAGTGAGTCGCCGAATCGCGCGACGGAGCGCTCGGTGATCTGGCGCGTGCTGCTGCGCCTGTTGCATCAAGCCGATCAACTCGCAACGCACCTTTGGATCGCGAAGAGCGGGGGCGTTGGGACTCGCGATCGCCACCAGCGGCTCCGGAGAAGATCGCGCGTAGGAGGGGATCTGCAGCCACAAAGTGACGGCCAGATCAACCATCGGAGTGCCGCTCAACATGACCGCGAGCTCGCCGACGATCGCGGGGTGCATGGGACTCTGCATGGCGCGGACAGCATCCACGCGGGCAGCCTCGTAGGCTCGGCGTGCCACGTGCCCCCGGACACGAATCATGGCCTGCCATCCGGCGCGCTGAGCGACGGCGATGGCCGCCTCTAGCTCTTCACGCTCCTTTGCGCAGTACCTCGCCGGGGCATTTGTGAGATCTCTGTGATGGCGATCGGTCCGCAGCACGCACTGGGGATTTGATCGGTGCGACAGGCCCAGGGCGTGTCCGAGTTCATGCAGCACAAGATGGGCGAGCACCGCGTCGTCGTCTTCAGCGCGAGAGTTCTCGCGAGCGAGCGAGATGATGGCGGTCGCGTCCGTGAGGCTCGCGTACCCAAAGACGTGTCCCTCGGCTCGCGACTGGAGCCTCCGCATCGTCAGTCGTATGACGATGCGGGGGGCGGCCGTGGGTGTGGTCCGGAGGCCCGCGACGGCTTGGCGAGCGTCGATGGGTGTGGGAGCTGCGTGGATGGTGGCGACCTCGCTTGCCGCGGTGGTTGGCGCGCAGGGCAAGAGGGCCTCGGCGCGGACAACTTCGCAGATCTGCTGTACCCGAGCCGGGGATACGTCGGGATCGACCTGCAGCGCTACCACGGGCCGCGCGTTGGGGATGCGGTTCAAGGAGATCTTGGTCTCTGGCGGGTCGGCGGCGGGCGTCGTGGCGTTTCGAGCCGCGGGTCGCGGTCCGCATCCGACCATGATTCCTGCGGTTATGAGCAGCGACGCGAGGACACGCGCGCCCGGCCGAGCACCGGTCAGCACCTGCGGATCACCCGGTGGAGCGGTTCGGACGTGGATGGCGGCGCCGGTGTGTGGTTGGAGTTTCTGCGCGGGGGAGGAGGAATCCCGAGGGGAGGCGACGCGCATGGTTCTTCTTTACACGAGGTCCGTTTTCGTGGTCTGAGAGAACTGCATGGGCGAGCCTCCTTCGGACCAATCGCGGCAATCGCGCGAAACTCGCGGCGATCGTTGGACCATTGGTGAGTTGTTGAACTGGACCACGGCGCGTCTCGAAGAACTCGGGGTGACAGAGGCGCGCACCGACGCGCAACATCTCCTCGCACATGCGCTCGGTTGCTCCCGAATGGACCTTTATGTGCGGTTCCACGAGCTTTTGTCTCCCGAGCAGCGATCCGGTTTCCGAGACTTGGTCAAGCGAAGGTTGGCGCGGGAACCTGTGGCCTATATTGAGGGGAAGCGGGGATTCCACGCCCTCGACCTCGAGCTTACGGTGGATACCCGAGCCCTGATTCCCCGGGCAGATACGGAGATCTTGGTGGATTGGGTGCTGGAGACGGCGCCCGCCGATACGCCTCGACGGGTGGTGGATGTGGGCACGGGCTCTGGAGCGTTGGCGTTGTCGCTCAAGCACAGTCGCCCGCAGTGGTCGGTGACCGCGTGCGACGTCTCGCCGGAGGCGCTGGCGTTGGCCAAGGAGAACGCGGTCCTGCACGCCCTTGAGGTGGAGTTTGTGGAGTCTGACCTGCTGTCGAACGTGGCCGGACCGGAGGGGGGTTGGGAGCTGATCGTCGCGAACCTGCCGTACATCCCATCGAAAGACATCGAGACGCTCGCGCCGGAGGTTCGGTCGTACGAACCCCGTTTGGCGCTCGATGGGGGCGAGGACGGGCTGGACCTCATTCGGAGGCTTGTGGCTCAAACGCTTCGAGAGGGGATCTTCGCGCCGAGCGGCGCCCTCTACCTTGAGTTTGGGATCCATCAGTCAGCCGCGGTGACAATGCTCGCGCTCGAGGCGGGCTTGGCGTGCGAATTGAGGGACGATTTGGGAGGGATTCCTCGGGTGGCGCGGTTGACCCGATAAAGGCGAGAAATTGGGATTTTTGACCGACCGCGCCCATGGTTGAGCCATGTGGAATCCGCGAAACATGGTTGGGCCCCTCGCGTTGAGCATCTTGGTCACGGGTCTCGGAGGCTGCGCGACAATGAACGGTCTCTCCGACAAGTTTGATATCGCGTCTCGCAGCTACAACCGCGCGTTGCGATGGGATGATATGGACACCGCGGTGGCCTATCTCCCGCCCGAGAGCGTGCACGGATTTTTGGCGGAACGGGAGACGGGGGAAGATGTCATCAAGATCGTGGACTACGATCGGGTCCGGGTTCAGGTGGATCAAAAGCACGCGCAGGGTTTTGTGCGGGTGATGCTTCAGTGGCATTACGACGATTCCCTCACCGTCGAGAATTGCATGGTCGATCAGATCTGGCAGTTCCACGGGGGTGACTGGGTGCTCGTCGAGGAGTGGCAGATCAAGGGCACCCCGTTGTTTCTATTCGCCGAGTATGACGAGGAGGATCCCGACGCTCCTCATCCGTACCTCCCGGGGTTGGAGTCATTTCGGGAGACGCGCATGATCGGCCTGTCCGACACAGAGAAGCGTAAACAGATTCGAGAGGCCAAGCGTTCCGCGAAGCAGGAGATGGACTCCAAGGAGGAGCTGTCTTCCTCAAGCGGCGCGGGCGCTCACGGAGAGGCGTCGTTCGACACACCGATCTCCTCTCGGGTACGGTAGGGGCCCGGCGAAGGCGCGGCTCCGATGATCCGATCTGACGACTCATCTGACAGTCCCGAGATGTCCAGCTCGATGGGCGCAGACGAGGGCGCGGCCGCGTCTAGCTCCGGTGAGCGCTCGATTAACTTGCTGCACGATGTAGCCCAACACAGCCGCCGCGTCCTCGCGCTCCGGCTCGGTGCCTTGATCGTGTTGGTGGTGTCGCTGCTCGCGGCGGGTTGGTGGATGCGGTCGCGGGGCAGCGATCGGGTAGCGGCAGAGGCGCTCCGTGCTGCGGCAGCGCGTCTGCAGGGGGGATCTCTCGCGGAGCTTCGCGAGGCCGCGGACACCCTCGCGCGGGCGGGCGCTTCGACGGCGGCGGACGCGGACCTCGATCGGGCGGCGCTGGTCATCGACGCTCTGCGGGTCGCGGAGTTTGGTGACGCGCCACCCGAGGGGGTGCAAGAGCTGCGAAGGCGCATCCATGAGCGAGCAGCGTCGTATGAGGCGCGTCTCGCCGACGCGCTGCTTACGGCGAGCGAGGGCCGCGTCGTGGAGCTTCGCGAGCGTTCACAACAACTTATGACCGCTCCAATTGAGGGAGCCTTTGGCGTCGGACTGGCGTCATGGCCGCGCCTCGTTTTGGAGGTGCGAGAGGCGACCTCCAAGAGCGTCACAGACGATATTGACGGGGACGCGGGGGTGGACGCCGCCGACGGCGATCGGCGCCCCATGGCGGTCAAGCGGCTCGAGGTGACCCGCGACTATTTGAGGGGCGAGCGCCGCAAGGCGGTGCGCACTCTATCGACGCTTCGAGACGAGGCGCCCACCCATCTCGGCTTGGCCGCGGATGAGGCCCTGCTGCTGGCGGCAGGCCGGGAACAGCTCGGCGCGGTCGCGTCCATCTCCGAGCAGCTGATGTCACGCACCCAAGGTCTCAGCGAGGTGGATCAAGGTCGGGCTTCGTTGGCGCGAGCGGTGGTCCACCTCTACTCGGGTGACCGCGCCCGCGCCTCCGAGCTCGTGGTGAGGGCCTGGCAGGCGAGCGCGCCATGGGATCGTCTCTCTCGCGATCTGGCGCTTGAGGTCGCGGTGGACTCGGGCGCCTTTAATCTTGTGGATGTATTGTTGGCCGAGAGCGGGCTCCCTGAGAGTGATCTTGAGACATACCGAGCCTGGAAGTCATTCGCGGCGGGCGACCCCGCGGCAGCGCTCGGTCGGCTAGCGACCCTGGAACAGCGCAGCCCGAGGGTCGCCTACCTGCAAGGGCTCGCCTTGGTGGCGCAGGAGCGATATGCGGAGGCGTGGCCGTGGCTGGAGCGCGCCGAACATTTCTATCCGGGGAGGGTCGAGCTTGAGGTAGCCAAGGCGCGGGTGATGCTGCGTCGGGACGACCCGCGGACCATGCTTCGAAGTCTGGAAGGGCTCGCGGAAGAGGAGCCCTACGCTCCCCGCGCATGGACGGCGCTGGGCGAGGCACGTTTGGAGGTCTTTCGCTCGAAGGGAGGAGATGATCTGCGGCTCGCGTTGGCGGCCCAGTCTGCGCTCGAGCACGCTGTGGAGGTGGAGCCGCTGCCCGCCACCGCGCATCGACGCCTCGGCGAGTTGTGGCGCGCGCGCATGTCCGAACGTGAGGACGCGCCAAGCCAGGCGTTGACGCACTTTCGCGCCGCCGACACCCTCAACCCCTCTGTGGCACAGAACCGGGCAGCGTTGGCGTCTATGTTGATGGACATCGGGCTCGACGGCGAGGCGGCTCCGCGGATTGCTGCGCTCATTGAAGATGGTGCCGCGTCGCCCGCGTTGCTGCTGCGTCAGGTGCGGCTGTGGGGTCGAGGTGGCGCCGAAGAACAGTCGGACGCGGTACAAAAGCTGTGTCGCGCGGCTGCAGAGGCGGGCGCGAGCGCTCGCGATATCTCGTTTGCCCAGCTTGATTTTGCGTTGGGAGTTTCGGATGAAGACACCGTCAGGAAATTGATCCGTGAGGCGATGGACGCCGGAGTGGGGCGCGGCAGTGACGTGGCGTATATCGGGTTACTGGTCCGAGCGCTGGCCCAGCACTACGATGGCGAGGAGGCCCTCAAGCTCGTGCGACGCGCCATTCGTGGGCTTCCTGCCCAGGAGACCGGCCCCTTGTTCTTGGAGTGGGCGCGCATCGAACTCCATCGCGGAAACTTCGCGCGGGCCGCGGGCTACGCCTCCATCGCGTATCGTCGCTTGCGTGAGGCGAATGCCCTCCCGACCCTCCAAATCGAGGCAGCGGACCTCGCCGTGCAAAGCTACGCTCGCAGCTCGCGGGTGAAGCCCGCGCTTCGAATCTCGACGCCGCTCACGCGACGATTTGCCATGGTAGGCAAGACCTGGCAGATCCACGCCCTCGCGCTCCATCTGGCGGCCGAGTCACGGCGCTCCTTAGAGGCCGTGAACAAGGCGATCAATCTCGCCCCAAATCTCGCCTCGTCGTATGGTCTCCGTGCCAAGATTCAACTGCGCCGAGGCAATCGTTCCGGCGCGCGCGCGTCCATGCGCACCGCGATGAAGTTGGCCATGGGGACCTCGGCATACGGCACCTACAAGAAGAGCTGGGAGCGACTACGATGAAGACAGGACTGCGAGATCTGAGCGTGTTGATTACGGGTGCCTCGGGAGGAATCGGGGCCGCTCTCGCGGAGGTGTTTTTCGAAGAGGGGTGTCATCTCTCACTCCACGCCGGTCGATCAAGGGCGGAGGAGTTGGCGCGTTTTTATGAGGGTAAAAAGAAGCAGGGCCAGGTGGTGCACACGTGGGAAGCCGATGTACGGGACGCTCACGCGGTGAGCGAGGGGGTGGCCGCGGCCCGCGACCACCTCGGTCGTATCGACGTCTGCGTCGTCAACGCGGGCGTGTGGCCGACGGACTCGACGCCGCTGCACGAACAGCAAGAGGCGCGGATCCGTGAGGTGATCGAGGTGAACTTGATGGGCGCGATTTGGACCAGCAACGCGTTTTTGCGCGCGCTGGCGGCGTCGGGTCCACGCCCGGACGGGCGCGGCGCGAGCCTGTGCTTTGTCGGTTCGACAGCGGGGAGGTTTGGAGAGGCGGGCCACGCCGAGTACGCCGCGACAAAAGCGGCGATGGTCGGGCTTCTTCGAAGCCTGAAGAACGAGATCGTCCAACTCGATCCCTACGGACGGGTGAATCTCGTCGAGCCTGGGTGGACTGTGACCCCCATGGCGGCGGCGGCGCTGGAGCAGCCCGGGCTCATCCGCGACGTGGTCGCCACCATGCCGCTGCGCCAGCTCGCGCGCGCCGAAGACATCGCCCGAGCGGTGGCTGTGCTTTCCTCCCCGTTCATGTCGCGGCATGTCTCCGGGCAGCAGCTCACAGTGGCAGGCGGCATGGAGGGACGTCAGCTGTGGTGCGCAGATGATGTCGATGAAGCTGAGGTTCGATCACGGCTTCAGCGAGACGATTGATTCTCCGTCGAACGTGGGCACGGGCGGCGCCGATCAAGCGGGATCGGGTTTCGGTGTAGTCGGGCCGCTCTCCGGGAGCTGCGGCGCTTTGATATAGGCCGCCGGAAGTTCTCCCGTCAACGAGTCAAGGAACGCGAGAATGGCGGTCTTCTCGGTCGCCGACAGGGTCCCCTTCGTGGTCTGGTGCTCTGCCATGATCTCCACCACGTTCTCGAGGGTGACGATGCTTCCATCGTGGAGCCAGGGGCCGGTCTTCGCGACGTTGCGCAGGGTTGGGACCTTGAAGGAGTGCCGATCCGCCTCATTTTTTGTGAGGGCGAATCGTCCTACATCCTTGGTGTCGTAGGGCTTCACCGCGCCGAGTTTTTGATACATGGTCCCGCCGAGCGCAGGACCCGTGTGACATTGGATGCACCCAGTGTCCATGAAGATCTGCAGTCCGCGCAAGGCTCCATCGTTGATGCCCGCGTCGTTGCCCGCGAGGAAGTCATCGAAGGGGCTCGGCGTGACGAGGCGTCGCTCAAAGGCGCCGATGGCTGTAGCCATATTGTCGTAGGTGATTCCCGATTCTGGGAAGGCTTTCTTGAACTGTTCTTGATAGCCCGGGATGGAGGCGAGGGTAGCGACGACGGCATCCTCGCTGGGCATGGCCATCTCGATCGGGTTGAGGACGGGGCCCTTGGCTTGGGCCTCGACGTCGGCCGCCCGACCATCCCAGAACTGAGCGAGGTGGAAGGCTGCGTTGTACACCGTCGGGCTGTTTCGATCGCCGCGCTGTCCCTTATGCCCGGGGGAAGTTGGCTCTCCGTCTACGCCATACTTGGCAAGGTCGTGGCAGGTGTTGCAGCTGACATCATGATTCTTGGATAAGCGTGGATCGAAGTACAAGCTGCGGCCGAGCGCGACTTTCTCCTCGCTCATCGCGTAGGACTTCGGGGTGGCCTCCGCCGGGGGCGTTGCGAAATATGTGAGAGCTTGCTTCCGGACCGACGCTGGATCTAAGGCCTTCTGGGTCGCCGTCGATGACGAGGTAGAGACGCCTTGTTTCGCCCGACGTTGGGTCGGAGCGTCGTCTTTCGATCCGCATCCCCCGACAGAGAGCACGACGGCCCCGAACAGTGCGTGTTTCAAGTGTCTCATGAAGAAGATGCTACCAACCTCCGCGTGTCGTTGTCACTCGGCTCGTGGTGATGGAGTGTCGCGAGCGCGGGGAGGAAGGGTGGTCGGCGTCGGTCGCTTGGTCCGTCCGGCGAAAGCCCGACCAATGCCTGACCTGGCGACCCTGGCGACCCTGGCGACCCGTTCCCGTCGAAGTAACGACCTGGGGCTTGCGCGATGGTGTGGGAGTTGTCAGTCTTGCGTGGTGATTCCAGTGGCAACCTCGGGAGGCTCATCGCGGGTGCATCGGTCGCGCTCCGCGCGAGGTATATGCCGCGCGGCGGGTGTGCTCTTGCTCGGTGGCCTCGTCGCCTGCGGCGCCGAGGACGCCGCCTCGATCACCGACCGCCTGTGGGTGAGCGACGTGCCCTCCAACCCGAGAGAGGAGATCTCAGCCTTCGCGATCTCGAATCTCCGCGGACGAAAGCTCGGCGCCCTGTATCAGGGGTCGCTGTATCAGGGTACGCAGCGGGGGTTTCGATTGGAGCTTGAGGGGCGCCGGGCGGTCTTCGAGATGCTGCAAGACGGCTCTCGCCACCTTGTCACGGTGCAGACGTGCAAGCCGACCGCAGGGTTTCATTTTTGTATTGAGCTCCATGGAGATCCGGCGGGTGGACGTCGCTATCAGTCCCGCAAACGCTGGTCACTCGGTCGCTCCAAGGAGGGGCACGATTCCACGACGCTGTTTCCGCTGATTCCGTCGCTGCTCGAAGAGTTTAAGATTCGCCACTGTGGAGGTGGCGCCCGCCTCCGACTGATCCAAGGACGATGGACGACGCGGTCGAACAGATTCTCGCTCGATTGATCGGGCAATTCGGCTCGCCGTATGATTTTTGTCGAGAGCTCGTTCAAAACGCGATGGACGGCGGGGCGAGTCGACTCGATATCACCTTTGACGCCCACCCGGGCAGCGAGGAGGACCTCGTCTTTGAGCTGCGGTTTGACGACACGGGCAGGGGGATGACGGCGGCGGTGGTGCGTGACGAGTTGACCCGCTTGTTTGCCTCGTCCAAGAGAGACGACCGAACCTCCGCGGGCGAATTCGGGGTCGGTTTCGTGAGCGTGTTCGGCTGGCGACCCGACGCTGTGATTTTACAGACAGGCCGGGAGGGAGAGGCGTGGGAGCTCATCTTCGACGGGAGCGCGAAATTTGAGCAGCGGCGCATTGAGCATCCGCTCGAAGGGACGTCGGTGTTGCTGCTCAAGAGGGGCGCTCGATCCGAGGTGTCGGAGGTGGTCGGCGAGGTCGGGAAGGCCCTCCGGAGGTGGTGCCGTTACTGCCCCATCGAGGTCCTCTTTGAGGACCTCTTCCAGGGCGCCTCGCCCGAGCTTATCTCCGTTGGGTGGCCGAAAGGCGACGCGATTTGTGAGGACGAGCAGCCCCTCCCCGGCGGAAAATTGCTCGTGTCGATGTGTGCCGATCCCCGCGTCGTCTTGATGCGCAGCGGCTTGATATTGGAAGAGGGATCCTTGGCGGAGTTGTTCCCGTCGGTGGCCGCGAGACTTCCGCCGGGCGCGGCGATGAATCTTCGTATCTTGGCGGAGTCCTCCGACTTTGAGACCAATATTGCGCGGGACAAGATCACCTTACGCTCCGCGGTTGAGCATCTCGGCCCACGAATCATCGAGGCATTTCATCGCATGCAGCGGACCCTCTTCACGAGGGCGGAACACACCGCGACGCTGCCTCAGCGCGTAGGTGGGCCCCATTCGAAGACCATGATGCACCTGTGTCTAGCCGCGCAGTTGCCCAACGGAGATGTGATCGACGAGCTGGATCGACGGGCAATTTTACGGGTGTTTCATGAGGACCAGCCTGTGAGTTTGAGGGTGGTTGAGCGCGGATTGGAGGGGTTGCCCTTGCTCGTCGCTGACCTAGCGACGAGCGAGGGCGGAGACGCCGACATGCGACGGATGCTCACGGGCTGGTCGGGGCCTCGCTTCCCCGTCGTTCACGCGAACTTTGTGAGGGATCTGCCATGGCTTCAGATCCTCGGACGTTCTATCGATCGTGGGGTTAGGTCTGCCGCCAGTGTGCTCTACGTGGTCGAGCCGCGCGAGGAGGAGGGGCTCGGGGTTTGCGGCGGCGTCGAGGTGATGCTGACCGCGCTCGGACTGGAAGTTAAGGATGTTCGGATCGCCGTGTTCACCGGCTGCCACGGAGACGATGATCCTATTTGTGGGTTCGACGCCGGCAGCGGGGCCTCCTTCGCCTGCAGTGAGTTTGGCGCGGACGCGGCGACCCGGCTGCGCGGGGCGCGGGTGTGGCTTCGGGCAGACCACGCGGTCGTACGAGACGCGCTCAAAATGGGTGGGCTGGATCCTCTTTTTGCGGCGACGGCGGTCATCGGGGGGATGTCGACCCAGTTGGGGCTGTCTTCGACTCAGCTGGCGAGTCTTGCGGACGTGGTGGAGCGTGATCTCATGGCCACGAAACGTCGCAGATTGGGGCCGGCACGGTGACCTTCGTATCCGAAGTTGGGGCGCTGATCGCAGCACGCTCCATGGGAGAGGAGGGGAGCCTCAAAACTTTTACGGTGGCCCGGACGGAGGCCGTGCTCAAGCTTCGGGAGGCGGCTCCGTCCGAGGGGGTGGGCTGGGTGCTCCCGTTTATGCAGGCCCTGCGATGCGTCCCCGCGGCGATGTCCGTGGAGCTGCATCCGTCCTCGAGCGGCTCCTCGGAGACCGTGCAGATCGTGGTGACCGCTCAGGATTCCTCATCGGCGTGGCGCAACTGGTCCCCGGAGCTCGTGGGGATTTTGTCGGATGGTCTACGGGAGGTCACGGAACGACCCGATTTGTTCGACGCCGATTGCCTGACACAACGGCTGGGCGCCGCGTTGAACCATCTCCTCGCGACTGGCCCGACGCATGTTGAACTGACGGTCGGTGGGGTGGGACGCCGTTGGACTCGGCGGGAGATTGCCGTTGATCGAGGGGACGAAGATCCCTATGAGTCGACGGCATGCCCTCTCGAGGCGGCCTCGGACGAATTTGTGCGTCTCACGGTCACGCGCTCGCGAGGACTCGGCGCCCGGCTACGGGCGCTGTTTGGGGGCGGTGATGCGTGGGCGACGGAGCTGGCGTCCTTGGCTCACACGCGAACGCTGGGGGTGAGCCGAGAGGCCCTCACCCTCACCCTTGATCGAGCGTGGCGACCCCCGACAACAATCCGCATGGATGGCATGGGGTGGTTTGTTCCAATGGAGGGCGCGCATCTTTGGCTGGTTCGCGGCGGTGTGAAGATCTTAGACCTCGCGGCGGCGTGTGAGGCTCGTGGTGTGAGCGCTCGCGCCGGCATGGTCTACGCGCCCAGCGTGCGGATGACGACGTTGGGGGATGCGCCACAACTCAACGAGGCCTTCGACGCGGTGGTCGCGTGGCTGGACGAGGCGGCCGGTGGTGGTCAGTTGAGGTCGGACGGTGGCGGCGAGGCTTGGCTGGTGCACGATGCACCCACAACCTTCTCGACAGTGGGAGGGTTTGGGCGCGCGCTCAACATGGAGCGGATCGAGCAGCGGGTGCGACGTGACGGAGAGATTCGTTTTGTATGGCGTCATCAAGCGCGGGGAGGGGCTGCTCTCCGCGGAGATATGTCGGGTATTGATCTGGAGGTCTTGTCTTGCACGCCATCCGAGGTCGCGGCGCTGCGTGAACATCTCCCGCCGAATTCGGTGATTCCTCACTCGCTGGTCGGGCGAGCGCCGCGTCGGGGGGGGGCTCAGCTTGAAAAACTCCGATTGCACAGTCTCGGACCTGTACCCCTGGTGGAGGACAGCGAGCTCCTCCACCAGGGTTCACTTGGGGAGCTGATGCTTCGCGCCAATCTTCGCGTCTTCATCGCGAAGGATGATGACGGCGCGAGGCGCCTCAAGACCTCCACCGAGGGCTATCTGTTCGTCACGATGCTCGGCAGAGAGGTCATTCGACTCCGTGGCTTCGACGCGGGGCTCGTGTTGTGGGCAGAGCTTCACGGCTTGGACGCGCTTCGACTCCCTCGCATCGACGCGTTGCAGCGCGATCATGGGCTGCTCAAAGAACTTCACCGCCGCGCGCGTCACGTTCTGGCGGGGGTCCTTGAGGACCTCATCCGGCGTGTGCTGTCGGAGCGTATGCCGACCGAGATCCCGTGGTTGCGCCATCAACTTGAGACGGTGGGCCCAGGCACTCTCGCGCTCGCCTTCGAAGCCAACGCCGCTGGAGATGTAGAGATGACGTGGTCACCGTCGCCGCTGCTCCACGTACCGGTCGCGCGCGATCAGGGGGAGGAGGTCACGGCCCAGGCGCTGCTGCGGCGCGTGGCAGCGGGCGAGATCCAGCGCCCCGTGAAGATCACTCTCGGCCAGGCGACGCACGTCCAGGGGATCTCCACATCGAGAGATGCCGCGCTCGTGGGACTCTTGCGGGCGATGGTGCCGTCCGCTCCGCCAGAGGTCGCGCTCGGGTCGGAGCTTTGGACGCTGCCCACCCGGTGGTCGGACTCTCTCGTGAGGCGGCGAATGTCTAGAGACGAGGTGGAGCGCGCGCTCCGTTCCAGCGTGCACGAAGCCGAGGCCAGGGGTCGCCTGTTGGTTCACTTCTTGGTGAGTCGCGTGGGCGGGTTTGAAGATTTTGGGCTCGGGAAGGTGCGGCTGTTCGATCGCTATGATCCTCTCTCGAAGACCCCACACTCCCTCGTGAGCTTTGATGAGATCGTGGCAGGGCGAGAGCGCTCGCCCTGGGTCGCACCCATGGCTGTGACACGCTCGCTGACCTCACCGGTCGTGTGTATGACCCCGGGTGTGGCCGCGTTGCTCGGGAAGTTGACGGCGCCCCCCCGCGTGTCGCGGGCGCAGCTTTTTCCACGTCAAGGTGCGACGACGGCCGCTGCCAAGGAGGGGCTGGCGAGGCTGTCTCCACGAACTTCACCGGTGTCTCGCGCCCATCGAACCGTGAAACGGGGCATCAACACAACGCTCGCTCACGGAGAACTCTATATCGCGAGCGAGGGCTCGCCCGGGATTGAGCTCTGGCATGGAGGCTTGCGTGTAGAGCGCCTCGTCCTCCGAGGAGCACTCGGCGTGGTCTCGGGTCGAGTCACCGTGAAGACCCGGGTCATCCCCCGCGGGGGGCCGGGCCGAGATGCGCTTCTTGGGCTCCTCCGACGCGAGGCGGAGCCACTGGTCGACAGGCTCGCGAAGTTCCTCTTGCTCGCGTCAAGTGACGACCCGCTCTTGGCGTCTGCCGAGGTCGTCTGGGCGACGATGATGGAGGCTCGCGGCGAAGATGATTCAATCGCCGTCCAGCGCCGCCTCCAAGTACCTCGCAGCGAGTCATCGTACCTGAAGGGGGGAATGGAGGAGCGGGCGCTGCGCGAGCTCGCGCGGCTCTCTGAGTCCAACACACCTCGTGGTCTGTGGATCTCGAAGATGCTCGTCCATGGGTTCGGGATCGAAGCTAGGACCGCGCGGTTCTCCAAGAAACTCATTGACATGGGAGGACCTCGACACAGCGATGGCAAGCTCACAGCGCGGCTCGGGCTGCGCCATCGCTGGAGTCGGCGGGTGCTCGGACGGGGGATGGGAGGTCGTGCCAAGACTGCCCCACCGTCGGCGTGGGAGCTGCTCGTGTGCACCACCGTGATGATCGCGGAACTCGGTCAATGGCCGGAGTTGACGCGGAGGGTTCCGCGTCATCGCAGACGTCGAGTCCTGCGTACGATGACGCATCTCTTGAGCGACATGCACGCGCGCGACTTGTCCCGAGGGGAGCGCTAGACGACCTACGAGGTCGGTTTGTTGGTACGGATCGTTCCGTCGAGGGCGTCACGGATAAGTTGCTTGACGTCTTCTTCAAACGAACCCTGGACGATCCATCGCAGGTAGTCGCGCTCGGATGGATCGGAAGCGACCGCGCGGAGGCTCTTGCCTCGCAGCTTCCCAAAGTTGAAAGAGGGTTCGTTATCTCGCCATACAAAACGACGGCTTTTGTCGACGTAGGCGGCGTCCATGGCCGTGACCATCTCGTTGAGGCCCCCGACGTCTGCGGTGAGGTGCTCGTAGCGCGCGAGCTGGCCGGCGAAGACACGGAGCGTCGCGATGGTGTCCGCGGCCGCCCCGTGGGCGTCGACAAGCTCGTCTTCACAATAGAATTGGAGCGCAGCGGAGAGGTTGCGTGGCTCATTTTTGTGGAAGATCACCTGCGCGTCGACCACGTTCGCCTTCGACAGATCAAAGCGCTTGTTCGCCCGCACGAGCTCTTGCTGCAGCATGCGGATGTCGAAGCGACAGACGTTGAAGCCGGCGAGATCGCAACCTTCGAGCATGGCGATGACGTCGTCTGCGATGTCGGAGAACGTCGGTTCCTCAGCTACATCGGCGTCGATAATCCCATGGACCTTCGTGGATTCTGCTGGAATCCGGACGGTGGGGTTAACCCGCCACGTTTTTGGCGCCTCGACCGCCACCGGTAGCGGACACACGCGCAGCAGACAAAGCTCGATGATTCGGTCACGTTGGGTGTCCGTCCCCGTGCTCTCGATGTCGAAGAACACCACCGGTCGTTGAAGTCCTTCGATAAATTCGAAGAACCGCGGCCCCATGTCCTCAATGCTCGGAAGTTGTTGCTCGGTGTCGCTCATGACGTGTGGGCTTATAGATCAAGCTGAGAGTCTCAGGGGTGCGGCGTGAAAGAAAGTCCGCTGAAGTGGGTTTGATCGCGCCGCCGTGGCCAAATGGGTGTTGCCTCACATTCGAGGAGTGGAGAGTTGATCCAGTCAGCAATTGAGTGTGGTTTCTGCGATCTGGTCCTGTATGAGCGTAGAAGTGTGAATGGGGGGAGTCTCGCGCGAGACGCGGATTTTGACGAGCCCCGTGGGATGCCGCGGCTGCTCGCTAGGAACGGGAGTCGAGCGCTGCTATATTTCTGTCATGAGGTTTGTTTGTCTTACTGGTTCGTTCAACGTTCTCGCTTGCCTCGCACTGCTTGGAAGTGGTTGCACAAAAGAAAGTCGATCGGAGTATGACAGCAGCTCCGGAACCGGCGTGAGCGAGGACGCGACGGCAGATGGCAATGACTCCGTGGGTGACTCAGCCGACGACAACTCAAGCGATGGACCTGGGACGACCTCGATCGGCGACGACGGGGGGGAGAAGTTCGACGTCATGCAAGGAGAGGGCGGTGACGGCGACGGCGACGGCGATTGCACGGTCCCCGAGCACACGCCGTGTGACTCCGGAAACCCGACCTACGGCCAGGCGCTCGGCCTGGGCTGCCCGGGAGAGCTCCCGTTTGTGCCGACCTTCTCGGGTGGGAATGGGACCATCGGCCTGCGCAGCAGCTTTGGTCCAACGAACACCTTCAATCCGCGGGAGGGCTCGTCTTATGTCGTGATCAGCAGCGGCCTGGTGGGGGATCTCGACACGCCGAATCTCGGTACCTCGCCCAGCTCATGCAATACGAGCGTGGGTTCGTACCCGGCGGGTGGGGTTTTGCCAGCACCGCTAGTGCCGATGGACGTGGGGAACCAAGACTGCACGCAGAACCCCGGGCTGATCGGGACGGGAGACTGTTCCAACACAATCGAATCTCAGTTTACCCAGGGTGGCGGGGTCTCCGGCAGCGATTACACCGAGCTGCGGTTGCAGAATATTACTGTTCCAGGAGGCGCGACGAGCCTGAGCTACGATCTCGCGTTCTTCTCCACCGAGTACCCAAACTACTTCGGTACGAGCTTCAACGACATGTACGTCGGTTGGCTGGAGTCCATGCAGTGGACCGGCAATATCTCCTTCGATGAGCAGGGCAACCCCATCTCTCTCAACGCTGGATTCTTGGACTACAACGCCGGGATGACGGGGCAGCAGGTCCCGGAATTGGGCGGCACATGCGTCAACTACAACGCGGGGACAAAGTGGCTCACGAGCACCGCGCCCGTCGTTCCCGGCGAGTCCATTACGGTCGTGTTCGCGGTGTTTGATCTGTCGGATAGCGTCCTCGACAGCTTCGTCTTTCTCGACAACTTCCAGTGGGGCTGCGAGGGCGGCCCGCCGACCACGACGCCCGCGGGCTAGCCGTCGGCAGAGGGTCATGGGGGAGGCTCGGTGTCGCGCGTCTGGCGAGTCCTGAGGCGATGATGAGGGGTTTTAGGGCGGATCTGAGCCCATTGTTTGTGTGGCATCCGGTGCGCTAAGATCTCCGCCGTGAGATCCCTAATTCGATCGCGCGCGCTCGAGCTTTGTGCCCTCGCGGCCGTGTTGAGTGCCGCGGGGTGTACGAGGGAGGGGGAGGACCGTATGAGCGCCTCAGCGACGGCTGGGTCCGGGGGGAACGAGGGGATCGGCAGCGGCGGCACGGATTCCGCGACCGATGGGGGGACGTCCTCGGCCGATGATGGGGAGCCGAAACTCGATGTCTTTGACGGCGGCGAGGATGCCGATGC
>JBDQGY010000041.1:0-22814 GCA_040265175.1 Nannocystaceae bacterium
CGAGCCTGAGCCCGAGCCCGTCGAAAATCCGTTTCAATCGGCGCCCGCCAGCCCCCCCGCTGCGGCGCCGATGAGCGTTGAGCCTGTCCCCATGGCTGCCGCAACCGCCACCCCCGCCATGAGTGAGGCCGAGCTATTGGCCGACGAAGGCGGCGGCAAGGGAAAGCTCATCGTCGGCATCGCGGTCATCGCTGGCATCGCGGCTGCAGTCTTCTTCATGACACGTGGCGGCGCACCTGCAGAGCAGGCGCCCGCAGAGGCAGCCACGCCCCAAGTCTTTAAGGCCAAGTCCGTCCTCGACGACACCCAGGGGCCTCGCGGCGCGAAAGGCCAAGATGTCGATCGCACTCCGGGCACCGAAGTGAAAAAAGCCCGACGCGGCGGCGGCGGCTCGCGACGCAGCGGCGGTGGGGATGGAGACACCAACACCCAGCAAGATCCGAGCACCAAACGGTCTCGTAAGCTCGAGATCAGCGACTCGAAGAATCCGCTTGGCGACTAGATGCCACGCACGCGGGGACACGCCGGCGAGTCCCCGCAACAACCGAGCACCCGCGGTGGTGCGGGTCCGCTGCATGAGTTAAACGCTCAGTCTTCGGACTTTTCGGGCGCGCTCGGGGCCGGCGTGCTCGGGGCCGGCGCGCTCGGGGCTGGCGCGCTCGGAAGGTCGTCGAGCAAAGAGGCCCACGACGGGGTCGAAGCCGGGCTCGCCGGCTTCGGCGCGCTCGGTGAGGGCACCGCGGGGACAGACGGCAGGGTCGGAATGGGTGGAAGATCCGGGAGCGACCGCGTGGCTTTCAACGGAGGCTTGGGCGCCGCCAACGGTGCCACTCTTTGTGGTGACGCTGGTGAAACAGCGGGCAGCGTCGCCGGCGCGATTTTTTCTTTCTCCAAGATCGCCGACACCGGCCTCGACACCGGCGCTCTTACCTTCGCCGGCACGGGAGTCCCCTCACCCTTCGAGCCGAGCGGGTTCGAGAGCGCCGCCGCGAGCGACGGTTTCTCAGCGCTCGGCGAGGGTGAAGGTGCAGGCGTAACCGTGGGCGTGGGCGCCGCCGCCGCCGATGGCAGCTTCGCCGCGCGCAAGGGAGGCAATCCAGCCAAAATCTGCGATCCGGACTTGGCCTCCGGTTTGGGCGCAGGTGCAGTCGAAGCCGACGGAGTCGCCCCTCGCTGATCGCTGAGTTTTTTCAACGATGGCAACGATGGCAATTTTGAGGCGACGCTCGGCGCTGCCTTGGGCGTCACGCTCGGCGCTGCCTTGGGCGTCACGCTCGGCGGGGTCGTCCCCCCGACCCTCACCGCTGCTTTGGGGGCGGTGCTCGCCGTTGAAGAAGTGACCGCGCGCTCGGAGAGCGCGGCTTGGCGCGCCGCGTGCTTGGCCGCTTTGGCCTTCGCCTTCGCCTCTTGGCGCTCACGGCGTCGGGCTTCCTTCTTAACTCGCTTGTCCGATTTGGAGCCCTTGCCCTTCCGCCGCTTGGACGGTCTCGACGCGGCGGGCGCGGCGGGCGAAGTGACCGGTCCCTCGCTCGCAGAGGCGCCGCCTTCGGTCGATTGATCCGCGTGAACCTGCTGCTGTCTCGCCGCCTTTTCACGGGCCTTAAGCTCGCCCCGAAGGCTCTTGCGTGCCCGCTTCACCAGCGCATGCAGCACGGGATCTGCCCTTGTCTCCTGAGCCGCGAGCCGCTCAAAGCACGCGATGGCGCCGTCGGTATCCCCCTCCCGATGCAGCGCGACGCTCTTGGCTGCAAGCGCGCGCGGATGCGCCGCGAGCCCGCCCTCAAGCGCCTCGAGCTCATCAACGACCCCCTTCGTCGAGCCCGGAATAGAGAGCTTGGCGATGGCCAAATCAAGGCGAACTTGGGGGTCGAAATCCTTGAGGTCTCCGAGCTCGCTCAACTGAGCCAGCGCCTCCTTGTGATCCCCGGCCATAACCAGGGCGTGCGCTTGCGCGGCGTGCATCGACCGGGCCGCCTCTGGCGCGACGCTGGCTTGACCCGCACGAGCGTAGGCCGCAGCCGCCGCTCGAAAGTCTCCAATTCTCAGCTGGAGACGACCCTCCATCAACGGCGTGAAGTTCGCCGGTGCAAACCACTCCACCGACTTGCGCTCCCTCAGCGACGCCAAGAGAGTCCGCGCTCCTGCGGCGCTGCTCGTTTCGCGCACCTCACCATCCAAGCGATGAAGCGGTCGCATGCCCATGCTGCGCGACAAAAACCATCCGGCGATCCCAGCCAGCGCGAAGCCCACCGAGACGCCGATCTGCCCGCGAGCGATCCACGCCAGCAATAAACTGAACGCCGCGATGTTAAAGCTCAAGAGACGACCTTTCAACGGGCGGGGCCCGCGGGTCCAACACGAGGAGTTCACGCGGTCGTCAAAAACAAGATCGATGGGGGCGCTCACAGGGTCGCCACTGTGCACCAGTCCACGCGACGCCCGCAAGATCGACACCCGCATGACAGTTCTTCGCCCTCGCTTGCTACACTTACGTCCAAATAGGGCGCGGCACGCCGTCCCCGCTCCTCCCCCATCCGTTTTGCGCGTTTTGCGCGTTTTGCAATGACCGCTACCCCCAACAAATCCGCCGAGCACCACGACGACGCGAGCGACGCCGCGAAGGACGAAGTGAGCGTACTCGAGGGCCTGCTTCATCGTCGCCACAACGCGGCGCTCCTTGTGCGCCGCGCCCGCGACGCCTACGCCTTTGGCGTCGATGTCCGACGCACCCGCTGGTTTGTCCAACATCGCCTGCTCGGCGCCGGTCTGCGCGGGGTGGAGCGGAAATGGAAATCCGTTTGGGAGATGCTGCGGCGCGACACCATCGACCCCGAGGCCGCGTGCCCCGCCCCCTTGCTCCGCGAGCTCGCCAGCTGCGTCAAAATCCTGGGAGCGCCCACCCCCACCGTCTCCTGCCTCAACGAGCGCGCGCACCTGTCAGGCGCGTGGCCGAGCGTGACTGCCTTGGGCACCAGCCACGGGGACGTGCGCCATCTCCTCCTCGACCTCCGCGGGATCCAGGCACTCTCCGACGCCGAGCGCCGGTTCGCGTTGGCGTCCGCGCTCGGCCATCTCCAGTGCGACCACGCCTTGTTCTTTACGGCCGCGCTCGTCGCTCGACTTGAGGAGTCGGGCGTCGTCTACCGCGGGCTTCAGCAGGCGCTGCGTCCTACCACCAAGCTCATGTGTTTCTCCGCGGATCGGGCGGCGCTCCTTTGCGGTGACGGCCTCGAATCCACGATGGAGGGACTCCGACAACAGGTGGCTGAGACCCGCAGCGTCAACACGCGATGGCTGCCCCAACCTTCAAGTTACGACCTCCGCGTCACGGCGATCCGGGAGTTCTTTCGAAGCGATGTCCACGCCCGCATCCTGAGCGCTCGCATGGTCAAAATGAACAATGAGCGGTCTTCGACCGACGGCGACGCCTCCGCGCCTCAACCACACGTCCCCGACGACGCTTGGTCAGTCGCGAAGGTTGACCGGCGCCTCACCCAAAGGCTCGGCCTCCTCTAAGCCACAGACGACCTCATGGCCACCACCGCCTCCACAGCCCTCACTTCGGACGACTTCATCGCGGCCTTGACCGATCTCGCGCGCCGACTCTCCACGATCGCCACCGACCTCGGGCTCCACGACGTGGCGCAGGCGATCGAAGACGACCGTCACCGACGGATCGATCAAGGGCGGCTCCGCGTCGCCATCATCGGCGAGATCAAGCACGGCAAGAGCACGCTCATCAACGCGCTGCTCGGTCAAGATGTGCTCCCAGCGGGGGTCACCCCCACCACAGGTGCCCTCGTGTCCATACGTCACGGCCGCGAGACTCGACGCCTGCGCGTTCCCGCGAACGCCCGCGAGACAGAGATCGAGCTCGAAGAGGGCACATTTCGCGCGCTCGCACGAGGCCCGAAAGACAGCGCCGATCCCTCCGCACCCCACGACGTCCTGCGGGTCGAAGTTGGCGGATCCCGGCTACACGGCGAGCTTGAGCTCATCGACACCCCAGGGCTCAATGACATCTCTAAATTTCGCAGCCTCGTCAGCCGCGATGAATTTCCTCGCGCGGACGTGCTCGTGATCGTCCTCGACGCGACCCAGGCCATGACGAAGAGCGAGCTGACGCTCTTGCGCGAGGCCCTCGAGGCCGTCGGGGGTCTCCAACGCACTGGCGCGACCCTCGAGGTCGTCATCAACCGCATCGACTTGCTTGAAGCAGACGACGCCGCGACCGTCGTGGACCACGTCTCCACCAAGCTCGGTGAGATTCTGCCCCATCGACCGACCCCGTTCACAACCGACGCACGCGGCGCCCTCCAAGATCCCGACGGCGAGAGTGTTGGCGTCCGCGACGTCGCCCGACTGCGAGAGCGCCTCGCGTTCTTGGCCGACTCCCGCGAAACTCTTCTGCCAGCGCGCATGAGGAGCGGCCTCCTCAAACACGCACATCTGCTCGAGTACCACGCCGCCATTCACGCGCGGTGCGTCGCGCTCGACGCGACCACACTCGAGGCCGAGATTCGCGCCGTGGACCGGGCCATCGTCGATGAGCTCCTCGACGAGGCGGACCTCCACCAACGCATCAACACCATGCGAGACACGCTGAAGGAAGACTTTCGGACGTCGGTGGCCGAGCGGTTCAAGACCCTCAACGAGCGCGGCGCGAGCTATCTCGAGCACGCGGATCTTCACGATCTCACCGACGCGTTTCCCGGCGCGTTGCGCACGGGGATCCTCGAGGCGGCGCTCGAAGAGTCCAAGCGTCTGCGAGGCTCGCTCGACGACTTTTGTGATGAGCTCATCGCGACCCACAGCGACCTCGCCTATCGCCGCGTCCTCGAGTCCAACTTGCGACTTCGTTTTGAGACCCCTCCCATTTTTATCGAGCCTCCGTCCGTACTCGTGGAAGCGGGCAGCCTCGCACTCGGCTTGGGCGGGACCGTCGTCATGTACTTTGGCGGCACGGTCCCGGGCATGCTCATGGCGGTCGCCTCTCCACTCGCGTCGATGGTCCTTCGTGAGCGAGCGATCAAAGAGGCGCGAGCCCACTGCAAAGAGCGGATCCCAGACGCGCTCCACGCCGCTCAGAACGCGCTCACGGCTTCCCTTGAGCGCGTGATCGACCGTTACATGCACGCGCTCGGCGGACATATCTCCCTCGCCCGTGACGATCTCGGCCAACAGATCCACACGGTCCTTCAACACGCGCGTGAAGCCCAGGCCGCGGCGGGCGAATCCCCTTCACCCACCGAGTCATCGAACGGGGGCTTCGTCAAACCCAGCCTCAAGAAGCGACAGCTCCTTACTGAAGCCGCCCGATGCCGAACGGAGGTGGCTGACATCGCCGCCACTCTCCATGCGCTCACAGAGGGACCCGTCTCGTCCGTCAGCGCCGCTGAACCCCGAACCCTTCATTAAATCCCCCGCCCGATCACCAGGTCACGTCATGCCCTCGAACGAAAAACCGACCGGACCTCGCATCTCTGTCGGCGATGCACTCGGAGGAATTGCGCGACGCGTCGGTGAATTCGTCTCGGGGGTCTCGGACACCGTCACCCTCCCCGAGGTCGTGCGCGCCGCGCTCGCCGAAGGCGCCATCCTCCAACAACAGGGCATGTGCCAAGAGGCCCAAGAGCGCTACCTCGCGGCGTCGCTTGAGCGGCCCGAGGATCTGGCGCTCTCTTTGGCGCTGGTCGGTTGTTGGATGGAGGCGCGGCTCTTCCACTCGCAGCCCCTCGAGGCGCCAACATTTCCGGCAGACGACGATCCGCGATGGACGAACATCCGCGACCTCGTCGCCGCAACAAAAGCCCACCAAAACGGTGAACACGAGCGATGCCTTGAGTTCGTCCGCAAGGCCCGACGGGCGCAAAAGACCGGACCCCGCGCGGTGCGTCGAGTCATCGATCGAGGTGCGCATCTTCTCGCGGCCCACGCCTACGCCTCCCTTGGCAGACCACGAAGGGCCGCCCACGAGGTGCTCTCTGCCCGCGGCACGATCGATGAATCCACCAACCTCCGCGTCCACGCCCGCGTGCTCGCGCTCGGCGTCCACGTCATGTTGGCGGAAGGGCGATACGAAGAGGCCGAGCACTGGACCTCCGAGTTTGAACGCGTCACCCACGGGGCGGCGCCCTTCGAGCGAGAGGTGCGAGAGCTTCAAGCTCGCTTGGGTTCCGTGCGGGGAGAACACCACGACGCCCTCGCCCTCGTCGACATCCAAAAGGCGGGCATCGAGCCTTCCTCTGCCCATGTCCGCGTGGGCTTGTTGTCTGGAGACGCAGACCAAGCTCGGCGAGTCTCGCTGGCCTATCTGCGCGGGGCACCAGCGGACATGGACCGACAACGACTGTGGGCCCTCGCCCACCTTCGATGCGATGGAGCCGGAGAAAACCCTCACGCCCAAGACATCCTCAAGGCCCTCTATGAGCGCGCGTCTAGCCTCCCCATGGCGGCGCGCGACCCCTACGTGGATGAATATGCCTTCGTCGCGCTGGTTCTCGATCAGTGTGAGCGAGCCGCGCTCTCGGCGTTGCTCAAAGGCCCCCCCTCATCGGAAGAAACGGTGTTGGCCTATCTGCGCGCGTGCGACGAGGATCCCGCTGCGCTCGACGACTGGGTCAGCAATGGACCCCCAGCGCGACTGCGGCGACATCGAGAGTTCGGCGGTCACCGGGGTCCTGACGAGGTCAGCCCACTGCGTGATGGACCATCACGCGCGCGGGTGCTCGCCACCCACCGCGCGCTAATTCTGGCGAAGTGGACGCTCTCGCGTGACCGACGTGAAGAGGCGGCCGAGCTGCTTGTGCGCGCCTTGATTGAGGATCCAACTTCGCGACAGGCAGCCGCCATGCTCGGTGCGCTCTCCGCGAACCGGGACATCACCTCCCTCGAGCAAGCGTTGCGAGCGGCCACAGACGCTCTCGCGAAGATTCCCGCCAATATCGGCGGCCTCGAAGTGGGTGCCATCGACACCCAACTTCGGGCGGTGATGGCCGCCCGAGAACGCCTGGTCCGACCCCTCACCATCGCGGTCATGGGCGAATTCTCCTCGGGGAAGAGCTCCCTCGTGAACGCGTTGTTTCGAGCCAAGGTCGCGCCGACGGGGGTATTACCCACCACCAGCACCATCAACATCTTCCGACGTGGAGAAACCCCCCGCGCGCGGGTCCATCGCCGCGATGGCACAGTCACCCTGCTCGAGGAGGCACAAATAGCCCCCTTCCTCCACACCCTTGATGAGACCAGCGCAGCGCAAATCCGTTTCGTGGAGATCGAACGCGACGGCGAGGTCATCAAGAACGCCTCCATCGTCGACACGCCCGGACTCAACGCCCTCGACGCCTATCACGAAGAGGTCGCTCGAGAGTTCATCGACGAGGCGGACGCGATCGTCTGGGTCTTCTCCGCCACGCGCGGCGGCGCCGCTTCCGAACGCAGCATGCTCGAAGAGCTCGAGCGCAGTGGCCGGAAGGTCCTCGGGGTCCTCAATAAGGTGGACACCCTCCGTGAAGAAGAGCGATCAGAGCTTCTCACCTATCTGCAAGAACAGCTCGGCGATGTTCTCGCGGCGCTCGTCCCCCTCTGCGCGACAGAGGCCGAGCGCTGGCGAATCGAGGGCGCCGCGACGGACCGCGGCAGCGATCCCTTCGCCCCGGTGGAGGCCGCCCTCGACACGCATTTTCTCATCCATGCCCGCGCCTTAAAGCGAAGACTCACCGCGCGCTCGCTCTTGCGCGCGCTCGAGGCCGTCCGCGCATCACTCCAGCAGGTCATCGCGCAGCTTGAACGACAGGAGCACGGAGTCGCCACAGACCCGGCAGAACGTAATGTCGCCGCCGCCCTCGAGCGATTCGCAGAGCGCTTGAAGGCGGCCCTCCTCGCCCAAGATGAATCGCTCACCTTGGAGTGGCTTGCCTCTGGATTCTTGGAGAGGAGTCGAGGGAGCGCGACCTTGCTCGACGTCGATGCATCGTTCGCCTCTGACCACCTCGAACAGGTGCTCAACGAGACAATTCGCGACACGCTCGTTGTCTTCTCTCGAGAAGGAGAGCTGGAGTTGACCCTTTCGGAACACCTCGGCGCTCGGTTCTTACCGTGGGCCGCAGGTCATATGGCGGCTCTCCGCGACGCGAAGGCGCACGCGAGGACGTTGGCAGAGGCCCAGCGCCGCGCCCCCGATGGAGAAGGGGCCATTCGATCGTCGATCCGCGACAACCTGCAACCCATCGCCGGCCGTTGGAGGGATCAGCTCCTCCGGATGCGGTCGGAAATCGAGGAGTCGGCGGCCGAGCAAGAGCGACGACAGCTGGCCACGGGCCGAGCCCTGGCGACGCGTTTGCGTACGGCACACCTCGCGGAGATCGAGGCGCTGATCGGGTTCATTCGGTCCCTCGAAGATGAGCTCGACGACAGCACCGGAGACGTCGGATGAGATCCTCCCCTCCCTCTACGTCCCGTTGCTTCGGGGTCGATGAGGCCGGCCGCGGACCTGTTCTTGGCCCGATGGTGTTGGCCGTTGTTGGACTCGATCCCCAAGGCGAGGCGACGTTGGTCGACCTCGGCGTCGCGGACAGCAAGGCCTTCGGCTCGGGACCGCGGGCGAAGGCCCGACGTCAAGCTCTCGCCGTGGAGGTCCGACGCGTGGCAGTGTGGAGCGCGACGAGAATCGCGACTCCCGAGGTAATCGACGCACGGGTCGCGCGTGGTGAGCTCAACGCGCTGGAGCGAGAGCTGGCCGCGGAGATGCTCGAATCGGCGCCGCTAACGTCGAGTGACACCATCATCTGCGACGGGGCCCGCCTTTTCTCACCCCTCCAGCAAAAATTTGCGGGGCTTCAAGCCCTGGACAAGGCGGAATCAAAATCCACGAGTGTCGCCGCGGCGTCCATCCTCGCCAAGGTGCTCCGAGATGCTGCCTTCGAGGAGATCGCAGGGCGCTACGAAAATTCGTACGGTCCCCTGAAAGGCGGCGGATATCCCAACGCGGCCACCAACGCCTTCCTCGATTGGCACGTGACAACCTTCGGCGCGCTGCCCCCGGAGACTCGCAAAAGCTGGGGTCGCCGAGCCTGATTCGTCGACGCCGGTGACGGCGTCTGTCACTTGGATGACATGCGCCCACGCTCAGTGGTGAGCCAAGCTTCAAGGCCCGGCTTTAACGCGCGCCCCTTGTCAAAATAGAGCTTGGCTTTCGATAGTTCACCCGACGCCTCCGCGCAAAGGCCCATGCCACCGTAGACCTCGCCGAGCAACGCGTCGCCCACCTCCTTGTGGCGGGCGAGAGTCTGGTATTCGCGGAGAGCGGCGCCGCAGCGACCTCCCCGCCTCAGCTTATGCGCTTTGAACAGCGCGTCGCCCCAGTCCCGCTTGGGATCGGAGGTGTCACTGAAGGGTGACTTCTGGGTGGCGAGATCCTCGAGCGTATTCATCTTTGCGGGTGCGTTCGCCTTTCTCGATTTTCTCTTCGGTCGAGGCCCCCCGGCGGGGACCTGCGTATCGCTGGCCTCCGAATTTTTGTATCCGTCGCTATTGCTGGCGGGTGTGGTGTTCGAGGTCGGCGCGGGCGCGGGGTCTGAGACCTCGTCGAGGTCGAGCCCAGCCAGACCTCCCTGCGCGCGCTGAGCCGAGGCCCCGTTGGCAGCAGTCAGACCGCCGCCTTGTAGCCCACCGACCTTTGGCTCCGTCTCCCCGACCACTTCGGCGGGGGGCGTCGCCGCGGAAGCCCGCGTCAGAGCCTCTTCGAGCTCATTCGTACTCGGTAAATCCGTGGGGGCAACGGGAGCCGACGCGACCTCTGCCGGCGCCGCCCCTTCCATGGCTTGCTCTGGCTCCACGATCCAGAGCACCGCCGCGCTCGCCCCCGCGAGGGCCAAGACGGGCATCCACCAGCGGCGACGACCAGCGCCGCTCGCTGTGGCCGGCGTCACTCGAGGGGCCGCGGCGACCTCCGCGTGGGCCTTCGCCAACACATCATCGAGCAACCCCTTTGAGGGCTCCTCCTCGTCTAGATGTGATCCTACAAGATCGAGGACGCCGCGGTAGGCCTCCATGTGGTCCGCCACCTCTTCGGACAAGCCGAGCGATGCCACGTCGGTGGTTGCGTCGAGCGAGTCGAGTCCATCTTCTAGTTCGTCGAGTTGCGATGGAGAAAGGTCAGCCATATCCCTCCTTCGGTGGCGCCGATGGTTGCTCCCGCGGATCGATGTCCGCGAGCTCACGACGCAGTTTCTCAAGCGCGTATCTCATCCGCGACTTGGCGGTATTCTCAGAGGCTCCGACCACCTCCCCGATTTGTCGAAATGACATCCCGCGAAACTGTCGCATCACAAATACCTCACGTTGCTCGGGCGGAAGATCGCTGACGGCCGTCGCGACACGGTCACGAATTGTCGGCGCCTGCGCCGCGTCGTCTGTGGACACTTGATGCGCGGGAAGACGTTCGTGCAGCGATGGACCGTCCCCATCACGCATCGAGGTGGGCGCGTCGAGGGATCGGTGACGACGAAACTTCGCGCGACGGCTCTCATCAATCGCGATGTTGCGCGCGATGGTGTAGACCCACGTCGTGAATTTCGCGGTGACGACATAGCGCTCTCGAGCACGGATGACCCGTAGGAAAACTTCTTGGAGGAGCTCCTCTGCGCGGGACCGATTGCCCACGCTCCGCAGGAGAAAGTTGAACAGTCCCCGGCGATGCCGCCGGGTGAGCTCCGCGAACGCGTCCCCATCACCCTCGCGGAAGGCCTCCATCAACGCCTCATCCGCGACGCGCGCGTCGTCATCCGGCGTTCCCACCGACGACAGCGCAGCCTTTGGTGCCTGGTTGGTCATTCGACGCCCCATAATACGCGCTGCGCCGCAATTTACAGGCCAGGATGCGCTCGAATGGCTGGGGCGGCGACACCCGCACCACGATTCCCCTGAAGCCAAGGATATGCACTGTTGGGAGGAGGCAGTCATCGGGTCTCAAACGCGGCCGGCGACACATCGATCGATTTGTCGAGAACAAATCGATCGAGCAAGATCTTGTCATGGCGACATCGTACCCACGGCATGTCAGGTCGCTCTCAGGGCAGGTGTGCACTACAGGCTGCGCGGCGCCACGATTCGCCCGCGCAGGTCGCCGAATCCCAAAGATTCCAGCGACCTCGTCAGTTCCATGACAAACGTCGTGGATTCTGACAGCCGCGAGAGCTTCGCAGCGACCCTAAAAGCCCAAAATTCCACGCCACAACGCTTATGGGACGCTATGGCATGGTCAGTGCATACCTTTGGGACACCAGACCCGCAGTAGCGGCGTCTCACTCTAAAGGACCTCCACCGAAACCCCCGTCACGTCTCCCCCGGCAGTTGGCGGCCAGGTTTCAAGCCCGAAAGGGCGGAGGTCCTTGCCCTTTTCTTGGGATGGGAAGGCCAACTTCGCCACCCTCAATTCCAGCCTCGCGCGCGTTCGGCGCAATCTGTGGAGCGGGCCCAAGAGGCCGGAGACCTCAAACGCTACGAGACCCACCGCCCCCGCACCACAGGCTGTTCATGCGGGCATCGGACGGCCGTTCGACCACCCATCATCCAGCCTTCGAGGACTTCGCCGCATCCGAGGCAGCGCTCCCCTCCTCGACCGTACACTTTCAAGGCGTGCTGGTGCGAGCCGGACGCTCCGCTCGCGTCACGATAGTCCCTCAAGGTGGTCCCCTTGTTCTCGATGCCCCGTCGCAATGCGCCCGTCGCCGCCGTCGCGATTCGATCCCAGGCAGGGGCTCGCAGCCGGCTCGCCTTGGTTGCCGGGTGAACTCCGGCCTCATAGAGCGCCTCGAGCACGTAGATATTCCCGAGTCCGGCGACCACGGTCTGGTCGAGGAGCACATCTCGGATCACCCGCCGGCTTCCCCGAGCCTGCGTCGCCAACACCTCGCCGTTGAAACCGTCATCGAGAGGCTCGGGTCCGAGCGCGGCGATCGGTGGGCTCGTCTCAAGCCGCTCGCGAAGATCAAATCTGACGCCGCCGAACCGCCGCGGATCGACGAAGCGAAGCTCTCGGTCGTCCTCAAAAACAATCCGTAGATGAGTGTGGGATTCCAGGGGCGCGTCGAGTCCACACACCTCGACGTGCCCCGACATACCGAGATGAATGAGGAGGCTCGACTCGTCTCGTCCGTCGCGATGAAAACTCATCAAGAGATATTTTCCGCGTCGATCGACCTCTCCCGGATGCCAGCCCTTCAGGCGTTGTACCCGCTCTTTACTTCGCTCCCACGCCGCCCCTGTACGAAGGGGCCAGCGACTCCGCCACACACGTCGCACCGGCGCGCGAAGTCGAAAGCGGCCCAGCGATCGTCGGACCATCTCAACTTCGGGGAGCTCAGGCACTCTCCTCCGCTTCCCGAGCACGCTGGAGCGCGGCGAACTGAGCCGCGTCGAGTCGCTCTGCGCGAAGTCCAGGATCGATGCCAGCGGACGCGCACCACGACGACACCACCTCTTTGGACGCGAGAACGCTCAAGCTGTTGAGCAAGGTCTTCCGGCGCTGCCCAAACGCAGCGCGCACGAGCGCTCGAAATCCGGCGGGGTCTTTAACCTCGCCTCGGGCTTGAGCGCGAGGAGCGAGACAGACCACAGTGGAATTCACGCGCGGTGGTGGGAGAAAGGATCCTGGCCCCACGTGGCACACCCGCGTCATCTCCCGCGTCCGGCCGAGGCTCACGGTCGGCGCCCCGTACTGCTTGGTCCCCGGCGACGCGCAGAGTCGATCAGCCACCTCTTGCTGCACCATGACGATCCAGACGCCTGTAGAGGCGTCGTGCTCGAGGAGCGAAAACAACAGCTCGCCGGTGATCTGGTAGGGCAAATTCCCTACGACAGGGACCCGACTGGAATCGAGGGCTGCGGTCGAATAGTCGAACGTGATGGCGTTCGCTTCAAACAATCGGAACTCGGGATTCCCCCCAAGCTCTTTGCGCAGCACCTCGCAAAGATCGCGATCGCGCTCGATCGCCCACACCTCAGAGCCCGTCCGAAGTAGATGCATGGTCAACGTGCCTAGGCCAGCGCCGATCTCCACCACCCGACCACCGAGTTCGGCCCCAGAAGCCATAACAATCTCTTCATGCACCCGGGGATCGTGGAGAAAGTTTTGCCCCCAGCTCTTGCGCGGTGCGAGACCATATTTGCGCAGCAGCTCGCCAGGGCCGACGATGTGCTCCGGCGCGCTCACGAACGGCTCTCCTCCGTGAGCGCGGCGAGGGAGTGGGTCGACCGCACGTCCACCGGAGACCGCAGCTTGTGCTTCAATCGAAGGGTCGCCGCGCCAGCGATCATCGCGGCGTTGTCACCGCAGTACCGCAGCGGCACCGCCTCAAATCCGAAGCCATGCTCGGCCCCAGCGTCGCTCATCGCAGCCCGCAACCCGCTGTTGGCGGCCACCCCCCCCACAACCCTCACCTGCGACGCGCCCACCGACGCCACCGCGCGTACGGTCTTTCGAACGAGCACCTCGACGACCGCAGCTTGGAAACTCGCGCACATATCCGCGAGAGCCTCGCGAGACGCGGGCAATCCCTCTCGCTCAAGATGTACCGCCACAGCTGTCTTTAATCCCGAGAACGAGAACTCAAGGCCCTTCGAGATCATCGCGCGCGGGAAGGCGATGGCGCGTGGATTCCCCTCGCGCGCGAGACGGTCGACCACGGGGCCACCGGGATATCCCGTGCCGAGCATCTTCGACACCTTGTCGTAGGCCTCTCCCACCGCGTCGTCGCGGGTGGACCCCAGTTTCACGTAGTGACCAAATTCTTCTACGGCGACGAGCTCCGTGTGTCCTCCCGAAACCATGAGCGCGACGTGGGGTTCAAACGTACGCGCTGACCTCTCCTCGTCACCGAGGAATGAAGAGACCAGGTGACCTTCGAGGTGATGAATGCCCAACAGCGGGAGGTTGGCGCTCATCGCCAGTCCACGCGCCGCCATCACGCCCACCAAGAGCGCGCCTACCAGCCCTGGGCTGTCGGTCACCGCCAACGCATCGAGCTGTGCCAGGTCCATCTTCGCCTCGTCAAGCGCCGCATGAATCACCGGTACGATGGCGTCGAGGTGGTGACGACTCGCCAGTTCAGGCACGACCCCACCGAACTGCGCGTGGATTTTTACCTGCGAGGCGATGACGCTCGAGCGGACCTCAAGGCCCTCGACCACCGCCGCTGCTGTCTCGTCACACGAAGACTCGATCGCCAACACGCGGTATCTCGGCGACACCGCAGATGGAACTGCGCTCGTCATGGAGTCGGCTCCGCGCGAAGGCGCTTGAGCTCTTTGCGAATCGACGTGACGTAGGGATGCGTGGGAGCGATGAGCAAAAATCGCTCATAGGCGGCCACCGCTCCCTGCTTGGATCCGAGGGCCTCCTCGGCCACACCGATGATGATGTGCGCCTCAACCAGCGCTGGCGCCACGAGCGTCACGCGCCTCGCGACCGCCATCGCCTCTTGGAATTGCCCCAGTTCGAGGTAGATCTTCGCGCTCAGCAAGATCGCTTCCGACCAGCCCCCATCGAGCTCCAGGGCCCGCTCAATCTCTTCCTGGGCCCGACTATATTTCCCATGATCAAACAGGCGCGTCGCGGAATCAAAGTGGCCCGAGGCCTGCTTCGCTGATGGTTCCTCGCCCGCCGAGCCCTCTGTCGAGGGGGTCTCCGCTGGCGTCGGCGCGACCTCTGGCGTCGGCGCGGCAGCGAGAGGCTCCGGCGCCTCCTCTCCCGGTGATCTCGCCGCAGTTGTTTCCGCGTCCTCGTCCGGCGCCTCGAGCTCCGGAGCGCCCGCGGTGCTCGACGTTCCGTCCGTGTGATCGATCTCTCCCGCGTCTCCCGTGGATGTGCCGGACAATGGAGCGCTGCCGCTCGGGCTCGTCCCGGTGGTCTCAGGATCGCGCGCATCCGCACCGCTTGTACCGCCACGCGTCGAGGTGGTCTCAAAGTCAGGCGACGCGGGTGGACGCCGCGTCGTCGCGGCTGCGTCCGTCGTAGTAGCGGGTGCGTCCGTTGACGCCTGCGCTTTTGCGAGATCGCCACCTTCCGTCGCGTCGTCGGCCACATCGGTACCCAAGTCAGCTTCGATCAGTCCCGTGAGCAACACGAGAGCTACCACGGTGGCCCCGCCAAACACGAGCCAGGTCCATCGACGTGCCCACCACGAGGGAGCCCTCGAGACCATGTCGTACATGCTGATCGATGCGGACTCTTCTCCGGTTGAGAGCGCGCGTGGAATGGCCGCGCCGCCGCTAGATGCGGACGGCGCCGGCGAAGATCCGTCCGCCTGCGGTTGTACTGCGGGGGCCGCGGAGGGTGGAGGTAGACCGACGCGGGTGCGGGCCGTCTTCCGAGGCACGCTGGACGCACTCGCAGGGTCATCCTCGCTCGTCGTCTGTTCCGAGAGTTCCTCCGTCGAGCTAGCGTGTTCGCTCACCACACCCTCGCGCATGGATTCATAGGCGGGACGGTGCCCCGCCCGAATGTGCACCGTGTCAGTCTCGATGCCGGCCATCGTCCGCAGGCGATCAAAATCGGCGCCGCTCTCTGCGAGCGTACGACCCGACAATCCAGATGGGCTCGCGTGGCTGATGTCCACCTCCAGCGGTCGCGACTCGGAGAGAGCACCCGCGCGATTAATCTTGACCGCCCCATGTTCGGGCGCGGCCAGGTGCGAACTGCCGTCGCTTCGCTGGTCGTGCAGCTCGCCCGATTCGGACCGTGAGCGCGTCGTGCCTCGAACGGCGGGTTCAAACTCATCTTGCGGCAGGGCAAACCCAACCATGCTCTCCTCCGCCGTCGGGCCCGTGAGGACCGGCGCCGACGCACCAAAGACCGAGAACTCTTCCAGCGGTGAATCCGAGTGCTCCAAGCCACGAGGATCATTAAGCCCGGAAAAGTCCGCGAGGTCCCCCTCCTCCGGAGGATAGGGATCCGTATGGGTCGCTACCAGCGGTACGTCATCGCCGTCGTCCAAGATGGCGTCGGCGCGATTGCCAAGGTGCTCAACAGGATCCCGCGCGGTGATGTTGTCGCTCGGAATCTCTGACTCCAGCGCCGCACCTGCGTCCGGACGCGCCGCCGCAAAGGAGTCGACGGCGTCGAAATCAACCATTTGTGAGCGTCTTATGGCGTCTCGGACCGTCTCCAGTTGACTCTGTGGGACCGCTTCAGCCGGGAGCGGGCCCGAACCGATGTGATCGACGTCCACGTAGCTCGCGTCGTTGGAGGTTCTCCGCGGATCCGGAGCGGTCCTGGCCGCAGGCACCGCGTCCACGTCCACGTATGAGCCAGACCCCGTGGTCGGTGCCGCGGCCTCCTCGTCTTCGACGCCGGGGTGTGCGTCGTCGTCGTCGTCGTCGGCGGCGTCGTGCACGTCACCAACTCCGGCGACGAAGTCAGGCGCTGGGGGCAAATCAGATTTGGTGGAGATGGCCGCGCTCCGTGCAGGTTCCCGGATGGGCGCCTCCTCGTCCAAGAGGCCGCTGTCAGCGGCGAGATGGTCTTCCTCCCACCGTTCGAGAGAAGTCAGGGAATCATCGTCTACCTCTTCGCCGGGCTCTTCCTCGGTCACCTCAACGAGTCCGTAGAAATACATCTTGCTAAGCGCGGCCGCCCTCGCCAGATCCCGCGGCTGCTCCGCTTGGAGCAAAGACGCCACCGTCGCGCGTTTTTCAGCCCGTCGCGCAAGCTCTCGCACCAGTGGGTCCTGCTCGAGTTCGTTGGACTCGAACCTGGACTCGCCCGGTTGCAAGACGCTCTCCATGGGCGGAAGGGTCTCGAGCAGCTCGTTCCACGAGGCAATTCGCTCGAGCGCGGCCTCCAAAATGGACGGGAGCGAGTCACTCACCGACCGGGCTCGATGGACCTCCCGAAACTCGATTTCGTAGTGACCTCGACGCTCTCCGAGGAAGGCGTGCACGCTGTCATCACCATGAAGATGCCCGAGCTGTGCGTCGGTCAGCTCCCCCTCAGTGAACCAGCAAAAGAACGGCCCAAGCGCGGTTCCACACGTGAGCACCGCGGATCGACCGCCGCGCGCGATGGTGCTGAGAAGATCGTAGGGGGTCGTCTCACCGAGCTCACCTTCGAGTTTGGAACGTGAAGATGCGCGCAAGATGGTGGAGTATTGAGCGCGGTTGCTCAAGGTTCGTAACCGCGTGACGATCTCACCGACCAGCACCGGCTTTTTAAAGAAATCGAAGATCTGAAGGTCCACCGCCTTCACACGGAGCGCGAGGTCATCGCGCTGGGTCATGGCGAGGATGACCGCGTCGCGATGCGCAGGCGACCTGCGAAGTTCAGCGCAAAAGTCGATGCCCGTGCCGTGGGTGTGGTCAAGGTCGGCCAAGATAAACGCGGGTCGGACCTCCTCGAGCAGCGTTCGGGCGACGTCAAGCTCGTCCGTAGCTGTCACCGTATAGCCCGCGTCGCGAAACGACATCTCAAGAGCGCGACACGTCGAGGCTTCAGACTCGAGCAAAAATAGATGAGGTTTGGACACGCGAAGGCCGGAGGACGCGGCGCCGTGGATGGAGGGCGCCGTGGGCACGTACGATACCTGGGCAGCTTCGGATCCTGCAAGACTTTGGGGCTAGGGCGCCCCCCCCGAGTTCTGTATGCTGTGGGTAGATGGAGGAAGATCATGGAGCTCGCGACGTGACCATCGGCACCGGGTCACGCCCGACCTTCTTGTGGTTGGTCACCGGCGTCACCGGCGTGATCGTCGGATTTCTCGCATGGGACGATGGGTCGCGTTCGCAAGACTCTCTCGCCGCGTGGATTTCCATGATCGATGCGGTGGTGCTCAGCCGTGCAGGTGGGGCGGACGTTGCCTCCATTTGGATTGATCAACAGTGGTGGCGTCTGGCCACGGCGTGTTTGCTCCACGGCGGTTTGTTCCACTGGTTGGTCAACATCATTTCGCTGCATGCGTTGTGGCCGTGGTCCGTGGCGGCCGTAGGACAGGGACGAAGTGTCGGGGTGTTGATTTCCGGAGGGATCGTCGCGACGCTGGCGTCGAGCTACGCGGGTGAGGGGGCTGTGGTCGTCGGTTTATCGGGGGGACTGTTCGCGCTCGCGGCCGTGGTCGTGAATGAGCGTGGTGGCGTGTGCGCCGAAGTTCGACGGCAAGTGGTGACTGCGGTCGTCGTGTGCATGGTCGCCGGTTGGGTGCTGCCCATGGTGTGGGCGTCCGGTCCACGCCTCGCAAATACTGGTCACGCGGCGGGGTGGGTTGTTGGGGGCGTGTGGGTGCTCGGGCTCGAAAGGTCAGCGACGGGCCGGCGAATGGATGGACGCGTCGCGCTGCACCTGGGGGTGGCGGGAGCGACACTCGCAGTAGTCCTAAGCAGCCACGGAACATTGTTTAGTAGCACTTTGGGGCTGCATTTGCTCCAGCAAGGAAGGCCGCTTGTTGCGGTGGGGCCCTTGGAGGATTCGTATCAGCGGCGGCCAGAAGCGCCGGAACGCGCGAACGCGCTCGCCTACGCGCTTGCCTTGACGGGTGAGCGGCTTGACGAGGCGTCGGTGCTGTCGGCGAATGCGTTGTCACAAGATCCCAAGAACAGCAGCTATCTCGACACGCGCGGATGGGTCTTGTGTCGGCTCGGTGAGGTGGAGCGTGGTCTCCGGCTGCTTGGAGAGGCACGCACGCTCGATCAGAGCGAGGATCCAACGATTCAAGAGCATCTGCAATCATGCGCGGGTGCGGTGTTGGTGCGGGCGGTCGACGCTGGCCAGTCTGCGACACCCTAAGCTTCTCGTTGTTTGGCGGAGGGGAGGGGACTGGACAGCTCGGCTCGCGCATCGGCGGAGGTGTGTGCGCGTGTGCTCGTGTTCCACGTGGAACGACTTGCATGGCTCACGCGCCGACCGATCATGTTCCACGTGGAACGTCGCGCTCGCCAGATCTAACTCGCTGCTCCACGTGCCACACGCGTGCTCTACTTCGGCGAATCTGTTGCCACGTGCCGCGGCCGATACAGTCGCGCATCCCAGCCGTCCAGCACCACAGACTCCACCCGATGTGCACCCTCTACGTCTGGATCGTCCGGCCGCACGTGGAGCATCACGAGCCCTTCATCGCCCACACACCGCGAACCCAACCTCCACCACGTCTCCGGATCCCAGACCGCCCGCGCACTCACGACCTGCGGCACACTCGCCTCTAGCACCGCAACACCCGCGTTATCGCCTCCCACGGCCATCCAACCGCCTTCGCCGAGCCTCGCCCGAACGACCCGCCAATCGCGGCGACCCATGGCGGCAAGCGTCAGCTCGAGGAAATCGGCCCGACGCGACCGCGGCTCCACCAAGATACCCGGCGCGGGGTGACATGCGGCGACCCACAGGCCCGGAAACCCACCGCCTGCGCCAACATCCACAAACAACCCCTCGCAGCCACAAGACATCAGCGCACGCACCGACGCCGTGCTCGCGCTCACTTGATCGGCAACAGCACCCTCCGAAACAATGTTCAACGCGCTTTTGTGACGGTTCCAAGCCTCCACACAGGTGCTTGCGCGTTCCACGCCTTCCGCATCAAGCACAAGCCCACGCGTGCCGAGCCAGCCGAAAAGATCATCCTCAAACTTCGGACCCACGTCCAACATCATGCCACAAGCACTATGCTCTGCGCGCTTGACCTGCACCATTGACCAACGCGCACGCGAGGCCCTTCGCCAACTCGAACAGCGCCATCTCCGGAGACACCCGCCCGCTATCAGCGACCGGGACGGCGTCCGATACACCGTGGACGGGGACCACGTCATCGGCTTTTGCAGCAACGACTATCTCGGCTACGCGTCCAGTCTCGCGAGCTCCACCACGGAGGCCCAACCCAGCCTCTCCGGGGCCGGCGCGTCCCGACTGATCTGCGGAGACCTCGAACCTCACCGCGAAGTTGAGCGCGCCCTCGCGTCCGTCGCCCGCACCGAAGACGCGGTCTTGTTCGTGAGCGGATTTCAACTCAACGTCGGGGTTTTGCCCGCGATCCTCCGTGGGGGCGACAACGTCTACAGCGACCGCCTCATCCACGCCTCCATGATCGACGGCCTACGTCTGTCCGCACCGCGCCCCTCCATCGTACCCCACCTCGAGACCCCGCCACTGTCACAGAGCCCACCGACCATCGCAGACGACGAACGTGCCTCCATCCGATGGTGGATCTGCGAATCGCTGTACTCGATGAACGGGACCCGACACGACCCAGACCAACACAAGCGATGGCTCGAAGCAGGCCACGCGCTGTACCTCGACGGCGCACACGACTTTGGTCTGTACGAAGACGGCGCCGGATGGAGCCAAGCCAACAACATCTCCCCCGACCTCTACGTAGGTACCCTCGGCAAAGCCTACGGCGCCGCCGGAGCGTTTGTCGCCAGTACCGGGCCGATTTGCGACTTGATCCGCAACACCGCGCGCTCTTTCGTCTTCTCGACAGCGCTCTCGCCCGTGGTCGCGACCCAGCTGCTTCAACGAATCAAACAGGTGCGCGGCGGTGACGGTGACGAGCGCCGCGCTCGCTTGACGCGAAACATTCTCCGCATGTCCCAGCGCCTCGAGCTCCCCGTCCAAAGCGCCATCGTGCCCCTCGCCGTCGGTGATCCCAACCTCGCGATGTCCCTGTCCAAACAGCTCCGCGCCAACGGCTGGCACGTTCAGGCCATCCGCCCGCCCACCGTGCCCCACGGGAGCTCCCGTCTTCGCCTCACCATCAGCGCCGCTCACACCGAGGCACAAATCGACGCGTTGACCGCGGAACTTGCTCGGGTATTTGCTCAGGCCAACCACCCCTTGGAACTCGCGGCTGCCCCATGACCGACAGCGACACAACCACCGACCGACCGCTGCGGGTGTTCGTCGCGGGCACCGATACCGCCGTCGGCAAGACCGAACTCTCGTGCGCGCTGCTCCGAGCCGCGCGGCGTCGCCACCTACGTGCGCTCCCATTTAAGCCGGCACAGTCTGGATCCGAACAGCCCACCGACGCCCAGCGCCTCACGCACGCCGCCGACCTCCCTGGGCTGCACGCGGATCACGTCGCACCTGTACGTTACGAGCAGCCCCTCGCCCCAGGCATGGCCGAGGACATGCGGCCCTTCCTCCACGAAGACAGCCAACCGAATCTCTCCTGCCTTACCCGGGTAACCCAGACGCTGACGTCCCTCGAAGCCCAGCACAACCCAGACCTTGTTTTGATCGAGGGGGCAGGGGGCTTGTTCGTCCCGATGCCCGGAGGCACGTGGCAACCCACGTGGATCTCACACTTTTGTGCCCCCGTGCTCCTCGTCGTACGACCCAATTTGGGGACCATCAATCACACCTGGCTCACCCTCCACGCCCTCGCGAACGCGGACATTCCCGTGGCCGGAATCGTCATCAACCACGGCGCGACACCTTACTGGGGTGAGGACGAGAGCCTCACGCTTAATCGACAGCTGCTGGCCGCCCACCGCGAGGCGCCGCTGCTTGGAGAGGTCCCAAGACTCGGCGAAGCTGCGAGCTCTCCCGCCGAGGATTCCGTGTTCGACGCTGTCTACGCGCGACTGCGGTCGTTGGCGGCGAGCTAAATCCCAGCGCGCTCCGCGCCGCGGCTCATTTGCCGATGCAAAACGAGCTGAAGATCTGCGCGAGCACCTGCGCCCCGACGGGGCCCGCCGCGCTGCGCCCCAAGATCGCATCCAGCCGCGCCTGCGCCTCTTGCAGGGGCAGGGCGGCGATCTCCAGACGACCCGCACCCTTCGCGAGCTCGTCGCGCGCCTCCACCAACGACGCCACCGCCTCCCGGCAGCGCGCCTCGTGGCGACGAAGCCCGATCCATCCCCCATCCGTCTCTCCCCAAAGCCGCCGCACGATCGCGTCGCGCAACACCTCGATCCCTAGCCCCGATCGCGCGCTGACGGCAAACTGCACGCCTGCGAGCCCAACGTCACGCGCCCCGCCGGGGCAAAGATCAAGCTTGGTCACCACCCGAAGCGCCACCGCCTCTCCACGCGTGGCGACGACCGTTGGGATCGGAATTTCCTCCTCATCCACCGCACGCACCCAGAGCACCAAGTCTGCCACCTGCACCTGCGCAGCGCTCAACTCGACGCCGGCGGCCTCGACGGCGTCGCGAGCGCCCCGAAACCCCGCCGTGTCCACCAGGGTCAAGGCCTTGCCTTGCCACTCGCACTCCACCTCCACGTAGTCGCGCGTCGTCCCCGGAACTTCCGCGACGATCGCCCGGGCGGCCCCGACGAGCGCATTAAACAACGCGCTCTTCCCCGCATTGGGCGGGCCCGCGAGCACCACGCGGAGACGACTTCGGGCGCGGATCCCCTGCGCAAATCGTTCAAGCCACGCCGACACCTCGCCTTCAATCACTCCGCACCGCACTCCCCACGCCACCACCTCTTCGTCGGCAAGATCCTCCGGGAATCCAATGGCGCCCTCCACCATCGCGCGAAGTTCCGCCACGGCGTCACGAACACGCGTGACCTCCCGCGTCAGCTCCCCGGACATCAAACGCCGACCGTGCTCGAGCTCTGCCTCCGTTTGAGCGCCAATGACCGCGGCGATTCCCTCCGCTTGATCGAGCGTCAACCGCCCATGCTCAAAGGCTCGTCGCGTGAAATCTCCGGCGCCCGCCGGCGTCGCTCCGGCCTCCACCAACCATCCGACCACACCCTGCACGTTCCGCGCTCCCGCGTGGACGTGCAGCTCCACCACGTCTTCCCCCGTAAAGGAGCGAGGCCCGGGCATCCACAAAACGAGCGCCTCCTCGCACCGACCACGCTCGCGCCCGTCGGCA
>JBDQGY010000042.1:0-22493 GCA_040265175.1 Nannocystaceae bacterium
ATGTTGGGGGGACCCCCGGGGACGCGCGCGAGCAGCCTTGGCGCCAGCCATTGAAGAGGACGAATCGTGGGCGCGGTAGACATCGGAGCACCTACAATAGCAGCTTCAACCATGGGCGCGAGGTCGGGACGCGAGGGGGGGGAGCTTACAGCAGTCCGCCGCGCCGCAGCAGGCTCATCGCGCCCGTCACCGACAAGAACCAGAAGGCGAGGGAGACCCCGTTGATACCCCACAGTACCGCCGGTAGCTGTTCGACGCCCAGAGTCATGGCGCCGCAGACGAGGGTCGTCATCGTGAACGCCGCTCGGATGGTTCGTCCCGTTCGACGGCTCTGCGCCTGGTCGAGGGTCGCGAGCGTCGCGTCGTTGATTCCAAAGGTCAGCGCGCCGCGGTTGAGGTTGTCGAGCGTCCGCGGGAGCGCGCGGGGCATCCCTCGCAGCATGGACGAGATCTGCTGCACGTCGGACAAGAGCACCTGCTTCACCCGCTCGGGTGAATAGCGCTCTGTGATCATCTTGGACACGTAGGGGTAGGCGAGGTCGATTGGGTTGATGTCCGGTGCGATGGCCTTCGCGAGCCCCTCCGTGGTCATGATGGCCTTGAACATCATCGTGAAATCGGTGGGCATGCGCACCTGATGCCGCGTGGCGCCTTGCACGAGGTCGGAGAACAGCGCGCCCATCTGAATATGGGACAGCGGCACACCGACGATGTAGCGCTCGGCGATGGCGATGGCGTCGGCTTCGAAGGAGGGGTAGTCGACGACGCCGCTGGGGATCGCGAGATCATAAATATGCCGCGCGACTGCCTCGAGGTCCTCGTTGAGGACCGCCCATATGATGTCAACGATTCGGTCTTTCCGGCTCGGGGCGAGGCGGCCCACCATGCCGCAGTCAATGACCGCGAGGGACCCGTCGCGTTGGATCAGCACGTTCCCTGGATGTAGATCACCGTGGAAGAAGCCATCCACGAAGAGCATCTGGTAGGCCATGTTGAAATACAAGGTGACCAGATCATGAGTGTCATCTCCCGCGTCAAGGAGCTGGGTCATCTTCTTCCCCTCGATTCGCTCCATACAGAGCACATAGCGAGTGGAGAGGTCTCGGTACACCTCTGGGAGGTGAATGTTGGGCACCTCGCGGAAGTTTTGGCGGAACATCTCGATGTTGCTCGCCTCGGCGCGGTAATCGAGCTCTTGCTCCAACGATTTCGCGAAGTCGCGCACCATGCCTGTGAGGTCCATGGCGTGCGCGGCCTCGAATGCGTCCTCCATCCACGTGGCGATGACGTGCAGGATGTGGAGGTCGCTGGTTATTTTTGGTTGGATGTCGAGGCGCTGGATTTTGAGCACCACCTGCTCGCCGGTCTTGAGGCGGGCGGCGTGGACCTGTCCGATGCTCGCGGAGGCCATGGGGGTCGTGTCAAATTCAGTGAAGCGTTCGCGCCACTTTGGGCCGAACTGCGCGCTCATTTGCGTGGTCATGTCCGACTCAGACATTGGGGCGACCTGGTCTTGGAGCGAGGCGAGTCGCTCGATCAGGGCGGCGGGGAGGACGTCGGGTCGGGTGGACATGATCTGGCCGAACTTGACCCAGGTCGGTCCAAGATCGGTGAGCGCCGCGACGAGCCGTTCTCCGGTGTCCGGATCTTCGAGGGGGGCGGGGCGCCCCACGGAGCCCGAGGATTCCTCATCGATTTGAAACTCCTTCCGGAGTTTGAGACGTCGGATGACCCAGCCAAAGCCGTGCTTCCAGAAGACGCCAGCGATTTCTCGCGTGCGCGCGACATCCTTGGCCGTCGTGACGAGCGCACGTGAGGAGTGCACGAGGGTCCGGATGACTGACACCGTGGCAGTATATCGAGGAACTGAAGAGCAGGTAAGAGCGATACGCCCGCGGGTGGGCGCAGCCCGCACCGAGGGCCCGCTGCGCTCGGATGTGCCCCGTGGTATGGGTTGAGGATGCTTCGCGATAGTTCCAGTGGGGCGGCCACAGTGGGGGAGCCAGGAGTCGACTCGGCCGAACGAACCGAGCGGCGACTCTTGCGACAGATGTCGCGCCTCAACAAGCAGCGCGGTCTGATCGAGCCAGGTGACAGGGTGATGGTGGCGATCTCCGGCGGGAAAGATTCGTGGGGCATGCTCCATCTCCTCCGCGCATATCAGCGCAAGCTCCCGTTTGACTTCTCGATGGTGGCGGTGAATCTCGACCAGGGACACCCTGGGTTCCCGGTGTCCACGATCCGTGATCACCTGGTGCAAGAGGGCTTTGAGCATCACCTCGTCTCCGTGGATACGTTCCGCGTCGTGAAAGAGCACACGCCTCAGGGCAAAGCCTTCTGCTCGCTGTGCTCACGGCTACGAAGAGGCATTCTCTATCGCACCGCCACGGAGCTCGGGGCGACAAAAATCGCGCTCGGACATCATCGAGAAGACGTGCTGGAGACATTCTTGCTGAATTTTATCTACGCCGGACAGCTGAAGGCGATGCCGTGTTCGCTGCGCAGCGACTCAGGGGAACACACGGTCATTCGACCCCTCGCCACCTGCGCGGAGGCAGACCTCGCTGCGTTGGCGAGCGCGCGCGGCTACCCCATCGTCCCGTGCGATCTTTGCGGCAGCCAAGAGAATCTTCGACGCAAAAAAATGAAGGCGTTGATCTCCGAATTTGAGCTGGAGGATTCTCGTATTCCGAGCAACATGTTCGCCGCGCTGGGAAATATTAAGCCCAGTCACCTGTGGGACGAGGGGCTCGCGAACGGTGCGAGCCGAGGGGAGGCCAGCGACATCGAGCCGGGGACGGAAGGGGCGAGCGGAGCGACCACGAGAGATGGTCTGGTCCGTCTTCGGGCCACGTCTACGGAGGGCGAATCGTGGTGACGCGCGTCTTTGTGGTCCGCCACGCCGAGAAGCTGCAAGGTCGCGGACTTGAGGATGTCGACTTGAGCCCTCGAGGGATCGCTCGGGCTCGCACGCTCGTCTCAGACTCCGGGGTGGCGCAGGTGTCGGGGGTGTTCGTCACCCCATACTTACGGACGCACCGCACCGCGGCCCCCTTGCTAGAGGCGATAGGAGCGACCGCGGAGGAGTATGCGGCGAATGACGCTCGAGGTGTGGCCGGGCGCGCGCTGAGGCGGCGGCCGGAGTCGAGTCTTATTGTCGGGCATTGCGACACTGTTCCCATAATTATTCGGGAGCTTGGAGTCAAAGATGCAGACGTGGGCTTTGTGACTCGATATGGTGACTTGTTTGAGGTGACGCTCGAGGGCACACGAGCGAGCATGACTCGCCGTATGTTCGGGTAAATATTCTCTCGGTGTCCGGTGCATCGTTGGCCATACACGCGGATACGCCTGCTTGACAGGGAATGTCGTCATCGTCCCGCGCCCGCATGAGGTTGGGCGCTCTATCCTGGCGTCGATGACGGGCGCATGTGTGGGGCGACTGGCCACCCCGCAGACGTGCGCGGCAGTGCGAGGACGATGGCAGCGGTCGCCGCGATTATCACGCGGGCTCGGCGGAGGGCTGCGTCCTCACCGGCTCCGGTGACGGGGGGGAGGTGGTCGAGGACGTGGCGCAGGTAGCGACCCCCACACCCGCGAGTGACTGACCGTGCTGATGGAGGATGGTCATCCAGATATCCTCCAGTCGGTCCGCCGAAACCCCGGCGAGTAGTTCGAAGCCGCGTTCGCGCTGGGCCTGCCGCGCACACGCGCTGCGGGCGAGCAGCGTTAGTGTCTTTGAGCCGCGAGGGCCTCTCGCTCTGCGCAAAATCGATGGCCAAAGATAGAGTGGCGAGCCTCCTCTTCATCAACGTCGTGGAACCATTCGATGGTGGGCTCTCCCAATTTCCACGACAAAGCGGCCTCTGTCCGACCGTCGAGCCAGGTTCGAAAGTCGACGCGCCCTTCGATGACCTCGCGCACTTCGACGCCCATGGATTCCATGGCTTCGATCCGCTCGTGGAGCAATTCATAGGTCAGCCGCACGCGGGCGATGCCTGCGCGCTCTTGGTCGTCGGTGTCGGCGTCGCTGTCAAAATCCCCACGCAACAGATCCCAAGACAGCTCCACGCCGAGGAAGTCGAGGCGGTTCGACTGTCGCTGGAGCGTGATGTGGAGCGCGAGCGCCTCGCTCATGAGTGTGGAGAGGCGCGGTACGAGAGATTGAGCTTCGGTGAGATTGAAGTAGCGCGGCACAGTACTTGAGTAACGTCACGATCTATTCGCGTCAATGTTCTCGAACAAAGTTGAAATTCACCAGCGAAGGCCGTGAACGGTCGATTCCAACGACATCGCCTCCGGGAGATCTTGTCGATGTAAGATCTTGGTGGAGGGCGCTGACAAAAATCACAGAGATCTTGCTAGTGAGGGTGTGGTCAACGATGCAGCGCGCTGTTGGACCGAGGGCTCACCGATCGTTGAGGAAGGGGAAGCGTGCGCGGGTCTCCTCGACGCGGGCGCGGGTGACCTCCGCGAGCAACGTTGTCTCGTCACCTCCGTTGCACGCCAACACCTCCCCCGTCGGATCGATGATCGCGCTCTCTCCACTGTAGGTGAGTCCGCCTCCTTCGCCGACACGATTGACACCCACGACCCACGCCAGGTTCTCGATGGCCCTGGCGCGGAGCAGCGCAGACCAATGGTGAACGCGCTTTTGTGGCCAGTTGGCGACGACAACATAGCAGTCTGTATCCTGGGCGCGGTCCCAGAACTCGTCGGCGAAACGGAGGTCGTAGCAAACGAAGGGCGTGATCCGTACCCCTTCAATCTCGAAGGTCACGCGGGTAGACCCGGCCTCATAGCGCTCGTGTTCCCCAGCGTAGGTGAAGGGGTGGACCTTGTCGTAGCGGTGCTCTTGACCGTCAGGGCCGCAGAAGAAGAGGCTGTTGGTCGGACGAGACTGTTCGGCGCGAGTTCGGATCGGGATGGAGCCGGCGAGCCAGCAGCCGAGCTCGCGGGCGCGCTCGCGCAAGAAGGTGAGGGTGGGGCCGTCGGCTCGCTCTGCGATGACCTCCGTGTTCATGGAAAATCCGCAGGCGAACATCTCCGGGAGAACGATGAGGTCAGCCCCATCTCTTCGGGCGGCCTCTAGCATCGGCGAGAGCCGGGCGAAATTCGACGCGGGATGCTCCCACACGATGGTGTGTTGAATCGCGGCGACTCTCACGTGACCTCCATGGGCTTGAGCGTTTTGAGGCGTTCAACGCCTGCTTCGAGCATGGCAGTGGTCTTGCAAAATGCCCACCGCACAAGGTGTCTCCCCTCCTCTTTGTTCTCGTAAAACGCCGAGTTCGGGATTGCCGCCACACCCACTCTCTCCGGTAGCATGCGGCAAAACTCCACGTCGTTGTCGTAGCCGAGCGGTCGGATGTCGGTGGTGACAAAGTAGGTGCCGGCGGGCACGAGCACGTCGAGTCCCAAGGACTTGAGCGCTCCACAAAGGAGGTCTCGGCGGGCCCGATACTCGCGGATAAAGGTCGCGAAATATTCGTCGGGGAGTCGGTACGCAGCGGCGACCGCGGGTTGAAGCGGTCCGCTGTTGCAGAAGGTGATGAATTGATGGGAGGTACGAAGCGCGCTGGTGATCTCCGCGGGTGCGCAGGTGTGGCCCACCTTCCACCCCGTAAACGAGAAGGACTTTCCGGCAGAGGAGATTGTGATGGTTCGCTCACGCATCCCTGGTAGCGTCGCGATCGGGATGTGGCTCCCCTCAAAGACGAGGTGTTCGTAGACCTCATCGGAGATGATGAGCAGGTCGTGTCGCCGCGCGAGCTCGGCGATGTGTTCGAGCTCTGCATGCGCGAACACCTTGCCCGACGGGTTGTGCGGCGTGTTGAGCAGGATGCAGCGGGTGCGCTCGTTGATGGCCGCTTCAAGCTCCGCGGGGCGGTAGGAGAAGTCGGGGGCGCGGAGGGTGACGATGCGCTCGCGTCCCCCGGCCATGGCGATGCTCGCGCGGTATGAGTCGTAATACGGCTCGAAGATCACGACCTCGTCGCCAGGGTTAAGGATGGCCATCAGCGACGCGAAGATGGCCTCCGTCGCGCCGTTATAGACTGTGACCTCGCCGATGGGATCGTAGGTCAGCTCGTAGAATCGCTCTTGGTGTTCGCTGATCGCGTGAACGAGGGAGAGGTCTCCCCAGGGACGAGCGTACTGGTTGTTGCCGGTCCGTACGGTCTCGACAGCGATCTGTTTGATCTCGGCGGGCCCCTCAAAATTAGGAAACCCTTGACCCAAGTTGACCGCCTCATGCGCGATGGCGAGTTGGGTCATCTCCGCGAAGATCGTCGTGCCGAAGGGACGAAGACGCGTCGCGAGTGGGGAGGAGGACGAGGCGACCATGGGCGCATGGTGGCACAGTTTTCCAGCGCCTTCCCATGCGGCGCGGGCGGAAGGTGAAGCTCGATGGAGCCGGCGGTTTTGGCCGTAGCTAGACGGGATCGATGCCTAAGACGTCGCGCATGTCGTAGACGCCAGGGGGCTTGTCGACGACCCACCGCGCGGCGCGGAGCGCTCCGCGCGCGAAGATTCGGCGGTCGGTGGCGCGGTGCGTGAGTTCGACCCGTTCGCCGTCGGACAACAGCATCAGGGTGTGTTCCCCAACCGAGTCGCCGCCGCGCATGCCAAAGATGCCAACTTCGTCAGGCGATCGCGCTTGATGCCGTGTGGAACGATCTGCCACAAAGATCTCCGAGAGCGTTTGGTCTCGCGAAGACGCCACCTCGTGGGCGATTCGAAGGGCCGTCCCGGAGGGAGCGTCTTTTTTGTGTCGGTGGTGGAGTTCGAGAATCTCCGCCTCCCACTTCGGACCAAGGGCGCGAGCGGCGATGCCCGCGAGCGCGATGAGCATCGTGACACCCGCGCTAAAGTTGGCGGCGTAGACGATGGGAATATCGGCCGCGGCCTCACGAATAAGCTGCTCCACAACCTCCCCACCCCCCGTAGTGCCGCAGACCAGCGGCACTCGATGTTCTACACATTGAGCGAGGTTCTTCGGGGTCGCTTCTGGGAGAGAGAAGTCGAGCACGACCGTGCCCGGGCCCGGTTGCAAACGCTCGCCGACCTTCACGCCTACTTCAGTCAGACCCACCAAACGACCGGCGTCTTGCCCAATTCCGGGACCCCCGGTGCGGTCCACAGCACCCTCCAGGATAAAATTCTCGCTTTGGACGACCTCGCGGATGATGGAGGTGCCCATGCGGCCACGAGCGCCGACAACATGGATGGGGACAAGATGGGGTTCATTGGTCATGACGGATCTCCTGTGCGAGCGCTTCGAGGCGCCGGTAGAGCGGGGAATCGGGGGAGAGGGCGACGAGCGGCGAGCGCACCTGCTCGGAACATAGTCCGAATATTTTGAGCGCCGCTTTCACGGGGATGGGGTTGGGCGCGGCGAACAGCGCCTCGGTGAGTTTGAGCTGGAAGTCGTGGAGGGCGAGGCTATCAAAGTCGCCGTCGACGAGATCGACGATGACCTTGGGGATGACGTTGGAGACGACGCTGATGACCCCGTGCCCTCCCGCGCTCATAAACGGCAAAATGGTGAAGTCATCGCCGCTCAGCAAGGTGAACGAGTCGCCGCACAGGCGGCGGATGGTTGAGGCGCGAGATAGATCTCCGGTGGCTTCTTTGATCCCGACGATACGTTCGTGTCCAGCGAGTTTGGCCACGGTCTCAGGGAGCATGTCGCATCCGGTGCGGCTTGGGACGTTGTACAAGACGATCGGTTTCTCGCACGCGTCCGCGATGGACTCAAAGTGGGCGATCAGGCCCTCTTGAGGCGGTCGGTTGTAGTAGGGGGTGACCTGGAGCGTCCCGTCAGCGCCGAGGGATTCGCACGATCTTGCGAGTTCGATGGCGTCCTGCGTCGAGTTGGAGCCGGCACCGGCGAGCACGGGTACGCGGCCGCTCGCGATTTTGACGACGCGCTCCACGACTCGCAAGTGTTCTTCGCGGCGCATGGTGGCGGCCTCGCCGGTCGTCCCGCAAGGAACGAGCCCTTGAACTCCCTGCTCGAGTTGACGATGGACGAGGCGATCGAGCGCCTCTAGGTCAACTTGCGGGCCATCAAACGGGGTGATGAGGGCGGTGAGTGTTCCACGAAACATAGGGAGTCGCGCAGGGCGTCTCCCTGCCTGCGGCAGCGTACCACGACTCACCAAGACACGACGCGGCTGATGGCGACCGTGCAGGCTTTCTCCAGCAGTTGACCGGTCAACTTTGCGACGGCTGCGCCGCGAGGGCTCGGGAGCGGGAGTCGAAGCCCGCCGGGATTCGCGGTCCATGGTTGATGCGTGTCGAAGACGCCGAGGGTGCTCGACGGGAAGAACTGTACGTGCAGGGTGAGCGCGCCGTTGTACGGGGATGTCAGCCGGAACGCGAGCGCGTCATCGTGAATCCAGGCTTCGAGACCCACCGTGGTCAGGCACTGAATTCGATGGGATAAGGCCAGCGCGACACCGTCCTCCGGATTCTTTTCGAGGAGGGATTCCACGACGGAGCCGGCGCGCTGAAGGTGCCCTTGGCGAAGGTAGAGGGCGGCGAGGGTAGGGCTCGCCAGGGGGTCGAGAGAGTGGAGTGTCATCGTGATTTCGCCTCTCGCTCAATCTCCGCCTCGGGAGGGGCCATGAGGATCGTGGGCGCGGCGGCGAGGAGCGACCCGGCGCGCGAGACGTCCTCGGCGATCTGGGCGGTGAGCGCAGCGCCGCTGTTGAATTTTTGTTCGTCTCGAATGCGAGCGACGAAGGCGACCTCAACGACGTCGCCGTACAGCGAGAGCCCCTCGGGCGCCCCTAAAAGATGCACCTCCAAGGCGTCTTGGGTGTCGTGGGCGGCGGAGTCGTCGGTAAAGGTTGGATTGACGCCGATGTTCGCGACGCCGGTGAAACGCGCGCCGTAGTCTCCGTGATTTGGGCTTGTGATTTGGGCACACACGGCGTAGACGCCTCGTCCGGGGAGCATGGCCCCGTCACTTTGGATATTGGCGGTGGGAAACCCGAGCGTTCGCCCGCGGCGTTCGCCCGCGATCACGGTGCCCTCCACGCAGTGTGGGCGCCCGAGGATCACGGCGGCCTGGGCGACCTCACCGCGTCGCAGATGCTCACGAATCACGGAGGATCCGAGCTTGCCGCCGTCAGCGCCGAGCACTTTCTCGACGACCTCGAGCGGCACCGAACGGGTAGAGAGCATGGCCTGCAGGAGGGGGATGGTCCCTTCGCGGCGATGACCAAAACGAAAGTCTTCTCCCACGACCACCGCGGATGGCTGGAGCCCGTGGTGCAGGTACCGGTCGACAAAGTCTGCGGGGGAGAGCAAAGAGACCTCCGCGTCAAACGGGAGCTCGACGACGGCGTCGATGCCGAGCCATCGCGCGACTCTGCGACGCTGCTTCGGCGTTTGCAAGGTGGCGGGCGCTCGTTCGGGGGCGAGGACCTGCATCGGATGCGGCGTGAAGGTCACGAGCGCGACGTGGGGTTGAATTGCGCGCGCGCGGCTCAAGAGCTCCTGGTGCCCGCGGTGGAGACCGTCGAACGCTCCAATACATGCGGCGGAGTGCGCAGGCAGCGGGGCGGATTGGGAGAGCACGAGCATTTGTTGGCTGGCAGGCTATCACGTGCGGCCCCTGCTTGGCGTGACGCCGGGAGTTTGGGACACTGCGACTGTGGCGAATCCCACCACCGTTCGTCGAGCGCTGTGTTGGGGCTCGTTCGCCTGGTTCTCTCTCGGAGTTTCGCCGGATATTTTTTGGCTCGACTCCGGGGAGCTGGTCGCCGCCACCGCCGAGCTCGGCGTGATCCACCCTCCGGGGACGCCCGGATATACGCTCCTCGCCCGGGCGCTCGCGCCGCTCCCCCTTGGAACCATCGCGTTTCGTGTCGCGATGGCCTCTGCGGTCTGCATGAGCTTGGCGCTCGCCTCCTGCCTCGCGATCATCCAGCGTCGTGGAGCCAACGCTTGGATTTGCGCTGGTACCGCCGCGTGGATCGTGCTCGGCGCCACGGTGCTGCGCAGCGCACGGGTGGCGGAGATCTATGGGTTGGCGAGCTGCCTGGGGCTGGCGTTTGTGTCGTCGGTGGATTGGGCGCTGCGCTCCCCCTCCGATCTGCGTCCCCGGTTGCTTGCGATCTTTGTGGGTGCGTGGGGAGGCGTGTGCTTTGGTGACCTCAGGGTGCTGGTGACCGTGGCGCTGATTTTGCTCGCGGTCAAAGAGTGGCCGCGCGCGCGCGCGTGGCTGCGGTGGGCGCCGCTGGTGGGCTGCGCGGGGCTGCTGACTGTGCTGTCGATCCCGCTGAGTTCGGTGCGCGGGCCCTCTCGGGATTGGGGGAACCCCGAGACCTTCGGTGCCCTCGTGGAGCACCTTCAGGCGCGGACGATCGTGGAGGCCTACGCGGACCGAATCCTCCCGTCCAGTCTCACGCTATGGCAGGTGGGGTTGGAAGCGACGGTGGCGAATCTCACGGAGGACCTCGGGGCTTTCGGCTTGGTCTTCGCGATCATGGCGCTGTTGACCTGGGCGTTGGCTCGCGAAGACAAAGACGCGCTGCTGTTGGTCGCGCTGGTCGTGAGTGTGGAGCTCGTGTACAGCGCTGGCGTGAATCCCATGGGCATCGCCGATCGACAGACGGGCATGGTCTTGTGCCTGGTGCTGATCACGGCGACGGCCGTCGAGATCACGCGGTTGTCCCGACAGCGGGGGAGGGTGATGCTCGCCTTGGGTCCACTGGCGGCCCTGGCAGTGCTCCTCCCGCTGGCGCTTCGAGCGCCTCACGAGCGTCGCGTGACGACCTCCTGGATGCCACACACCTGGGCCCGCGGGGCCCTCGCCCAGACCGGGTCGCGCGGTCTGCTGATGGCCCAGTCCGACGATTTGATCGCGGGGGTGCTCGCCGCGCAAGTGGTGGAGGGGGCGCGTCCCGACGTGTTGATGGTCGTCGGCCATCACCTGCACAAGGGACCCTCGGACCAGGTGCGCCCAGAGCACGAGGCGTTTTGGCGCGCGGTGGCGGAGGCGCCGACCAGCGAGCGAGCGAAGGTCGTGGCGGGGTGGAATCGGTGGCGTGGTCCGCGAAGCGCCGAGCGGCCGGGGAGCGGATCTTTGGGGGGACTCGACGCACGCGCGCCGGTGGCCATCCCGGTCTGGTCGGAGGCGATCACGCCCCCCCCGGTTGAGGTGCAGCTGTCCCGGTGGCTCCCGTTCGCTACGTCGGCCTATGATCGTCAGCGGTTGGCTCGAGGAGTCAACGGCGGCGTCGCGGCCTCGCTTCGTAAGGAGCGCGGGTCGTCTCAGGCGCTGGCTCGTGCGGAGGCGATGTATCGACTCGTGCTCGACCGTGTCGACCCGGACAACGTCCCTGCGATGGTTTCTCTCGCGGCTGTTTTGGATCGGCTCGGGCGCACCCAGAGCGCGATTAATCTCTGTCAGCGGGCGCTCGAGCTGCGTCCGTACCACGCGACGGCGCAGCGCAATCTGGGGGTGTTTATCGCCAAGCTCGCCGGGGTGAACTCGCAGGCCCTTGACGCGGTTTTATTTGCGGCCCGTCTCGAGCCGTGGGACGCTCGGAACTGGAGGACGATGCGGGCGATGTGCACACAGGTCGGCGACGAGGAGTGCGAGCAGACCGCACGAGAGCAGCTTGAACGCCTAGGGGAGACCCCATGACGCGAGTGCGGGAGCCGGCGTTGCGGAGCATCTGTCGCGTGAGGGGCCGGTGGGTCGCGCTGATGGTGGCGCTCCTTGGGGTTCAAGGGTGCCAGAACGAGACGAGCTACGATGTGTTCGTGAAGGCACAACAGCTGGAGGGAGAGGCTGAGCGCTCGGCGTGCAAGCTTGTGTTTGATTCCTCGCAGGGTGCCCACATAATTTCGAGCGACGAGGTGGCTCGGTGCCTGCGAAAAAACGAGGTCGCCCTCGCGGAGTATGAGCGGGCCGGCGCCCTCGGGTTCAACGGAGACGCCTACGATCGCGCGCTGCTCGCGGCTCGGGATCGCGTGGTGCGGCTTGAATCGATGGTGCGAACCGTGACGATGTTGGAGCGGGAGCAAGCTGCAGATTCGCGCGAGAAGGCGCCGGCAGTGACCCCGAGCCCGGCACCGCTCGGCGGCATCATGCGCCCTCCACCTGCGCCGAAGCCCTGATCATCCGTTGGCGTCTGCGCTTACTCGAGAGATGCACCCGTCGCGATCCACATGGACAGGGAGGAGGCCGCAGCGACCGGCAGGTCACCTTCGGCGGGCATCCGTTCGCCGAGGACCCCGTGGAGGGTCTGTCCATTTCCGGCGTCTGTGAGCTTTTGGATCAGGTAGCTCGCAGCGGGGGCGCCAGGGCTGACCATGGGGAATGAGGTGGTCTGAGGGGTCGTATCTTGCACGAGGTCTGCGTACGCAGAGTTTGGCGTGCTGAGATTGAGGAGTTGTCGCGGGAGGGAGCCGGATTCTCGGTGGCACGAGCAATAAGAGGTCGAGGGGTCGAAGACGTTCTTTCCTTCAAAGAGATCCGACAACGTGATCGTTGCAGGAGTGGGAGGCGGCGAATCTGCGGGGCCGTCCGCGGCAACGGTGAACGGCAGTGAGTAGGAGCGGCGACCGTCGGACTCGACGCCCCAGCCCTCAGGTCCGGACTCCAAGAATTCATCGTCCCATCCATACATGCCCGCCACGATGCGGAGACGATATGTCGCGCCCGGCGTGAGGCTATTTTTGGGTCGGACCATGAGGACGCTGCCCTCGCACCATCGCGAGGTCGCGAGCTCGTCACGTGAACCCTGGGTTCGATACTGGAACAGCGAGATCTCTACCTCCGTGTCGAATGCGGAGCCGCCAGAGGTCAAAAGGACTTCGAACCCGTTGAATGCGGTGGGGTAGAGTTGGGCCGAAAAGCAGACATCGATGCTGGAAGACGGGGCGACACCTATCGCCTCTCGGCGCGGCACCGTGTCGACGATGGTGATATCACCGCGGTCGAAGCCCGTCGTCACGTCCCTGGGTTCACCGCATCCGGCCGCCCCAAGGGAGGTGAGGAGCGCCATTTGTGCGGGCAGGCGCCGACGGCCGCGCCGCATGGATCTCGCGCGAGACACTGCTGGGAACCATACCGCGCTCCGGACCGAGGACCGGGATCGGTTGGTTGCCCCAGGGGTGTTTGTCACCCTTGGGCACCGCACGCGGGGGATTGCGGACCTCGCGCGAGTTCGAACGTCTGCCGCTGGCGGATATCCGAGCGAACGGGCCTGGTGTCGCGCGATGGAGTCCGCGGGAGGCTGCGGGGCAGCCCCGCCCAATGCCGTCGAGGTCCGATGCCCCCGTTCGTATGTTCGGGGTCTCCATATTGACCATTTTCTCCCGGCGTTGGTATGTTTTACGCGCTTATCGGGGCAACTCAGTCCGGGGCACCATCCGTGCAGATCGCGTGGATGTTTTACCGAGAGGTACACAAGGTGAATCGCTTCAGTCGCTCTACACTCCTCACCATCGCTTGCGTGACCTTCTTGGCTCTTCCAGGATGTGGTCCGTTTGGCTATATCAAGAAGACCGCGAAGAACGCGACACAAGCCGTGGCGCGGGCCAAGGCCGAAGGGGCAGAAGAGCTCGCGCCTTACGAGTATTGGGGATCGACCGCCTATCTCGATCAGTCCAAAGTGATGATGGGCTACAGCGAGTACGAGCGCTCCTTTGATTACGGGGACCGAGCGCTGCAATTGGCCGGAGAGGCCGAGCGCAAAGCGAAGCGCAACGAGGAGCTCGGGGTCGCAGATGGGCTCATTGAGACTGATGACGTCGATCCCGACAGCGCCGATGGCGTGGACGGCGATGACGTGCCTTCGACGAGCGCAGAGGATGGAGAGTCCAAATGAGCGGCTCTCAAGGAACCCCTCGCCGTCGGCGAGCCGCCGCATCTACGGGCGCGCTGTTTTTATCTTTGTCGCTCACCTCATGCGCCGGGGAGCAGCTCAAAGGGCAGGTCATGGGGACACAGACTGCGCTGCAGCGTGCGATCCGTGATGGCTCCAAGGCCATCGGATGCGCCCCGAAAGACACGGCGCTCGCCGAAGCTAATATCAAGTTTGCGGAGGACGCCTTGAAGATGGGGGAGATGTTCCGCGGGCGAGAGCACGCGCAACTCGCAGACCTCTACATGAAGCTCGCCGTGGCGAAGACCGATCCCGTCCGATGTCGTGAGCCCGGCTTCGTGGCCCGACCGGCGGGGAATCTCGCGGACGATATGGATCAAGACGGCTACGACGACGACGTGGACACGTGCCCCGAGGATCCCGAGGATTTCGACGGGTTTGAGGACGAGGACGGCTGTCCTGACACGGACAACGACAAGGACGGAGTGCTCGACGCGTCGACCTTTGAGAATGGCCAGTGGGTCAGCCTCGATATGAAGGGTGATCTGGACTGCCGCAATGATCCCGAGGATCTCGACGGCTTCGAAGACGAGGACGGCTGTCCCGACCCCGACAACGACCAAGATGGCATCCTCGATGAGGTCGATCAGTGCCCGAATGAGGGTGAGGACTTCGACGGCTTCCAAGACGAAGATGGCTGCCCTGAGAACGACAATGATCAGGACGGCATCCTCGACGCCGAGGACCAGTGTCCCAACGATCCCGAGGACATGGACGGGGATCAAGACGAGGATGGTTGCCCAGATCTGGCGGCGAAGTGGGATGGGTGTGAGCTCAAGCTCGGGGACAAGATCTACTTCCAGTTCAACAAATACGAGATTGATCCGAAGAGCTATGACCTCCTCGGCGATGTCGCGTTTGCCCTCAACGAGGGCGGCAACAAGGCTGTCACCATCGAAATCGGTGGGCACACAGACAGCAAGGGCAGCGGGAAGTACAACCAGAAGTTGTCGCAACAGCGTGTGGAGGCTGTGCGCACCTATCTCGTGACCAAGGGAGTGGACCCGTCGCGGATGGCCGCGGTCGGGTACGGTGAGGACATGCCTATCGACACGAACCGCACGGCGGAGGGCAGAGCCAACAACCGCCGCGTTGAGTTCATTCGGACGGACAACGAGTGCAAAAAGTGAGGGGCGCTGCCCGCACGGACTTGAGCGCTCTTGTCTGTTGTCTAGGGGCTCCCCGCTCCGATGAGAAGGAATGAAGACCCAAACGATGCAACGAAATCGAGCATTTTGTAGATGGGCGAGCGTCGCGTCCGCGACGCTGCTTACCACCGCTGCGATGATAGGCTTCTCTACGGAGGCGACGGCGCTGCCTCGCAATGACATGCGGTCGGCCTATGGTCGGGCGCTCGCAGCCTTCAATGATCTGGAGATCGAAGCCGCGCTCGATACCGTGAGCGGGGCCATCGCAGAGGCGGAGTCGTCGGGAGCGGGCGACGACCCGGTGCTCGCGTCGTTGTTTTTGCTTCGCGCGGGCTTGCGCTACTCCCTTGAGGGGGCCGATGGACGGGCGGCGGTGCTCGAAGACCTCACTCGGGCGGTCACGCTCAACTACTACGTCGTGGTGCCGCTCGAGTTTCGTTCGGAAGAGCTCTCCGCGTTTTTGACCGAGGCGCGTCGGATGTCGGGTCGCAAGGCTCCCTCGAGGATCGAACACAAGCTTCCCGAGGTGACCTGCGAGCAAGACATCCAATTTGAGGCGCTGCTCGGGGTCCCTGACGGGGGCACCGCGGTACTCTATTGGAAGCGCGCGAGCGCGGACTCCTTCCAAGAAGTGGAGATGGAGGTGTTCTCCAACGTGGCGGAGACCACGGTCTCCGCCCCGGAGCACGGAGACTTCGACGTCGAGTATGCGATCTACTCCTTCGACGCCAACGGACAGGCGGCCTATAATAAGGGCACCGCAGATCAGCCGATCGTGCTGAGGTTGGGCTGCAAAGAAGAAGAGCCCGCGGTGGCGCCTACGGAAGAGATCGATGAGGCTCCACCGATGGAGGTGATCCCCCTCCCGAAGGTCTGGATCAACCTAGGCCTGGGCACGGGCTTCGGCCTCGCGAAAGGCCGCGCGGAAAAGACCTACTACCAGTACTTTCCGAATTCACCGGGATCTCAATACACACCCGAGTCGTACGCGTGCGCCCTGGCGCGCTGGGCCGCGGGCGGGATCGACGACCCTCTGCCGGATCCCATCGAGTTCTACGGGGCCGACGCGGCGAATCCAAACTCCGCGAGCCTCGTAGGAAAGTTTGGCCCGACGGTCCCGCAGCAGGCTGCCCAGGTCGCGGGCGCCTACGACCCGACAAAGTGCGGGACTCATCATCCGGTGACCACGGGGCTCGCCGGATCTCCATTTTTTATCCAGCCTGAGGTGCAGGTGAAGGTGATGGACCGGTTAACGGTGAGCCTCTACGGCCGCCTGCAGGTCGTGTCGGGCTCCAAAGTCATCCGCGATGATCCCAACAAGGATCTTGGCTCCCCAGACTTTTGTGGGGACACGGGGATCGAGTCGACCGGCGCGAACGGCACCAGCTGGTGTGATGACATCTACACGGCGGATCCACAGTCTAAGTATCGCGACCGGCCGCCGTTCACCTGGGCGGTCGGCTCCAAGATCCGCTACTACTTTCTCAAGGACACCAGCAAGATCCGGCTCTTCGCGGGCGGGTTCGGCGGGTTCGGCCAAAGCCGCCTCCGCGTCGACATGGGCTTCGCGAATGACACCAACGGGAACAGCATCCCGGATAACCGCGAAGATACGAACGGCTACTTCGCGCTGAACCCAAGCGACGCCTCAACGTGCTTCCCAATTTTCCCGTACCGCGACGCCTGCGCGAATCTGGCGGAGGTCGGCGGGAACCCCGATACGCCTGTGGAATCAAGGACCATCGCATCGCAGTTTGCCAACTCCAGCGCCTCTGCGGCGACCCGCTACGACACCGTCGCGATCGGTCAGGGCTTCCTCGGCGGCATGTTTGGATTCAACTACCAGATCATGAAGAACTTCGCCGTGTTCGGCGAGATTCAAGTGGGTGGGTGGTTCCCGAAGAACTCGAGCTTTCTCGTCGACCTGAACGTGGGTCCGGCGATCACTTTTTGATAGACGGGGCTGACTCGTCTCACGTGGGTGGCGGCGCGTACGACGTCCTCGCGGGCCGGCGAGGGCGGTCCCACTATTCGGGGCTCGCGTCTGCGAGCGGGAGCTGCACCTTGAACGTCGTGCCCTCGCTAGGAGCGCTGGTGACGACGATGCTGCCACCATGCTCGTCGACGATCCGCTGGACGATCGCGAGCCCGAAGCCCGAGCCCTTTGGTTTTGTGGAGAAGAACGGCTCGAACAGAAGCGGAATTTTCTCCTCGTCGATCCCTTCTCCTGCGTCGTGAACTTCGAAGGTAGCGAGGCGCTCCTCCTCGCCCACGCGGATCTGAATACGGCCGTTGGGGGGAGACGCCTCGACGGCGTTCCGCACGAGATTCCAGACAACCTGTGAGATCTGTGCCGGGTCCGACATGGTCCAAACCGGCTCACCGATAACCTCAATATCGATGGTAATCTGCGAAGGCCTCGGTTCGCTGCGAATAGCATCCGCCACTTCCGACAGCAGCTGCGGCAGGTTGAAACGTTGGGCTTCTGGCGGACGGGTCCCGGTGTAGCTAAGCAGATTATCCACGGTCCCCGCGAGCCGACTCGACTCCCGCAAAATAAGGCTGGTGAGCTTGTCTCGTTCGGCCCCGTCGGAGCCCTCGAGCAGCTCTGCGCTACCCGAGATGGCCGCGAGCGGGTTTCTCACCTCATGGGCGACCGAGGCGGCCAGGCTGCCGACCGCGGCGAGTCGCTGGGAGCGCTCCAATGCGGCTCTCATCCGCACCAGCTCAGTGACATCTTCAAGAGACAGCACGTAGCCCAAGAGGTGTTGATCTGCGTCTCGGAGCGTCGAGCAGATGCCCTCAAGCTGTACCGGTGATTCGGGCGGCGGTTGTTCAATCGTGGTCGCGACTCGGAGTCCCCCGATGCTCGGTTTGAGCCCGTGACGAAGGGACGGAAAGCGGTCTTGGATGCGCTCTCCGAGCATTGAGTGGACACCTGCATACGAGAGGGCGACGGCGTTGGCGAACACGACCCTGCCTTCGGTGTCCACCGTGATCAGGCCTGAGGTCAACGAACGCACCATATCGTCGGTGAGGGCGCCAAGCCGCGATACCTGCCGCTCGAAGCGGACGAGCTGCTTGTTGAGATAGAAAGACAAAATTCCCACGCTCACGGTGGCGGCGACCGTGAGCAGGTACGAGGTCCAAAACTCGGTTGGCGGTTGCAGGTCTACCTCTCCCGCGACCGTGAGCGGGATCGCGAGCCCCAGCGAGTGCAGCGCCGTCGTGGCCGTGAAGATCAAGACGCACCCCCCAGTCGCAGCGAGGGTTTGTTCTTTGTCGCCCATGATGGCAGATCCAACGACTGCCACCGGGAACAGGAACACTGCGCCTGAGCTCGTGCCGCCGGAGAGCTGGACGATAATCGACGCGAGCACGATGTCGAACATGGTTTGTACCCACGCGAACATGGAGAGGTTGCGCGCGCGGGGGAGTCGCCAGGCAAAGATGATATTGAGGACGTAGGCGATGAACAGCGCGGACCAGGTGAGCTGGTCATACAATCTGCCGAAGGCGCTGTTCGCGTTCCCTTGCTGCACAAAGACCACCAAGGCCGTTGTGATTCCAATGGCGATGAGCCGAAAGTACATAAAGTATGAGATGCGGCTCTCGCGGGAGGCTCGCAGCTCACCGTCGGGCACCCCCGGCAGACGCTTGGGCTCACGGAGAATGGCGGTGGAGCTGTCCTCCGTCTCAATCCCGTCGGGGACGCCGAGACCCAGGGCGGTCGAGGACCCAGGTCGCGGCGACGCGTTGTAAAGCTCGAGCCCGGGGTGCTTCTCCATCGACTCCTAGGTTTGGATGGATCCAGCGATGTTGAAGATCGGCAGATACATCGCGATCAGCAGTCCACCCACCCCGACGCCGAGGCCGACGAGGATGATCGGCTCGATGAGGGCGGTCATCGCTGAGACCGCGGCGTCTACTTCGTCCTCGTAAAAGTCTGCGATCTTCTGGAGCATCTCGTCCATCGCGCCGGTTTGTTCGCCCACGCCGATCATCTGGCACACCATGGGTGGGAACACCTGGGTCTCGATGAGGGGGGAGGCGATGTCCGATCCCTGAGAAACTTTCTCACGGGTATGGAGGATCGCTTGCTTGACTACCTCGTTGCCCGAGGTGCGCGCGACGATGTCGAGCGCCTCAAGCAGGTTTACTCCAGACGACAACAGGGTCCCCATGGTGCGAGTGAATCGGGCGACGGCGCCTTTGCGAATAATGTTTCCAATCACTGGGGAGCGAAGGATGACGTTGTCGAAGATGATGCGCCCCTTCGGCGTGCGATAGGCGCTAACTAGACCGAAGATCGAGAGTCCGAGCCCACCAAAGATGATGTACCAGTAGTCAACAAAGAAGTGACTGAGGGCGATAACGACGCGCGTGGGAGCGGGCAGCTGTCCCGCCCCTAGGTCTGCAAACATCTTCTCGAAGGTCGGCAGCACGAACGTCAACATGAGGGTCATGACACCAAAACCCACGGCGATAATACCGGCGGGGTAGACCATGGCCCCGCGCACTTGTCGGCGGAGTTTCTCTGCCTTCTCAAGGTAGGCGGCGAGACGTCGGAAGATCAGGTCGAGGATGCCGCCGGCCTCGCCGGCCGCGACGAGGTTCACGAAGAGATCATCAAAGACCCGGGGGTACTTGGAGAGGCCTTCGCTCAGGGACTTGCCGCCCTCCACCTCGGTTTTGACGCCCATGAGCACCTTGCCGAAGTGTGGATTTTCGGATTGGCTGCCGAGCATGTCGAGACACTGCACCACCGGGAGGCCGGCGTCGATCATGGTCGAGAAAGTTCGGCTGAAGACGACCATGTCCTTGAGCGAGACGCCGGTGCCGATGGTCGGGAGTTGGATCTCAAGCGGCTTGCGCTTGATGGTCGAAACTTGCAGCCCTTGGGTTGTTAGCCGCTGCCGAAGTTCATCCTCGGTGTCTGCTTTAATTTCACCCGAGCGGTGGTCTCCGCCTTTAGTTTTCGCTTCCCAAAGAAATGTTGGCATTCGTTTCGCTCTTTTGACTCAAAGGGTTGAGGTTCTCATCGGTTCCGCGGCTGGTGGGTGACTTGGGCGAGGCCCTTGCCCTCGAGGAGCATCATCTCCAGCTCGTCTTCGTTGCTCGAGCGGCTCAATCCGAGCTCTCGGCTGATGACCCCGCGTTGGATGAGGTCAGACAGGGACTGATTGAAGGTCTGCATTCCGTGTGCGCCTTGGCCGAGCTGCATCTGTGAATAGATTTGGTGGACCTTGTTGTCCCGGATAAGCGCTCGAATCGCGTCGTTGGGGACCATCACCTCCACGGCGAGGGCGCGGCCACCAGAAGGTTTGGGGAGCAGGGCTTGGGTCAGCACGCCCTCGAGCACAAAGCTGAGCTGCGTGCGAATTTGGCTCTGCTGGTGCGGCTCGAAGACGTCGATGATCCGGTTGATCGACTGGACCGCGCTGTTGGTGTGCAGCGTGGCGAACGTGAGGTGGCCGGTCTCTGCGATCGTCATGGCCGCCTCGATGGTCTCCTTGTCACGAAGCTCTCCCACGAGCACGACGTCGGGGTCTTGACGCAGGATCGACTTGAGCGCGCGCGTAAAGCTGTTGGTGTCTTCACCGACCTCGCGCTGATTCACGAGGCACCCGCGGTGGGGGTGGATATACTCGATGGGATCCTCGATCGTGATGATGTGCTCTCGTCGGTCCCGATTGATCATATTGATCATGGAGGCCAGCGAGGTCGACTTGCCAGAGCCCGTAGGTCCGGTCACCAAGATCAGCCCGCGAGGCTTTTCCGCGAGTCTTCGAATCACCTCTGGCAGGCCTAGGTCCTCGAACTCGGGGAGCTTGAACGGGATCAGGCGAAACGCGCCTGCCACGTTGCCCTTTTGGAGATACACGTTGCCACGAAAGCGCGCCAAGCCTTTTACGCCAAACGAGAAATCGAGCTCGCGATTCTCCTCGAACCGGTGCTTTTGCGCCTCGGTCAGCACCGAGTAGCAAAGCTGCTTGCTCTCCACAGGGCCGAGGGCCGGGGTCTTCAAGGGGACAATTTTTCCATCGAGCCGGACGACCGGAGGCGTCCCTGTGCTGATGTGTAGATCGGTTCCTCCGGCGTCCAGCATGGCCTTGAGGAGTTGATGGAGATTGATGGATGCCATGGAAGTTGTACCCGGGCGTTCGCGCGATGTGCGTCGCACCGATGCTTTCAGCCTTGGATAGTACCCAAGCATCGCCTAGTGCGCCAAATTCGGCAGAAGTACGGGCATTGGCGACGAAAAGGGGCGTAGCTGTATCGCGGCGCCTCACGGGCGGGCTATGGTGTCGCCGTGTGGCGGCGTGCGCTTCGTGGGGCTCGAATCAAGTTTGTCGCCGTGTTCGGCCTGCTGTTCGTCGATGGGGGCTGCCAGCGCGGGCAGACGGGCGACGAGCGGGCGTCGGTCGGCCTCGATTCGAGGGCCGAAACGCGGCTTGTGACAGGGGACGCCCGCGGCCCGGTAAGTTCGCCAGCGCAGGGCCCGTCGCGCCCGGGGCCTGAGAGTTTTGCAAAAGATCTTGAACCGGGGGATCGCGCGTTGGTCGCCTCGGATGCGCAACGGCTGCGGACCTCCGTGGTCGCGCGGGTCGAGACCATCTTGTCTCCAGGGATCGATGGTTCCGATGGGTGGGTGCTCGCCCACGCCGTGCTTGGATTTGGTCCGGACTTTCGGATCGGGTCTCGGGCCGCGTGGCGGGTGCTCGTGAACAGGCACGGCGCGCTCGACGAACGCACCGGGCGGCTCGTGTTTGGTGAGGCTCCCGCGGGGGTCGCGATCGAGCCTCACCTCGGGTTGGTCGCGAAGGCGCTCGCGTCCGCGGGCGTGAAGTCGTCGAGCGTCGTGCGGACCGCCACCGGGGTGGAGGCGCCCGTGGGTCGCGTGGCGCTGCCGGCGAGCGAGTGGCCGACATCTCGTGAGCTGCGCGTGGACTCGCCGGGCTTCTTGCCGGGTGTCCCTGGGAAGCTTGATGACGTGGCATGGGTACTCGAAACCTCTGCGCTGTGGGGCGGTTCGGCGGAGGCCCCGAGTCGGTTAGTGTTGGCTCAGAACGCTCTGGATGCCCTTTACGCGCTCTATGCTCCCGTCCGCAGCGCCCGTGATTCCAAGGAGCGACTGCGCAAAGACGGCCGCGGACTCTTCGCGCTCACATGTGGAGGAGCCCATTTGTTGCAGGCCCTCTTTACGACGCATGGTGCGTCGGGAGGGGAGCGCTTGCCCCGTCAAAACTTGTTGGAGTTGTGGTCGCTGGCCCGGTGGCGCTATGAACAAGAGCTCGCGGCCATCGACGAATTGCTGGTGGTGCCGGCGGCCGATCGGCGGGCCCTGCTCGGCCAGCGTCTAAAGCTCACCGGCCATTTCTTAGAGACGCTGCGGGCCGCGGAGTCGAGTGGGCTCGTGGACGATCAGCGGGAC
>JBDQGY010000043.1:0-21850 GCA_040265175.1 Nannocystaceae bacterium
ACCTCGCTCTCGGGTACGAAGATTCCCAGGGTTTGCGTGCCGCGATACAAGGACTGGGGTGACGTGCTGCGCTGGCGCATGCGAGAGAACGTGCCCGGTCAATACCCGTACACGGCGGGGGTGTTCCCGCTCAAGCGTGCCGGGGAAGATCCCGCGCGCATGTTCGCGGGAGAGGGGGGGCCCGAACGCACCAATAAGCGGTTCCATTACCTGTCGAGGGGCATGCCTGCCAAGCGACTCTCAACGGCCTTCGACTCCGTGACGCTCTACGGGGAGGACCCCGCTCATCGACCCGACATCTACGGGAAGATCGGAAACTCTGGGGTGAGCATCGCCAACGTCGATGACGCGAAGAAGCTGTACTCCGGGTTTGATCTCTCCGATCCTCGTACCTCGGTGTCGATGACCATCAACGGGCCCGCTCCGATGTTGCTGGCTTTCTTTCTTAACGCGGCTATCGACCAGCAGTGCGAGCGGTTCATCCGAGCCGAAGGTCTGGAGTCCAAGGTTGAGGAGGTGTTTCGTGCCCGCTACGACGACCTCGGCGTCGCGCGACCTCAATATCAAGGTGAACTTCCAGATGGGAATGATGGCCTCGGGCTCTTACTCCTTGGCCTCTCCGGCGCAGATGTGTTGGAAACAGACGTGTATGAGCGGATCAAAGCCGACACGCTCACGCAGGTGCGTGGGACCGTGCAGGCGGACATTCTCAAGGAAGACCAAGCCCAGAATACATGCATCTTCTCCACCGAGTTCGCGCTTCGAATGCAAGGCGATATTCAGCAGTTCTTTATTGAAGAGTCGGTGCGAAACTTCTACTCCGTCTCCATCAGCGGCTATCACATCGCGGAGGCGGGGGCGAATCCCATCACGCAACTCGCCTTCACCTTGTCCAACGGGTTCACCTTCGTGGAGTACTACCTGTCTCGAGGGATGCGCATCGATGATTTTGCGCCGAATCTGTCCTTCTTCTTCTCCAACGGACTCGATCCTGAATACTCGGTGATCGGACGTGTGGCCCGTCGGATTTGGGCGCGGGCGATGTGCGAGAAGTACGGTGCCAACGACCGAAGTCAGAAGTTGAAATATCACATCCAGACCTCCGGTCGCTCCCTCCACGCCCAAGAGATCGCATTCAACGACATCCGTACGACCCTACAGGCCCTCTACGCGTTGAACGATAACTGCAATTCACTCCACACAAACGCCTACGATGAGGCCATCACGACGCCGACGGAGGAGAGTGTTCGCCGCGCGCTCGCGATTCAGCTCATCATCAACAAAGAGCTAGGGCTGTCGAGGAATGAGAACCCTCTCCAGGGGGCCTTCATCATTGAACGTCTCACCGACTTGGTGGAGGCGGCGGTGCTCGAAGAGTTCAAGCGGATCTCAGAGCGGGGTGGTGTCCTCGGCGCAATGGAGCGCATGTACCAGCGGTCTAAAATTCAAGAGGAGTCGCTCGAGTACGAGCGCCGCAAGCACAGCGGGGCGCTGCCCATCGTGGGGGTCAATACCTTCCTCGGGGAGGCGGGGTCACCAACCGTCATTCCTGATGAGGTCATCCGGTCGACGGAGGGGGAGAAAACGTTCGCGATCGAGAGTCGGGACGCCTTTATTTCGCGCAACGCGGGGCAGTCCGGTGAGCGACTTGAGGAACTTCAGCAGGTCGCGTTGGCGCACGGAAACATCTTTACAGCGCTGATGAGCGCGTCCCGGTCCTGCACGCTCGGGCAGATGTCAAACGCGCTGTACAGCGTGGGCGGACGTTACCGTCGTAATATGTGAGCGGGGGTTCAGGAGCTGAGGACTTCCTGCATCGTTGCGCGGAGGTCGTTCGGCGTGAACGGCTTCTGAAGAAAACCCGAGATGACCCCATGCTCGATATTGGAGGTGGCGGTGGCTGCCTCGTATCCCGAGCTGATTATGATCTTAACGTTCGGATCGAGCGCGCGGATTTGGCGGGCGGCGTCAGTGCCCGACAGTCGCGGCATCGTGATGTCCAGAATCACCGCGTCGATGGTTCCCTCGTGAGCTTCAAAGGCTTCGACCGCTGCTTGTCCGTCCTCCGCTGGAATGACAATGTAGCCAGATCGCTGCAGAATTCTCTGCACCACGCGCAACACGGGAGCCTCATCGTCTCCCACAAGGATCGTCCCGGCCGGCTGCTTTTGCTGTTCCACGCGACGGAGCATAACCGATGTGCCGTACGGTCGGTACGGAGTTTGAGCAGGACTACGCCGGTGGAGAGTCGAGCAGGACGCGCACCGCGCGCAACAGATCCTGCTGTGTGAACACCTTCTGAATGAAGGCGGAATGCGGACCATCGGGGAGGTCTTGCAGCACTTCTTCCTCCGCGTAGCCGGAGACAAAGAGGACCTTGAGCATGGGGTGAGTCTCGCGCAACTTTGCCGCAAGTTCTGCGCCGGTGCCATGGGGCATCACGATGTCGGTGATCAAGAGGTCGACGGGCGTGGGGTGCAGAGAGGATGCGTGGATCGCCTCCCGTGGGTCCGCGGAGCAGAGCACCTCGTATCCGTAACGGCGCAGTCCAGCCGCGACTAACGTGCGTAACGAGGCCTCATCCTCCGCGAGCAGAATCGTCTCGCGACCGGTGAGTTGCTCCATCGTCTGTTGGCCCTCTAACTCCGAGGGGTCCTCCGAGGCCACCACGGGAGGGAAGACGATTTGAATGGCGGCTCCGGTTCCTTTGTAGGGGATAAGCGAGGCGGTGGCGTCGAGCCGGTTACATGTAGCGAGTACTTCTTGGAGACTGAACTCCTCAATGACATCGGGCCGCCGCTCGAGGTTATCGTTAAATTGAGCGAGCGCCTCAGGGGACGCGTTCGCGCCGTCGTCATAGACAACGAGGGCGGCGCAAGGGGTCCCGTTCACGATGACGGGTTTCGTAGCGAATTCCAGGAGCCCCGCGTGCGGCCCACGCTCCTTCGCGCGCACGGCGAGCATCGCGATCAGATGCTCCACGTGGCCCGGGTCGACGCTCGCAGGCGGCAAATCATCGGCATACTCAAAGCCAAGTTCGATGCTGGCGGGGACGAGCCGCCGAAGCATCCGGTTGAGGTCTCGGACGACCTGACCCACATCGAGTTCGATGCTGTCGGCGTCTTTACGACGGCTGAACACCAGGAGCTGACGGGTGAGGCCCGCGGCACGCTGAGCCGCGCGGTCGAGCTCTTCCACGGTGCCTTGTTCTTCATGGTCGGGGGGCAGCGCGTCTTGCAAAATAAACGCGAGCCCTCGGATGACCGTGAGAATATTGTTGAAGTCGTGACTTACCCCGGATGCGAGCCTTCCGATAGCCTCCATCTTCTGAGACTGGAGCAGCTGTTGTTGAAGGGTTTGGCGGGCGGAGAGGTCGTGATAGGTCGCGATGACCACAGGCGCCCCGATGATCTCGACCCGATGCATGCGGACCGCGGCGGGCATCGTTGAGCCGTTCACGAGAAGGAGCTTGCTGTCGAAATCAACCGTTCGTTTTGCGCGAGTACTTTGGAACATCTCCGCGGCGCGGGTCCGCATATAGTCGTCGTGAAGATCTTCGCCGTTGCGCCCGAGGAACGACTCGCGAGGGACGCCAAAGATGTCGCACAGCCGCTGATTAACCTCGATGATGGTTCCGTCCAACTCGTGGATGGAGATGCCATCCGAGGATCCGTTGAACAGCGCCTCAAATTTCGCCTCAAGGCCACGTCTGGAGTTGCGCACTTGATGAAGCTCGTCCACCGGCTCAAATCCCTCGATGACAAAATCAGAGTGGCCCGCGGAGAGGAGCTTGGCGGAGTAGCGAACGTGGAACAGGGAGCCATCGGGTCGATGCATCCGAGCGGCGAGTCGGTGGACGGCGCCGTCACGTTTTAGCTTTTCAAAGATCTGCGCCTGGAGCGCCGGGTCATCTCGCCAGATGGCGAGCTCAGACAGATCTCGGCCCTCGAAGTCGGAGGTCACCCCGCCCATGAGCGCCGCGAACGCTTCGTTGACCGCGGCGTAGGTCTCCGTTGATTGGCGGAGGGCGGCACAAGGGAGCGGGGATGCCTGAATCAAGTCTCTCATCGAGAGCGTCGGATTTTCACTCGGTGTGCCGTCGGAGCCTGCCATCGCGTGGGAATGTTCTAGCACTAAACGTGTGCAGCCGGGGGGGTTTTGACTGCTGCGTTATCGCTCCGCCCGCGTGCGAAACCGATCGAGGGGGCACCCGAGGCGAGCGTGGGTGGGCGGTTCCCGCGGGCCGAGCGGCGTGGTACACGATCCCTCGTGCGAGTGGTGCTCGAAAACCACGGTTGTCGCGCCAACCAGGCGGATGGAGACGGCCTTCGAGGGCGACTGTCTTCGCTCGGCTATGTCTTCGCGCCGGAGCAGGAGTCGGCGGAGGTCGCCATCGTCAACGGCTGCGCCATCACCCATCGCGCGGTGTCGGACGCCCGTGCGGCCATCCGAAGCCATCGTCGGCGTGGACGCAGGGTGATCGTGACAGGGTGCGTCGCGAACGCGGAGGCCGAGGCCCTCGCGAAGCTAGAAGGCGTCGAGCTCGTGTTGGGTACAGAGCATCGGGATGACTTCGCCGCGCGGTTCGAGCAGCAGGTCCGGGGGGAGCGTCCAGCGACGCCTTTGATCGCTGCGGCGTCGCTGGTGCGGCAGCGCCCGGAGGCTGTGGGGGATTTTGCGCTGCCGAGCGATCGCGCCCGCGCTTTCCTCAAGATTCAAGACGGGTGCAACTACCGATGCGCGTTTTGCATCGTCCCGCAGGTGCGGGGGCGCTCGCGCAGCGTGCCGCTTGAGGAGGTGCGGGATCGGCTCGACGTCGCGATCAAGGCGGGCGTTCGAGAGGTGGTCCTCACGGGGATCCACATTGGGACGTGGGGATGGGACGTGGGGATTCGGCCTGGGTTGGTGCATCTGTTGCGCGACCTCCTCCCGAGACTTGGAAGGACTCGCGTGCGGCTAGGGACGCTGGACCCCCAAGAAGCCTCTGTCGAGCTTCTCGATCTGATCGCGACCGACCCGCGGATCTGCCCGCAGCTTCACCTGGGGCTACAGAGCGGATCCGACCGTATCTTGAGGCGGATGCGGCGGGGCCACACCGTCAAGGATCTGCGCCCGGCGCTGCAGCACTTGAGAGCCAGGCGTCCTGAGGTCGCGATCACCGGCGACATCATCGCCGGGTTTCCCTCGGAAGAGGAAGAGGACTTTGAGGCCTCGCTCGCCATGCTCGACGCCCTGGAGATGGAGGACGCGCACGTGTTCGGCTTCTCCGTCCGAGGTGGCACCGAAGCTGCGGACATGGAGGGGCAACTTCCGCCGCCGATCATCCAGGCGCGGGTTCGGCAGCTCCGCGACGCCGCGAGCGCGCGGTGGGAGCGGGCGTGGGCCGCGCGGGTGGGCGAGATGATCGACGTGGCCACATTTCGAAGCGCCTCCGCCTCCGGGTTCATTGACGCACATGCAGGGCAAGGGAGCCGCGTTCGCGTGTCGCATGAGCGGAGCGAGGCTCCGACGCGTACGGCTCTCCGGGTCCGCGTGACCGGGACGGAAGATCGCGTAGTGACCGCTGTCGACGACACGAGAGCGTAGGGCAGACTCACCGCCATGAATGGTTGGCGAACGCGCCCGCGTGCGCTAAGTCGTGAGCATGGGCTTTGTCGTTGTCACCGGAGCGAATCGGGGAATTGGGCTGGAGATGTGCAGGCAGTTCTCCAGTCGGGGGGAAACGGTGATCGCCGTGTGTCGCTCCTCGAGTCCCGCTCTCGAAACGCTCGGTGTTCGGGTCGAAGCGGGGGTGGACGTCACCGATTTCGCGTCGGTGCAGGCGCTCGCGAAGCGCCTGCAGGGCGACAGTATCTCGTTGTTGGTCAACAACGCGGGGGTGCTGTTTCGTGGGGGCCTCGACGCGCTCAATGAGGAGGAGATTCGGCTCCAGTTCGAAGTAAACTCCATGGGCCCGCTGCGCGTGACCTCAGCGCTTCGAGGCTCGTTGTCACGGGGCGGGAAGGTGGCCATCGTCACGAGCCGCATGGGCTCTATCGAGGACAATGACTCTGGGGGGGCCTACGGCTATCGAATGTCGAAGGCCGCGGTCAACGCGGTGGGAAAATCTCTCTCGATCGACCTGGGCGGTGAGGAGATCGCGGTGGTGTTGCTTCATCCTGGCTGGGTTCGAACGGACATGACTCGAGGCAGCGGACTGATCGACGCGTCGGAGGCGGCCCAAGGCTTGATCCGCCGGATGGACGCGCTCACGCTCGAGCAAAGCGGAACGTTCTGGCACCAAAATGGTGAGGCGCTGCCCTGGTAGGGAGACGCGGATCGGTCCCGCCGATTCGCGGTGTTCGGGGGGTCTCAGCGGGCGGCGGCCGCGAAGCTCTCCACAATCTCTTTCGCGGAGAGGATCCCGTTGATCCCGTCGACACTCTTGCCCGCTTGCCAGTAGTCGCGGTAGGCGTTGCCTTTTGTGGAGGCGCTCTTGAGTTGCCAGATGGAACGCACGGAGTAAAAGGTGCGCATGTAATGCTTGAGTTTGGGGTGCCGCAGCATCCGTCGCGCGATGGGTCCAGCTTTGGTCCCGATGCGCTCGATGTACGGGGTTTTGATCACCGCAACGGGCACACCAGAGAGCTTGTCTGTCAAGACGATGTCTTCTTCCCGAGCGTCGACGATGGCGGTCTTGTAGTCCTCATGGGAGGAGCATTCGGTGCACGCGATAAATCGGGTGCCGAGTTGCACGCCGGCGTAGCCGAGCTTCAAAACATCTGCGAACTGGGACGGCTGGCCGATGCCGCCGGCACACACCAGCGGGAGCTGCAAGGGGGCGAGCTGTTCGTAGAGGGCCTCGGGGTTGAGGTCGCCGGCGTGGCCACCGGCGCGCCGGTTGACGCAGATGAGCCCATCGACCCCGGAGTCGCGGGCTTTCTTCGCCCATTTTAAGGCGGTGACGTCGTGATAGACCGTCCCACCCATGGCGTGCACCTTGTCCACGACCCATCGCGGGTCCCCGAGCGCCGTGACGAAGAAGCGCACTCCCTCATCGAGCGCGATGTCGATCCACGATCGCATGCGGTCGAGGTAGACCTTGCTCGACTTCTCTACGATGGCGTTGAACCCGATGGGCTTGTCCGTCAGGCGCCGGATGAGGCGAATCCCTTCGCGGAGATCGTGCTTGTGCACGAAGGTCATAGAGATTGGTTGGATGATCCCGATCCCGCCAGCCTCGGAGGCCGCGGCGATGAGTTCGGGGTTCGAGCAGGGGTACATGGCGCCGCAGATTAAGGGCACTTCGATGCCGAGGTCTCGCGAGAGCGGGGTGTCGAGGAGATTCGTCACGGGCGGGAGAATAGCAGCGTCGCGGCACGCATGGGGCGGGCCGGGTCCAAATTTGTTCAGGGGCAGGGGCGCAACTAGTCCCGCAACCGTCTCTCAGGGGAGGTATGCTCGCGTGGAAGAGAGCGAGGTCTTCACCGCGGGATGGCAGCAGACGCGAAACAACGAGACGCGCCACGGGAGCGCGAGGCTCGACCCCATAAGGGGTGGGACGCAGGGTGGCGATGGCTGACGCTGGCGGGGGCGCTCCTCGGTCCAGGCTGGGCATGGTTGGTGCTGACCCGAGCCTCCGCGGAGTCCTTTGTCACGCGCAACGCCCCGCATGCGTCGGGGTTCCTCGACCAGGTGCTGCTCGGGTTGGTGACGTCGGTGGTCGTGGTGGGGGCGCTGGTGGTGTGGATCGCAAGGGCCCGATCTGCGCGGGCGTCCGAGGTGGAGTGGCGTGGGCCGCTGTGGTTCGCCGAGGGATGCGTGCGCCCGCTGGCCGCTGTCCCCTTCGTCTGCGCGGCGTTGTTTGACGCCGAGAACATCCTCGACCCAGGACGGATCGTTAACGTGCTGATCGGGGCGCTGCTCTTGGCGTCGTCTTCGTGGGGATGGTGCGCGCGCGCGCTCGCGGCTCCTCGGAGGGTTGTGAACGCCGCGGCCGTCGGGCCGCTCTCCTTGCTCGGTGCCTACCTCGCGGCCGTCATTCACTTTCGGCGGCTCGCGCATCTCCGCATTGACAGCCTCAACGCCCGCGCCTTCGATCTGGGCATCTACGACAACATCATGCACAACACGGCGCACGGCCACTTTTTGGGCTGTAGCTTGATCAAAGGAGGTGTCCACACCTCGGCCCACTTTGATCCGGTGCTGGCACTGCTCGCGCCGGTGTATGCGCTCGCGCCGGGCGCGAAGACCTTGGTGACCATGCAGGTGGCCTGGGTGCTGTCGGGGTGCCTCCCCGCCTACCTGCTCGCGCGGCGATCGGTCCACGCCGCCGCGGCCCTCGCGGTGGGGATTGCGTGGCTTTGTTACCCGACAGTGCACGGGATCATTCTCCACGACTTCCATTCGTTCGCCCTGGTAGCGCCGCTGTTTTTGTGGGTGGTGTATTTCGCCGAGGGGAGACGATGGCGGGCGTATCTAGGCGCCGTGGTGTTGGCGCTGCTTGTGCGCGAGGACGTGGCGCTGTGCGTGATGGGGATCGGTGTTTGGGTGGCGCTGCGAGAGGAGGGGCGCGTCGCGGGCGTCCTCACAGTGGTCGCGGGCGCGCTCTATTTGCTCGCGGTCAAACTCTGGGTGATGCCTGATCCAGCCCTCCTCATGACCAACTCGGACGAGGTGTACGCGTACGCCAATCGCTTCCGGAGGCTGATTCCTGAGGGCGGTGGTGCCACTGATGCAGCGGTGACGTTGGCGACCAACCCTAGCTTTGTCACCTTGCACGTGCTCACCTCCAACAAAATCGCCAGCATGGCGCTGTTTCTCGTGCCGCTGGTGGGCCTCCCGCTGTTTGGCGGCGCTCGTCTCTGGCTCGCGCTTTGGGGGGCGACGTTTATCTACCTCGCCTCGAAGACGTCGGTGTCCTATCCGCTGGTCCACTACGCCTCGGTGCTGTACCCGGCGCTCTTCGCGGCCTTGCCACCTGGGATGCGGCGGTTCTCCACGTTAGGACCGCGGGCGGTGACAACGTCCGCTCCCGTGGACTCAAATGGCGATGGCGATGGCGCTCGGCGTCGCTTGGCGTTCGCGGCGCGCGGGGTGTTGTTCGCCTCCGTGCTCGCCGGCATGTCGTGGGGGGCGCTGCGACCAAACAAAGCGTTCGCGCTGCACACGGACACGCCCTGGAGTCTCTCGGAGTCTGAGCGAGCGATGGCCCGATGGTTGTGGGCGACATCGGCGGAGCTTCGGCCTGGCACCTCGGTCACAGCGAGCAATCGGCTCGGGCCCTTTTTCTCGTCGCGCCGCGAGCTGCGTCTTCCAGGGCAACAGCGACAGACCGATCTCATCGTGGTGCACAAACGTGATCTTGGCTCGGTGGACCGAAAGTGGATCCAAGAATTACTCGCGAGCGATCGCTATGAGCGCGTCGACGGGATGGGAGAGGTGACGGTGTACGCCCGGGTAGGGGTTCCGGCAGACCAAGCGCCCCCGCCCTGAGCCTACGCGAGGAGCTCGGTCATCAGGCCTGTGCCCGATGCGGGGTCCCCAAAGTCATCGAGGAAGCCGCCGCCGGTCTTGCGCAGACCGACCGCGCTGCCGAGGGTGTTGAGCATCATGGCGTGGTTACCGACCCAGGGGGTGTTTTGGACCTCGATGGCCTCTCCTTGCTTCAAGAAACCATTGGCGCCACCCGCCACAATATAGGGGGTGGAGTTGGGGTGATGACCCGGGCCGTTCCCAAGATCGTTGTACCAGACGCTGACGCCGCAATCGACGAGCTTGCCCCCGTTGGGCGTGTCGATGCCGGCGAGTCGATCGACCAGATGCTTGAACAGCTGCGCGAACTGACGGTCGATTTTGTGGTGGAGCAGGTCGGAGCCCGGGATGACTGAGCCCTCGCTGTCGTGCGAGAGCCGCCGATGGCTTATGTAGTGGAAGTTCTCCATGGGGAGGTTGGTGTCGGGATCCCGGTAGTTGGTGTCCCCGTCGTTTCCATTGCCGACCTGCAGGGCGACGGAGCGGGTGTATCCACAGGCCACAGCGAGCGCCGCGAGATCGAGGTGCACGCGCCCCGCGGCCAACACCTCATCCCCGTCGGTGCTGTTGTGCTGTCCAGTCAGGCCTTCGAGCGCCATCAACTCTTGCTCGCCCAGCGTACACATCAACCCCGCTTCGAGATCGCGGATGGCCTCAAAGTGCAGCGTGAGCCGCTGTTGGTCGTTGGAGGAGAGCTTGGGGTTCGCGAGCAGCGACGCAAACTGGTCGCGAACGAGGTCGTTCACGCTTTGTTGGCGTGCGGCGAGCTCCGCGAACTGATCTCCCGACAGCCCCATGATCTGCTGGTAGACGAGTGCAGGATCGTGGAGCGGCGCGCGGCGAACCCCCGCGTCGCGGTACGAAATACACGCGCCACCGAGCCATCCCGAGTTGCGCCCGGTGTACAAGAACAGCGAGTCACGGCCCTCCGGGTTCAGCTCCCTGCCGATGCGGTGGTCGAGGGACTCGCCGGAGGCCTCGGAATCACCGCCCTGGTTGGGCTGCGTGGGTCCGCGCCCGGTCAGCCCTTGAAATGCTCCGCGCGCGTGGCCATCTCCGTATTCGAAATTCGTCCCGTTGACGCCCTTGACCACGAGCAAGCGGGGGAAATGCTCGGTGAGCTCGTCGAGGGCGCGCCCTGCTACGGTCGCGCTGGTGAGCGGCCCCATTGTCGTGGGCCAAAATCGCTCCGGTTCTTCGCCAATTTCATCGGTGCTCTGGGCACACGCGACGCCGTTCGCCTGGCGGATGAAGATGGCGAATGGGGGCACGTCGGGGTCACGGGCCTTGGCGGTGTTGGGCCGGAGTCCCTCGAGCAGGGGGAGCGCGAGCGAGAAACCGCCCACGCCTCGCAAAAAGTTTCGTCTGTTGGTGGTCACTGGAGTTCCTCCGCGGCGCGAGAGACAAAGATGGGAGAGGCGACGAGCTCGACCAGCACGGTCTCCACGGCGAGGTCGTCGCTGCGAGACGCGTCCCCGAGCATGTCGTAGGTTGGGGTGTCGTACTCCGTGGCGTTGCGCCCGTAGGCGTATTCTATCCAATGCTTCACGTAGCAACGGTGTACATCGGAGGCCTCCGCCATGGTCGCCATCAACTCGTTCGCGTTCGCGACGGGGACTTTTTCTCCTCCGATGAACGGCTCTGTCGCAGCGTCGACGGGCTTGCCGTTGTCCGTGTCACGCCAGGCGCCGATGGCGTCGTAGTTCTCGAACGGGAACCCATAGGGGTTGATCAGCGGCTTGTGGCACTGCACGCAGACGGTCTCGGGATCCTCGGTGTGGGACTCGACCATCTCGCGATTGGTTTTGTCGTCCGCTTGAGGGGGGACCGGCGTGATGTCGTCAGGGGGGGCAGAGATGCCGAGGCAGCTCATCTTGGTCGCCAAAAACACGCCGCGATGGATCGGGTCTGGGTTCACCGACGACGCGTTGTGTGCGAGGTAACCCGTCCGGGTGAACAATCCGAGCCGTCGCTCGGGATCAAGCTGCACCCGCTCAAATTCTGTCTCGGAGAAGGTCCCGGCGAGGCCATAGATCTCCGCCAGCCCGGCATTGACGTAGCTCTCTGTAGATGTCAGCAGATCTTTAAGGCTGCCCTTGTCCGCGTGGATAAGCTCGCGAATAAACAGCTCCGCCTCCGTGCGTGCGTCGACGCCCAGCGACGGGGAGACGTCTGGGAAGAAGGCGGGGGAAGGGTTCACAGCTTCAAAAGACTCGAACTTAAGCAGCAGGTCGTGGAAGGACAGCATCGTGTCTGCGCCACGCGTGGTAGCGAGCAGTCGCTGGGTCTCCTGCCTGCGAACAGCGGGGTCGGACAGCTCACCAGCCTCGGCCCTCGCGAAGAGGGCGGGATCCGGCATGGAGTCGAGCAAAAAGTAGGACATGCGCGACGCGATCTCGTAGTCGTCGAGCGGGATGGAGTCGTCGACGACCTGCTCGCTTTGCTCGATACGGTACACAAAGAACGGGGACTGCAGCATCGAGTCGATAGTGAAGGCGATGCCGGCGTCGGTGGGGTCGGTGTCGGGGTAGTACGCCGACGCCTCGCTAAATCGCGTGATGTAGGCGGCGCGCTCCGTCTCACTCAGGGGGCGGCGGAACGCTGAAGTTCCGAAGGCGTCCACGAAGGCGGCGATCCGGGTCTCCAGCGGATCTGCGCTTGGTGGAAACAAGCTGTCTTTCAGCGTCCCGTCCTCGAGGACAGCGGCAGCGGCGGCGGCGGCGGCGATTCGATAGCCGTTCCACAGGGCCTCGTCCACCGACAGGCTCTCGTAATTATTGTCGAACACGAACCCAGACTGGTTGGGGTCTGCCCGAAGCACCGCGAGCAGTGGGGCGACGTCTTGAATCCCCAGCAGGTCTTGGATGGTGTTGCCCCACTCTTGGTGGGTCAGACGCATCATCCTTACGGACGGGGAGGGACGCGCTTGTGCGTCGCCGTCGCCGTCACCGTCACCGTCGCCCGATGTACCCCCCGTTTCGGCTCCCGTGCTCGCGTCGCTCGCGGTGTCGTCCGCGTCGCCGTTCGAGCAGGCGGGGGCGGCGACACCAAGAGCCGCGATCAGCGGCAAGGTTCGCGGGGCGATCCCTTTGAGAAATCGCTCGATCGTCCAGTCTCGTTCGTGATCGTACATCAGCAGTCCACCTCCAACATCACCCTTTGACCTTACTATAGGTCTTTTGCCCCGCGCGAGGCAGGCGAGAAACCCTCGCCCTCGGGTGCGCGAGCCATTCGGCCCGCTGGCCGCTTCAGAGGGAGCCGGCGGTCGACCTACTCGTGTAGGGTCGGGGTCATGCAGCGCATCCTCGTGGTCCCCTCTCGAATGTTGGTCCTTGTGGTGAGCGCCGGTCTCGCGCTCGGTTGCTCTTCCAAGTGCACGGACTGCGGCGCAGACTCCTCGAACGCGGGGACCGAGGCGGACACATCGTCGGGCGACCAGAGCGGCTCGTCGGGCGCGGACGAGACCGACGGGGGCGGTGGCCAGGGTGCGTGCGCACCGGCGGGCGATCTCGGCGTACAGCCGCTGGCGTCGGACGCGCCAATCGGATTCGACGCGGCGTTCTCGAAGCAAGTGGACGTATGGGGGCTGACGATCTTTGCCACGCCCGCCACGCCCGACGACAAAGTCGTGCACGCGGCCAACGTGTTCGCCGAGTACCTCGATAATGACGAGAACTGCGAGGTCGATGACGCGGCGGTACATGACGCGCTGCTCGCCCGCGACGCGAGCCTCGTCATGTTCGCGACGGAAGCCGAGGCCGAGGCGCTTATCGACGCGCTCTTCGACGCGGTGCCCCCGTCGGTCATCGACAATATGGCGCTGCAAGATCTTTATGGTTCCGAGACCCACCCCAACGGTGCCGCCGAGGGACTGTTCGACGCGTCCCTGGAGGAGGTGCTCCACCTGGTGAGCAGCGCGGGGTGGTCGGAGGCCTATCCGAGCGCCTTTGGCATCGATCCCGGGACCTTGACCACGAACGCCATGGACATCGCGCGGGGTGGGTACTTCGAGACCGTGCCGGCGTCGTATCCCCAGGAGGCTTGGTACCACTACGACGATGTGACCTGCGATTACGGATGCATGGCTGTGGAGTACTTTTATTGGGCGCTCACCAGTCATCTCGGCGGACAAGACTTTGCGGACCGGTGCGAGGAGATCGCCGTGGAGTGGGAGCCGTGCACAGCCTCACAGTTCGCGGCGACCGATGTGGCGATGCACGCGCTGCTGACCGACGCTGCGTACGCGCTCCCCACGGTGCTCCCTGACGGGAGTTACGAGGCGCAAGGCCAGTAGTCCACCGCGGCGCGGCCTAGGAGCCGCGCGTTGAGACCGCACGGAGGTCGCGGATGGGGCGCCGGGGAGCGCTCGCCGCATGGCTCCATGGGGCCGAGAGGGGGTCCGGCGCCGCCGAACAACGTTGGGTTCAGGCTCACTCCCGGAAGGGGCTTGGACCCTGGTATGGTGCGCCGGATGTCCCTGCCGTTCGACACGACACCGGATCCAGCGTCCACGGATGCGTTGATCGAGAAGATCAGGACTTCGATTATTGGGGACGATCGCGTCATCGACGGTCCCTTCGGGCGCCGCCGGGTGACCTACGCCGACTACACCGCCTCCGGGCGATCCTTGTCGTTCATTGAAGACTTTATCCGGGAGCATGTGCTGGCGTTCTATGCGAACACCCACACGGAGACCTCGGGGACGGGACTCCAGACCACGCGCTTTCGCGAGGACGCGCGGGGGGTGATTCACGAGGCCGTGCGCGCGAGCGAGGAAGACGTGGTCATCTTTTGTGGGTCCGGGGCGACCGGCGCGATCAACAAGGTGGTGGACGTGTTGAATCTGCGGCTCCCGCGGAACCTCAACGACGAGTACAAGTTGGACGCCAACATCCCGGGGAGCAAGCGCCCCGTCGTGTTCATTGGCCCCTACGAGCACCACTCCAACGAGCTGCCGTGGCGAGAGACCATCGCCGACGTGGTCACCATCGAGGAGGACCTCAACGGCCGCATCTCGGTGGAGCATCTCGAGCGTGAACTCATCAAGTATAAGGACCGCCCCCTCAAGATCGGAAGTTTCTCGGCGGCGTCCAACGTCACGGGAATTGGGACCGACACGCGCAACATCGCGGTCACGCTCCACAAGCACGGCGCGCTGTCGTTCTGGGACTTCGCAGCGGCGGGCCCCTACGTCCAAATCGAGATGAACATGAGCGACGACGGAGAGGATGGCCACCTCGCCTACAAAGACGCCATCTTCATCTCTCCTCATAAGTTTATCGGAGGTCCCGGGACCCCCGGTCTGCTCGTGGCCAAACGTCATCTGTTTCAAAACCAGGTCCCGTCGCAGCCAGGGGGCGGCACTGTGTCCTACGTGTCGACGGATCACCACCGCTACCTCGACGACATCGTCCATCGGGAGGAGGGGGGGACGCCCGCCATCGTCGAATCGATTCGCGCGGGGCTCGTCTTTCACCTCAAAGAGTCTGTGACCGCCGAGGCGATCGGCGCGCGGGAGCAAGGGTTCATCCGGCGGGCCATCGACGCCTGGTCGTCCAACCCTAACATCGAGATCCTCGGGAACAAGGACGCCTGGCGCCTCTCGATCGTCTCTTTTATGGTGAAGCACGAGGAGGGGCGATATCTGCATCACAACTTCGTTGTGGCGCTGCTCAACGACCTGTTGGGGATTCAGGCCCGGGGCGGGTGCTCGTGCGCAGGCCCCTACGGACACCGGCTGCTCGGTATCGATCTCAGCACCTCACTGCAGTTCGAGAACTCGATCGTTCAAGGATGCGAGGGCATCAAACCGGGCTGGGTGCGGGTGAATTTTAACTACTTCATCTCCGAGGAGATTTTTCAGTTCATCCTCGACGCGGTGCAGTTGGTGGCCAAGGTCGCGTGGAAGTTCTTGCCCTTTTATCGCTTTGATCCAGACACCGGGCAGTGGCGACACGCCGACGGTATCCCCGAACCTCCGATGCGTCTTTGTGACATCTCCTATGTCGACGGCGAGCTCCATTGTCCGTTGGCGGGGGCGACGGCGCCCGAATCCGAGGTGCGCTCCTATCTTGAGCAGGTCACCGAGCACGTGGCGAAGGCTGAAGCGGCGGCCACGAACTGTGGGCCCGGCGACTGCGCGTTGCCGGAGCATTTTGAGCAGCTGCGGTGGTTCCCCTTGCCGCACGAGGTGAGCTGCTCTGCGCCCCTCGTTGAGCAGGGGGACTGACGCGCCGGCCCTCGGCGGGATGGCGACGTGAGGAGAGGTTCATGGAGTTGCGACGGCGTCCGTAAGAGTCCCCGCGCGCGCGCGGCTGAGGTCGGATATACTCTCGCGGCATGGGGGCGGACTCAGAGATCGCGGTGGCCGAAGCGGTCGTCGACGTATTGCGGGGCCGTCGACCGCCGGGGGTGATCGCCACTGTCGTCGGGCGCGGGGGCTCGGCGCCGCAGGTGCTCGGCGCGAAGCTGTTGTACTTTGGTCCCGAGGAGGTCCTCGGCACGGTGGGGGGAGGCGCGATCGAACAAGTGGTGCTCGATGCGTGTGAGACGGTGCTCAAGAGCGGCCGGCCGCAGACCGTCTCCAAGGATCTGATGCGAGACCTCGGCATGTGCTGCGGCGGACAGATGGAGGTGTTCGTAGAACGCGTCCAGGCGCGGCTGAGGCTGCATCTCGTGGGTGCGGGGCACGTCGCCCAGGCGGTGGCGCAGGTCGCCGTGGTCGCGGGATATGAGGTGCATGTGTACGACGATCGAGACCCTCTGCTGGAGCACGCGGCCTTCGTTGACAGCACGGTGCACTCCGCGGAGGCAGATGAGGTCTCACGCAAGATCGCGACGGGTGATGCGCGAGATGCATTCTTGATCATGACCCGCGACCATCTTCTTGATGAGCAAGCCCTCGCGGACGTGGTGCTGCTCCCCCACGCCTACGTAGGGATGATCGGCTCGCGACGAAAGGTGTATCGCGTCTTCGCGCGGATGCTCCGTCGCTTTGACGAGCGAGGGCTGACGAGGCCCGACATGTCCAAGGTTCGGGCGCCGATCGGGCTCGACCTCGGGGGCCGAACCCCAGGGGAGATCGCGGTGAGCGTGATGGCGGAGCTCTTGGCGGCGAGGCACGGGGGCAGCGCAAACTCGATGAGCGTGGTCCAAGACGCGGTCGAGCGCGCTGGGGAGATCGAGGGCTAGCCACCCACGATTTCGCCCTTTGAAGTTTTGTCCGCCCCTCGATACAGTGAGGAGCGAGAAGCCCCCGCCTTACTGACCTCCTTGCGATCATGACGAGACCCACGCTACGCCTCCTTTGTTGTTGCCTCGCTCCGTTGGCCGCGTGCGCCTATGGGACGGACCCCGCAGATCTCGACACCAACGATGCGTTTGGTGGTAGTTCGCCGAGCACCGACTCCAGAGACGGAGACGGAGACGGAGACGGCGATCTGGAGGCGTGTTATCTCGGTCTCGACTCCACCAATACGACCTGTCTACCGGTGTTCACCTTGGACCCGCTGCCCGCGGACTACGTCTATCCTGCGCCCTACATGGGGCTTGAGAGCTATCGAGAGCCCCTCCGATATCTCGACCTCAGCACCAGCGACCCGTCGTTGAAGCTCGCTCCTAATTTTCAACTCGACGAGTTGGCGCAAGTCGTCAAAGGGCAGTGGGCGGTCATCTCTCCGGCGGCCGTGCAGCGGTTGCAAGATATGCGCAACACGGTCGGGGCGATCCTCGTGACGTCGGGTTATCGCTCGCCCGGCTACAACGCGACCATCGCCGGTGCGGCGGCCTCTTCGAGACACCTGTACGGGGACGGATTTGATTTGGTCCCTCAGTCCGCGACCTTGGCGACCTTGGAGACAGTCTGCCAAAACAACGGCGGATACCTGGTGCAGTACACGGACCACGTGCACTGCGATTGGCGAAACGACCTGGTGGATGAGGTGTTCTTTGGTCCGCCCGGCGCGGAGGTAGATCCGGGACAGTGGTGGTTCGAGGGGGACTACGGGGCTCGGCTTCGGCGCGAGGCAGACGCATGGATCGTGGAGGCCGATGGATTTGATGAAGGGGATCCTGTCGTGGAGTGGGCCGCCCTCGATGCAGACGGGAGACTCCTCGACTCGCGGCGATCGCGAGCGTATGGGGCGTCTCGCGAGGTCGCAACCCTTGAGGCGTTGGTGGGCGGCCGCGTCCACCTCACGGTTGACCTGACTTTGTAGGGCGGTGGAGTCGAAAAGGTTCGCGCGGGCGCGATCGCGCGTGGCTCCGGTGTGAAGCTCGTGGGCACGTGCGGAGAAGGGGCATCCGAGTCAGGTCGCGTGCATGCATACATAAGTGCCCATCCGGAGCGCGCAATCATCGCGCCAGCACGTTTGTAGGCGTCCGCGGCGAATCGCTGTCGCTGTTGTGGTAGCCCATCGCTACAGCGTATGATTCGCAGGTGCATGGCTTGATGAAACGTGGAGTACTCGTGTTGTTCGCTGCGGCGTACCTCGGCTGTGCAGGTGGGGGCGATGAGGTGATAACCACCGCCAACGATTTTGGGTCGAACACCATCGGTGACGACATCGGCGTGACCACGGATCAAGACGATGTCGGCAATTCCGAGTCAGGCTCCAACTCTGCTGATTCCTCCTCCGACCAGGGGGATGTGGGGATGGACGGCGGTGGGACCGGGCAGCCAGGGGATCCGTGCACCGAGGACGCCGACTGCGAGGACTACTGCAATATTCCGGACGGCCAGACGGAAGGTGAGTGTGTCGAGCCCTGCGACAACGGCTACTGCCCGGACGGTTTTATCTGCGCGCCCATCGAGACCTCGGAGGGGACTGTGGACGCGTGTGTGCCCGCCCCAGAGACCTTCTGCGACATGTGCTCCACCAGCGCGGAATGCGGCGACGACAACGACCTCTGCGTGCCGCTCTCGCAGGGTAACTACTGCACCATCAGCTGTGCCCGTGATCCCTCCGTGTGCCCCGTGGGGTTCACCTGCGGCTTGATCGGGAGCGTCGACGACGGGACCGTGCTCCAGCAGTGCATCCCGAACAATGGGATCTGCTGCGTTGACGGCGACGGAGATATCTATGGCGAAGGTGGGGGGTGCTTCGGCTCCGATTGCGACGACACCAACCCCGACGTCAACAGCTCCGCGCCCGAGATCTGCGACGGGCTCGACAACGACTGCGATGACGTCATTGACAACGAGGTCATCGATTGTGACCCCGGCAGCTGCATCCTCTCCACCGAAGGCTACAGCGAGTCCGCCTCCGAGATGTGCGTGGACGGCATGTGCGAGGGGACGGGCGCGGCGCCCTGCGACCTGTACACCTGCGAGCTTGGCGGCGACATGGGCGATGTGTGCGCCACCGCCTGCGACATGGAGGACGACACCTTGTGTGTGGTGGCGGCCCACTGCGACGCCTCCGTATGCGAAGCGGACTACCCCGACGGCGACGCCTGCGACGAGCTATCCGATTGCGAGAGCGACTACTGCGACAACGGATTTTGCTGCGGCAGCGGCGAGTGCTGCGCGGCGGCCACGGACTGCGCGGCTTTCGGCACGTTGGCGTCCACGTGCAACGACGCGCCGACCTGCCAAGGCACGCGCGGCGAGGCGGAGTGTGTGCTCAACGCCTGCGCCAACTCCGGCAGCGTCGACGACGACACCGGCTGCGCAGACACCACCGAAGCCGACGACTGCGGCCCGTACCCGAGCGTGTTTTGTGACGGAACCGTGGACCAGGTCGCCCCCACCTGTGCCACCACCTGCGCGGACGACAGCGAGTGTGACACCGACGCCTACTGCGACCCCGCAGACAGCACCTGCAAGCCCGACGAAAATGACGGCGAGGCCTGCCTGAGTAACTCCTGGTGCATCAACGACCACTGCCAAAACGGCTTTTGCTGCATCAACGGCGACTGCTGCCAGATGGCGGAGGACTGCCCGACCTTCGGGACCGAGGCGTCCATCTGCAACGACGTCCCGGCCTGTCAGGGGACGCGCGGCGAGGCGGAGTGCGCCGCCAACTTCGTGTGCGTATCCACGGGCACCGTGCAAGACGACACGGGCTGTGGCGTGACCAGCGAGGCGGACGACTGCGGGCCGTACCCGTCAGTGTTCTGCGACGGTACGGACGACCAGGTCGCGCCGACCTGCGCCACCAGCTGTGCCGACGACACCGAGTGCGACGCCGACGCCTACTGCGCGTCGGACAACACCTGCCAGCCCGACGAGGACGACGGCGTCGCCTGTCTGAGCAATTCGTGGTGCATCAGCGATGTGTGCAACAACGGATTTTGCTGCGCGGGCGGGGACTGCTGCTCAGTAGCCAGCGATTGCCCGGCCAGCTACACCACCGCGCCCGGCTGCGACAACACCGTGACCTGCCAAGGCACCCGTGGCGACGCCGCCTGCGTGAGCAGCGTTTGCGAGACCGCCGGGAACGTGCCCGATGACTCCGCGTGCGCGGCGACCATCGAGGCCGACACCTGCAACGCCTACCCCTCTGTGTTCTGCACCGGGGCGGAAGATCAGCAGCCTCCGACTTGCGACGCCTCCTGCAGCAGCGACGCCGACTGCGACACCGACGCCTACTGCAACATCCTCAACATCTGCGTGCCCGACGAGCCCAACGGCGATCCGTGCGGCGGCAACACCCAGTGCATCAGCGACTACTGCAGCAACGGCTACTGCTGCGACGGCGGCGACTGCTGCAGCACCAACGCGGACTGCGACATCTTGGATGTGGCCTCGGCCTGCACGGACGTGGGCAACTGCCAAGGCGAGCGCACCGACGGGGTGTGTCAAGGCGACTTCTCGTGCACCGCCAACGTGGTGGACGACGATTCGGGCTGCGACGGCGAGGAGGCCAGCGACTGCGGGTCCTTCCCGTCCGTGTTCTGCTCGTCCTCCTCGAACCAGACGCCGCCGCCGTGCGACACCTTCTGCGGCTCGGACGCGGACTGCGACGCCAACGCGCACTGTGACGGAGGCGCGTGCCTGCCCGACCTCCCTGGCGGCGCACCCTGCGATGAGGACAGCGACTGCCAAGGCGGGCTGTCATGCGCCGACGGTGTGTGCTGCTCCACCACCTGCACGGGCAGCTGCCAGGCGTGCAACCTAATCGGCAGTGAGGGGACCTGCTCGCCCATTCCGGGAGGAGAGGACCCTGCCAACGAATGCGGCGGTTTCTCCTGCGCCGGATTTTACTTCGGCTGGTCGGGAGACACCTGCTACGAGGTTTCGGCCGTGCCAGACTCGGCGTGCAACGGAATCGGCGCCTGCCAGGTGCAGGCGGACCTGTGCCCCGGGCAGGGGCAGGGCAGCGCCGCTACCACCTGCGGAGACGTCTGCCAGGATCCCGACCTGACCTCCTGCACCGGGACGACGGGGCCCTCCTGCGACAACGTCAACCCGGTGCCCAACGAGCAGACCTGCGGGCAAGGGGCCTGCGAGGTGACCGTGCTCGCGTGCGACGCGGGCAGCGAGGTGACGTGCACGCCCAACTCGGGCGCCGCGTCCGCCGAGATCTGCGATGGCATCGACAACGACTGCGACGGTCTCGTGGACACGGACGATCCCGACCTGGTCGCGCCGCTGAACTCGAATCAGCAGGGCGTGTGCGCGGGCTCGCGGCAGACCTGCGATCCACCGAACGGGTTCGTCGACGACTACACTGGGATTCCCGGGTACTCGACGACGGATGACCCGGACGTGGGCTTCGTAGACGCGAACTGCGACGGCATCGACGGCGATCTGGCCACGGCGGTGTTCGTGGACGGAACCGCCGGAAGCGACGCGAACGACGGGTTGACGCCCTCGACGCCCAAGCAGTCCCTGGACGGCGGCTACGCGGCGGCGGCGGGGGATCCGGCCAGAGACTGGATCCTGGCGCGCTCTGGTCCCACGGTCCTGTCCGCAAACTTCGTGGATGGGGTCCACATCGCGGGCGGCTACGGTGCCGGGTTCGGCACGCGGACCGCATCTCGAACCCAGGTGAACCTGTCGTCCACAGGGCGGTCCCTGTCGAACTGGGCGCTGGGTACGACCTGGCAGCTGCTGGAGATCAGCGCGGGGGCGGCCTCGGGCACGGGCGCGTCGAGCCTCGCGCTGAGGCTGTTCACCTGCTCGGGCCTGGTGCTCGAGGATTGCGATATCGGCAGCGGCAACGCCACGGGGGGCAGCTCTGGGAGCACCGGCTCTCTCGGATCCCAGGGGAACGCTGGGGCCAAGGGGAACAACGGCTGTGAGGACTCCACACTCGCGTGCGGTAGTTGCAGTGAGCCCACCCGCGGCGCTGGGGGCACCGGCGTTGGGGGCGGGGGCAACGGCGGTCTGGGC
>JBDQGY010000044.1:0-21424 GCA_040265175.1 Nannocystaceae bacterium
ACCACGTGACGTTCCCCGTGAGCCCCAAGCCGCCCCCGACCTTTACACCCCTCTCCGCCGCACAAGATACGGCGGACCCCAAGGCGACCTTTGAGGTGTTGTCGACGGACCCGGCGGATGCGGTGGTGCTCATGTCCTACGAGACGGAGCGGGGCAAAGTCACCTCGGGCGCCGCCTTCGGTTGCCGACCACCCGACGACAGCGCGCCTTTGCTGTGCACCACCCATCGTATCTTCGGTCCAACCTCCGGACTCGCCGCGGTCGTCCCGCAAGAACAACTGGCGGATTTCATCGAGCGCGGCTTCGGGCGCGGACGCACCTCGTCGCCGATCTTCGCGAGCGTCGAAGATCCCTTGCCGATTCCTGACACCGGCATCGTGTCTCCCGGGAATCTGCGCGACGACATCCTCGCGTTCAAACTGTTACCCCCGTCTCGCATCCACGCCCTCTCCCTCTCGGCGCAGCCGCCGACGTCCGGCGATCGTGTACGCGTCGTGGTGCTCGAGGCGACGCGAGGAGCCGCAAAGGAGTCCTCCGAAGAGGACGTCTCCGTGGAGTTTGAGGTCCGGGAGCTCCGCGCGCGGATGGTCGATGCCAACGCGGAGATCTTAATCTACGCCTTCGAGGCTAACTTCCCAGCGCCACACTCCCCGGGAGCGCCCGTCCTCGACACCGGCGGAGACGTGATCGGCGTCCACGTCTCCACCATGACACACGCCGGGGTGACCTATGGGGCGGCCGCGCCGGCGACGTCATTGATCGACGGCATCACCTCCGCCCGCACCCCCTAGCCTCGCATGAGCTGCCCCCGCGGGCTGCGGCCTGCGCTCACGCACCCGGGGCGGCGTCCGCCATCGCGCTCGGCGCCTTCTTTTTCTTGCCGCGAGCCGCACCACGTGCGCGTCGAGGGGTGGAGTCGCCCGCTCTCGCCTTTTTGACCGGCTTCGCCCGTCCTTTGACCTCACGTACATCTTCGTCGCCCTCAAACTCCAATGGGACCTCGGGTCGCTCGCGCCGCTGCGCCGCCGTGAGGAGCGCACGGGCGTGTGCTCTCGCGCTCTTGGACACCTCCGTCCCGCCGACCATACGCGCGAGTTCTTCCACACGCTCTGCGCGGGACAGCAGCCGGACGCGGCTCACGGTGCGCCCGTCCTCGACCACTTTCTCCAGGCGGAAGTGGTGGTCAGCGAGCGCCGCGATCTGCGGGAGGTGGGTCACGCAGATCACCTGACGACCCGCGCTCGCCCGAGACAGCCGCACGCCCACCGCCTCGGCGGCCGCGCCCGACACCCCCGCGTCGACCTCGTCAAATACAGATGTCCCGACCGATGCACCTCCTGCGAGGACCGTCTTGAACGCCAACAACAGCCGCGAGAGTTCCCCGCCGGACGCCACCTTCGCAAGCGACGCCGGCGGCTCGCCCTCATTCGCAGAGAACAAAAACTCGACACGATCCGCGCCAGACATATCCAGCCGCGTCCCCACGTCGTCCGACGGTGCCCGCTCGTGGTGCTCAAGTGAAGCGTCTGCCACGGTGGGGGCTATCCGCACTTGTACGCGCGCGGCGGCCATCTGAACTGCGGCGAGCTCTGCCACCACCCGTCGCTCCAATTCTTTTGACGCCCGCCGTCGACCACGCCGCAAAGACAACGCCCCCGCACAGCACTCGCGCCACGCCACCTCTTCGCGCTCGCTCTCTTCGTCGAGCCTCCGATCGACCCCGCGCACATCCTCAAGCTCTCCAAGCATCTCTTGGTGTCGACTCATGAGCTCACCGGGGAGACAACCGTGCTTGCGAGCGACGTCATCGATCCGCGCCGCCCGTGCCTCAAGAAGTTCGAGAGCACCAGGCTCAAACTCAAGTCGACCGAGCAACGATGTCGCCTCCGATGCCGCCTCCTCACACGAGATCCGCGCCGCGGCCAGGTGTTCCGCCATGGCGCCGAGTGACGCCGCCGCCTCCGTCCCTGCTGCAGCCCTGTCCGAGAGTCCGCCGAGCACCTCCACCACCGCCCCTTCGCGCTCGTACACCTCATGCTGCACCTCGTGGGCGAGCGCCCTCCATTGCGCGACGTTCCGCAGCAACGACAAGCGCCCTTGAAGGGACTCGTGCTCTCCATCTTCAAGCTCAAGCCCCTCGATCTCGTCGATCTGAAACCGGAGATACGCCTCTCGTCTCGCCGCGTCTCCACTGGACGCTCGGAGCTCGTCGAGCAGCATCGCGGCCGCCCGCCACCGTCCGTACGCCACCTCGTACGTGCGCAACTCCTCGCCAAGCCCCGCGAATTCATCGAGGATCCGGCGATGTTGATCCGTGCGGGTGAGCCCGTGCTGCTCATGCTGCCCGCAGATGTCGAGAAGCTGCTCTCCCACCTCACGTAGCGCGCTTTGGGGGACCAAGCGATTGTGAACCCGGCTGCGTCCACGGCCGTTCGTCTGAACTGTTCGGTGAACGACAAGATCCTCGTCCGATTCGAGCCAGGATTCTTCTTCATCCACCACGCGAGCCGCTGCGGCCCGCTGGCGCTCGGTGAGCCGAAACTGCCCCTCCACGCTCAGCGAATCGAACCCCTCACGCACCTGGCAGGTGCGGCCGCGGGCGCCTCTCAGCAGCGACAGCGCGTCGATCACGATGCTCTTGCCGGCGCCGGTCTCGCCAGAGAGCACATTGAGCCCCTCTCCGAAGGAGATCTGCACGTCGTGGGCGATGGCGAGGCCTCGAATTCGGAGATAATCGAGCACTGAACATCTATACAGCATCTGGTGATTCCACGCAACTTGTTTCCATTGTCGCGGGGCTGCGTGGTCTCAAACAGATCATGGGCGGGCGCAAATGGCACACGATCCGGAAAAATCGGAGGCTCCCCACCCTAGACGAGATGCCTCCGCGGTCCGGGTGGCTATACTCCGGCCACCGAATCCCAGGGAGTATCCCATGTCCGATATCGCAACCATTCTCGACCAAAATCAACGTTGGGCCGCCGATCAGGAAGCCGCGGAACCACAATTTTTCTCGGAGCTCGCGAAGGGCCAAAGTCCCAAAATCCTGTGGATAGGCTGCGCAGACAGTCGCGTCCCTGCGACCGACGTGACAGGCCTCGGCCCCGGCGAAGTCTTCGTCCATCGCAACATCGCGAACGTGGTGGCCCACACCGACCTCAACTGCCTCTCAGTGATCCAATACGCCGTCGAGGTGCTCAAGGTTGACCACGTGGTGGTCTGTGGACACTACGGCTGTGGCGGTGTGCAAGCGGCGTCCGGGGACCACGCCTACGGGCTCATCGACAACTGGCTCCGCCACATCAAGGACGTGATCGCGAGCCACCAAGAGAGCCTCGACGCGCTCGATGACGACGCCCGCTTCGACCGCATGTGTGAGCTCAACGTCGCCGCCCAGGTTGCCAACGTCTGCGCCACAGCCAGCATCCAGTCCACGTGGCGCTCGGGTCGACCGCTGAGCGTTCACGGGCTCATCTACGACCTCAAAGACGGCCGGCTCAAAGATCTCGGCCTCACGGTCAGTGACTTTGAGGGAATCCCCAAGGTCTTCCGGATGGCCTGACCATCCGGGCGCGATCTAGGATCGGACCGCTGCGCTGTGCACGAGCACGCCCCCTGGCCCTCGACGCCAATGGGGGTGAGCGGGATCGATCTCCACACCTCCACGATGACGCCTCGCCTCCCACGGAGCGGGGCTCGCGTGTGCGAGCCAGTCCTCGTCGCCCTTGGCCACGGCGACGCCGAGCGGTGTTAACTCCAGGAGCTCGCCGGGGAAGTCTCCGCGCATGGCGAGGAGCGGCGCCGGAGCGCAGGCCATCCCGCGCAGCCGAGCCCAGAACATGAGATCGCCGAGCCACGGCTGCGGATCGGTCTCCATCCACCACTGGAAGCACTCCACCGCGATACACGGGCCGTCCATCAGACGCCGAAGCACCAACCGCTCGGTGAGTCCCACGCCCGCCTCCACGGATGGCAGCTCGTTGAGATGACGTTCGAGCGCGCGCTGCAAAAATAAAAACGCGGGCGAGATTTGGACGGCGCGCACCGACCGAGGATCGCTAGAGCACATCGCATTCCACGCCTGCGAGGCGGCCTCCACATCGCCGGCGGTCACGCGCACGCGCCCTTCAAACAACGCTGGCAAGGCCTCCGGTCGCAGCTGTCCGAGTCCCACAAAACGCGCGACGCTCGGGTGCTCGTTTAAGGTAACCAACGAGAGTCGATCCCGCAGCCCCGCCGCCTCGGGGATGGCGGCCCACCGCGCGAGCAATTCCACGAGCGACGCCTGATCGAACAGGTCGTGCTCGAACCAGAGACAAACCTCGTCAAAATCGGCGAGCGCGGTGTGGAGCGCCTGATGACGCCGCATGCGCTCGAGGCACGCCGCCTCGGGAAGCTCCCACGCCTGCGCGATCCACCGCGCCCGCGCCGGCGTCGCCCCGAATCCGCCGACTCGCAGCGGCCCCTCGCACACCGGGTCGTGCGTCTCGAAGAAACTTGAAGAATCGGTGAGCACACCGCACGCGCGCAACGAATCACGAATATCACCCCCGCAGCGGACGTGCGCCACCGTGGTCATGCTCGCCTCCACGGGTCGCCGCCGCCCGCCCTCAAGAGTGCTCGGACCACGCCGAACCACTCCAACCTAGTTTGTTGGCGAGCACATGAAAGACCGAGGTGCGAGGTGGGATCATGCGCGCCTTCTCCGGCGCAGACGTGACCTTGACCTCGTCGTTGATCAACATCTCCGTGGTCCACTGCCCGTCCGACGTCAAAAAGGCCCGCGACTCCTCAGGGGGTCCGAGGTAAATGATCCGAATAGGCGCCGCCCCAGAGACCACCACCGGACGATGCGTGAGGCTGTGAGGACAAATGGGCGTGACCGTGAGCACCCCGGTGCCCGCCGTCACGATGGGCCCGCCCGCCGCGAGGTTGTACGCGGTGGAGCCCGTGGGCGTGCAGATCACCAGGCCATCCGCGGTGTACACCGCCATGAATTGTTCTCCCACGTAGCACGCGAGCTGGAGCAGACGCGGCATCACCCCATGCTTCACGTAGATGTCATTGTGCGAGGTGTCTGACGCGACCACCTCGCCGCCGCGGAGCACCTCCACGTGCATGCGCTCGCGGGCCTCCCACTCAAGACCGCCGGCGACCACATCATCGATGGCGTCCGAGAGTTCGTCCTTGCCGTAGGCCGACAAGAACCCGAGATCCCCAAGATTCACCCCAAGCACGGGGATCTGTCGCGCGCCCAACCATCGGCTCGCGCGCAGGAGCGTGCCGTCGCCGCCGAGGCTCATGACCAAATCGATGCCGCCCTCGAGGTCAGGATCTGACAACCCCACCGTCCCCTCGGGAAAGTCTCCGTACTCACGCAGCACCTGCTCCGGCACCGCGATTCGAACGTTGCGCTCCATGAGTGTGCGGGCCAACCCCACGGACAGGCGATGCCCCTCGGGGCTGTCGGGCCGGGGGTACACAACCACAGTGGAGCACGGCCCCAGTTTTCCGGTCTCCATTACCAACGATAGACTCCTTCGCTCATCATGACTCTGGGACGTAGAGGTACCCTTGGTGCTGGTAGAGGCAGATGTGCCCGCCACCTTCTTCGCGGGCTCTCTGCAAGGCGAGGTTCACCAGGCCCTCAAGCTCCGCCGCAGATTTTGTATCTTTATTGGGGAAGAATGACACGCCGATGCTGGCGGTGGCGCGTGCACCCCCGCGGGACGGCAACTCGACGCGGGTCGCCGCGCGAGAGATCCGTTCCGCCGCCGCGAGGGCGCCCGGGAAGTGGGTGTTCGGCAAAATCACCGTGTAGGTGTGCGCTTCGAGTTCAAAGGAGATATCGACCTTTCGAATATGCCCCTCCACCATGTCACGAAGTAGCGCCGCGTCACCAGCGGAAGGGCCCGTCGCGTCGTCCCCTGCGGCGACCGAATCGATCTTGAGTTTGAGGCACGCGAGCGGATCGCTGTATCGCTCCGCGCGCAGAAACTCTTGCTCAAGCCTCGCTTGAAAGTCTCGATCGCTCGTCTCGCCGGTCACCGTGGTCGAGGATGGAGTCGACGATGGTCGGTCATCCTCCCGATTCCCAAGACGCCCACGTGTTCGCAAGAGCACCTCAACCCTCGCGAGCAGCTCTTCCACCTCGTAGGGCTTGCCCAAAAAATCATCCGCCCCGCTTCGCAAGCCCTCCACTCGTGCATTCACTGTGTTCTTCGTGCTCACCATGAGCACCGGCAGATAGTCCGACTGCATCCGAGCCTTTAAGATTCGACACGCCTCAATCCCCGTCATCTTGGGCATCACCACGTCGAGCATCACCATCGCCGGTCGCTCCCGCGCGAACACCTCGAGGGTGTGGATCCCATCAAACGCTTCGCAAACTTCATATCCGGCGCGGGTGAGCGCCTCACGCGCTACGAGGCGCTCGGCCTGGGTGTCATCCGCGACGAGAATCTTGATAGGGGACCCGCTCACCTGCGCCCAAGTATGACCCCTTCCACCCCGTGCGAACAGCCATTCGAAGACTGCGCGATGCCCGCGGCCTGTCACGGCCTGTCACGTCCCGGCGTACCGTATCTCGAGGTCCTTGAGCCCCCATGGCGTCGCAATCGACCGCGCGGGGATACCCCCTGATGGGAGGTGATGGGAAGGTGCGGCATGTCGGTTGGAAGTGCTTGACACCCCCCGGCCCCTCGCGTACATCCCATCGTCCTATGGGTACCCATTACCCCAAGAAAGAAGAGATCCAGCGCGATTGGCTGCTCGTCGACCTCGACGGTGCAACGGTTGGTCGTGCGGCGAGCCAAATTGCGTCGCTGCTTCGAGGGAAGCACAAGACGACCTTCACACCGCATCTCGATGTGGGCGACTTCGTCGTCTGCATCAACGCGGAGAAAGTGAAGTTCACCGGCAACAAGCTCGAGCAACACACCTACAACAAGTTCACCGGCTACCTCGGGAACATGAAGACCGTCACGGCACAAGAGATGCTCGACCGAAAACCTGAGGTCGTCATCAAGCAAGCCGTCAAGCGCATGCTTCCGAAGAACCGGCTCGGACGCGCGACCTTCGACAAGTTGAAGGTGTACGCTGGTACAGATCACCCCCACGCAGCCCAGGCCCCTAAGGCCCACAAACTCGGCAACTGAGAGCGAAATCCATGGCTACCGATACGATGAAATATTACAGCACCGGACGGCGCAAGGCCGCAGTCGCCCGCGTTTGGCTCATGCCCGGCGAAGGGAAGATCACCATCAACCGTCGCGACGCAGAGCAGTACCTCACGCGTCGCACCAATCTCGCGCAGGTCGAGCAACCCCTGGTCGCCACTGACACCCGCGAGAGCTACGACATCTGGGCGACCGCCAAGGGTGGTGGCCTCTCTGGCCAAGCCGGCGCCGTGCGTCTAGGGATCTCCCGCGCGCTGATGCTCGTGAACGCCGAGTTCCGCGACGCGCTGAAGAGCCACGGGTACCTCACCCGCGACGCACGCGAAGTCGAGCGCAAGAAGTACGGCCGCAAGGGCGCCCGCGCACGCTTCCAGTTCAGCAAGCGCTAAGGCGATCTCTTCGCCCCGGCGAAATTTTCGGCCCGCGGCTCTCCGAGCGCGGGCCGAAGATTTTTCTCCCCCTGCGCCCGATGCCTCAAGGCGTCGCGATGGGCTTCGACCACGGCACGGCCTGGTCACCGAGGACCTCGAGACTCCCCGGGCACGACAGCGCCTCCAAGAAGGCCACGAGGTCGTCCACCTCCGCGTCGTTCAAGGACACCGGTCGCAACAGCGGGTCCGCGTTCGGGGCGTTCACCACCCCGCCCGAGGCCATATATCTCACCGCTTCCTCAAGCGTCGCGATGCTCCCGTCGTGGAAGTAGGGCGCCGTGGCAGAGACATTTCGGAGCGTCGGCGTCCGGAACTTGTAGTTGTCTGCCGCGTTCTTCGTAACCTTCCCCCGACCGATATCCGCGCCCTCGCCGGGGCTACCGTCCACGTTGAAACCAATGCCCACGTTGTGGAACAGGCCGTCCGAGAAGTTGTCACCGTTGTGGCACACCGAGCACTGCGCCTTGCCTCGGAAGAGATCCCAGCCTCGCGTCGCTGCGGGGCTGCTCGTCCGCTTATCGTGCGCGGTCTCGCCGCAAAGGAGCGTCCGCTCATAGCTTGAGATCGCCTGCGCGATCATCTCGGGCGTCACCTTGGCCTCCCCTTCGGGCGCCACTCCAAACACGGCAAAGAAGTCCGACGCGTACTCGGGCAGCGCCCCGATCTCTGCCGCTTTCGCGGCGAGGTTGTCCGCCCCGACACCCATATTGCCTCCACGCCACGCGCCGAGGGCCTGGGCCTCGAGGCTCTTGGCCCGGCCATCCCAGTAAAGCTCACCGTGGTACGCCACGTTCCAGATGGTGGGTGAATTACGACTGAGGGGTTTGTCACCAGCGCCGAGAGCCTTCGCTTGGCCGTCGGTGTTTCCGTATTCGTTGAGGTGACAGCTGTAGCACGAGCGGCTGCCGTCCGTGCTCAACCGCTTGTCCATGAACAGCCGGTGACCGAGCGCGATCTTCTCCTTGGTCATCGGGTTGGAGTCAGGCACTGTTGGAGGGGCAGACAGCCCCGCGAGGCGCGAGGTGTGCGTCCATCCCTCCCACGCCTTATCGGCCGCCGCCGCCCGAGCTTCGGCCGCTGATTTCATCATCTTCTCTCGCGCCGCCTCCGCCTCCGCGACGCTTGCCGTCTTCTTCTCGTCCGCCGATGGGGTGGAGGGAGAGCATCCAACGCCGCCAGTTACCATCAGCGCGAGGGACACCCCGAGCGACAAAGAAGACAACGAGCGACGAGGGCGGCGCGTTTTGGCGAGGTGCATCTTGCAATCCTAACGCAACTCCGTTCGCCTGCCTCCAGGGGTAGGCGCGAACCCGTAATTCTAGGTACCATCGAGCCTCCGTGACCTCCGAGGACTCGCATGATCCCTGCCCGAGCGGCAGCGCCAGGGCCGCTCGCTGGCTCGCCGCGTTCGCCGGCCTGACCACGATGATCCTCGTGACGCCGGCTCTCGGTACGGACGGATTCGTGGGTGGACGCGAGCGAGATCTGCTCGATCGAGTGGACGCTGCGGCCGGCGTACCGCTCGAGGACCTCGCCACCAGCCCGGTCGTCCCCGACGCGTTCGCGTCCCTGTCCGTGGCGCTGTTTGGCGCGGCGTGGGGGCTGCGAATTCCAGGAGCCCTCGCCGCGGCGTTCATGGTCGGCGCGAGCTGCTGGCTCGGCACACGAATTTGGCGAGACCCGTGGCGTGGAGCGCTCGCCGGCGCGATCACGCTCTCTTGCCCGAGCCTCTTGTATGCGGCTCGCATCGCCGTGCCCGAGCTCTGGGGCGGATGCGCGGTCGTCGGGACGCTCCTGCTCGTCTACGCGTGGAGCGAAGCCGTCGTAGACAGACCGTCCCGCGCCCTGATGCTAGGGGTGGCGCTGTCCGCCGCCTTGTCCATCGCCTGCCTCGGCGTGATCTTGGGCGGCGCCCTCCCGTGCTTGGTGAGCGCCACCCTCATTCGCGGACCACGCGCTCGGCGTGCGCTCCTGCTCACAGCGGGTCTCCTCGGCCTCGTTGGCGCCGTGCTCGCGCATCTTCAGGGAGACGGGTTTATCCCCGCCCTCGCGGCCTCAAAGGATCTCAAGCTGATGGACCTGCCCTCGCGAAGATCCCTCGCCGCGTCCCTCGTGGAGCACCTCCACGGCAGCTTTCCGTGGGCACCGCTCGCCCTCGCGGGCGTCTTGACGCTCTCGGGGAGCCGCGCGTGGTTCGGCCTTTGGTGGATGGGGGGACTCCTCATCTACAGCGGTTGGACCGCGATGTACGGCGCGTCCCCGATGGCCCTCGAGGTCCCGATGGCCCTGAGCGCCGTGGCCTGCCTCGACGCCCATACAAGATCAAGTCCCGCCGCGCGCGCCCACGGACTCCTCGCTGTCGTCGTCATCGTGGCCGCGCTCGTCCTCATGGCGGACCTCTCGCGCGCGCCCTACTCGGCGCTTATCCCCGCCTACGATCGTCCGCCGTGGATCGGTGATGTCTCGGCCCCGCCGCTGCTCACCCGATCGTCGTCATGGGTCCATCGAGCTGTGCTCACCCTGTTCGGTGTGATGCTCGTCTTGCCGCGGCCCTCGCGTTCAGCCTTCGCTCGCCCCCTCTTCGCGGGGTGGTGCCTGCTCGCGCTCGGGTACGCTTCAGTGTGGACCCACGGGCCCCTCGAACACGCTCGCTCCATGCGATCCCTCTCCCCCGCCATCCACCGCTTCACCTCACTCCTCGATGACGGTGTCGTCGAGTCTCATCTCGGCACCCACCGCGTCCTTACTCGCGCCCTACGCGTCGCGGTGCGCGACCGCAACGTTGAACTCGTGCCCTTCGAGGTGCGCTCCAAGGCGGCCAAGTGGATCCATCAAGATGTTCCGCGAGCGCTGTTAATCACGGCCTCCGACGTGCCCTCACTTTACGCCGTAGACGCGCGCGCCCAACACCCCGTGTACGTCCTCGATCGCACGCACCCCCAGGTGTGGCTGGTGGCCAATGTGCTCCCCAAAGACACGGAAGATCTGAGCCCCGTCCCCCACGTGCTCCTCGACCGAGCGCCGGGTACGGGCACCGCGAGCGGCGTTCAATTTGACGACACCCTTGAGCTGCTTGAGTGGGAGCTCATCGGCGAACCTCGCCTCGGGTCCACCGTCCAGCTGCGGCTCATCTTCCGGGCAAAGAAGCGAATGCCCCGCAGCGCAAAAATCGTCGCGCGACTCAAGCACGGTCGCATCAGCAGAATTCACGAGCGCCCTGAGCCCTTCGCCGGAGATCTGTATCCACCCAACCTGTGGAGACACGGCGACGTGATCGTCCATGAGACCGAGATCGAACTCTCCCCCCTCGTCGCGTTCTCCGGCACCCACGACCTCATCGTTACGGTGTACGAACGTGACAAGCAGCCCCTCAGCGCGCGGCTCCCTGGTGCACATAGCGACGCAGCGCCGAGCGACAAGGGAGACGAGGCGCCGCCCGGTGACGTGGCGAGCGTCCCCCAAAACGACGCGGTCCCGCACGGTCCGCGGATCATCGGGGGGAAGAAAGAGAAAGTGATCCTCGGACAAATCGAGGTCCTCCCACGTCTGTGATACGATCGCGCCGTGGATCAAATCCATCATGACGCGATCGAGCGACGCTGGGAGATCAAGTATCTCGCCTATCCCTACTCACGCTGGACGGTCGAAGAGCACGACGAGGAAGAATCTGCGCGTCGCGCCTTCGTGTTGCTGTGGAAGAGCACACCACCCGCCATCAACCTGTCCATGCGATCTCGACGTATCGACCTCGAGTGAGGGCGACCGTGACCCGCGTGCCTGCCCGCAGGCACGCAGCGCGCTAGCGGTGCGCGCCGCTGCGTGCCGCTTCCAGCGCCTCCGAGAGGATGGTGTCGTGATTCGCGGGGTCGGCCCATCGCTCGCGCCCACGATCGGAGAGCAGGTCGATCGGATCGAAGTAGCAGTACAGGGCGTCCGCGTTGACGTTGGGGCTCTTGTACACGCTCACCCCTGTCTCGCGGTTGTAATACTCGTAGGAGTGCGCGTCGCGCTTGCCACCGCCACCGGGGGCGTCCACGACAAACACGGGGGTGTTGAATCCGGCGGTGACCCCACGCACCTGCTTCTCGAGATCGAGCGCGGTTTGCACGGTCGTCCGGAGCGTCTCGACGCCCTTCACCATGTCGTGTTGGTACACGTAGTACGGGTGCGCGTTCAGCCAGCTTAGGCGCTTGACGAGGGTAGTCATCGTCGCCGGGTCGTCGTTGACTCCGCGCTGGAGCACCGACTGATTTCGCACCACGATGCCGCGCTCGAACAGACGGTTCAGCGCACGCGCCGTGATCTCGGTGATCTCGTTTGGGTGGTTGAAGTGCGTATGCAGCACCACCTCCTTGTGCATCCGTCGGCCGCGGTCGACCACCTCGGTCAACGCGTCTACCCAGTCATCATCCGTCAATAGTTTTTGGGGCATGACCGCCGGCCCCTTGCTCGCGAAACGCATCCGCCGGACATGATCGATGTCCAGCAGTCGGTTGCCAATCTGGCGGATGTGGTCGGCGCGCAGCTGGTAGGAATCACCGCCGCTGATCACGACGTCCTCGAGTTCATCACGCGACTCCACGTACGAGAACGCCTCCTCCCAGCGCGCTACGCTCGCCTTGAGACTCACCTTCTCTACCTCCTCCGTGTTGGTACCTACGGCGTAACTGCGGGTGCAAAACCGGCAGTAGACGGGGCAGGTGTCCAAGGCCAAGAACAACGCCTTGTCCGGGTAGCGGTGAGTCAAGCCCGCCACGGGGGCGTCTTCTTGCTCGTGCAAGGAGTCGAGATCGAGCTTGGGGTGATCCGGGAGGATCTCCGAGCCCACGGGGAGGAACTGCCGGCGAATCGGATCGTCGTAAGGGTTCGCCCAATCGATCAGCGAGAGCATGTACGGCGAGACTCGAACGGCCATGGGTGCGCTCGAGAACCCCTGCCGGAGATCGTCAAAGAAGCGTTTGTGCACCAGCCCCTCGAGAACCCCGAGCAGCTTGTCGACCTTGGTGATCGAGTGTTTGGCCTGCCATCGATGGTCGAGGAAGGTCGGCTCGTCGATGTCAGTAAACGCGGGGAGGCTCCGCCAAAAATCTCCGGAGCGAAGATCGCGGTGCGAGAGCGCGTCGGCCGGGACCGCCGGTTTGCGTTTACGCTCTGGCTCACCTTGGCCGGCGACGTTGAGGGAAACTCGAGCTTTGGGGTCGGTGTTCGTATTCATGGTCAGGTCGTCTCCAGCCCTGCGCGCCCGTGACGGGTCACGTCGGTTGTCTCCGGGGAGAGCGAGGCGGTGTTGCGTGTGGCGGCGGACCGCGTGATCGATGACCACGGCGCACGTCCCTTGCCCTCATTATGGGTGTAGCCCGGCCCTCACCGCCATTTCCAGAGCAATCGCTCCACAAAGCCAAGTGCGAAGCAATCCACGAAAAATCCGTGACGATCTCACCGCCTCCGACGCATGCGCCAACTCCGCATGACCGGGCCTTCCACCGCGCTCCACGGCGCGCGCTCGCACCTCCCATCGCGGGCGCCGAAGCTTCCGGCGGGTCGTCTCCGCAAGTTGACTGCCCCGTAACTCGCCTGGAGCGTACACTTTAAGCATCGCCAAGCCCCCGCCCATTTTGCAAGGACGGTCGCAATGGACCACCCCAACGCTGCACCGATGTTCGACGCCGACGACGGCGACGGCTGCGATTCAAGATCTCCTCTCCCACGCACCGACTGCGGTAGGCATGCACGTCCGCTCCGCCGAGGCCGCGGCTCCCGGACCGCCTCCGCTCGCGATGCTCTGCGTCGTCGCCGTCATCGACACGCAGGCCCACGCGTGGCTCTTTGAGGGCGCGGGACTCGCTGCTCTCAGCGAGTTGGAAGCGGCGTGGTCCGACGGCGACGCCCCCTATGTCGTCTTTCCCCACGCGCAAACGAGCCTCCGGAGCATGGCCGCGCGCCCATGGATGCCGGCCCGTGTCGGTTGTGTCATGACCGCGCAGATCTTGTTGGCGGCCGAGGGAGGCCCGCGATTTCGCGGCCGTGGTTGGCTCGAACAGCTCGCGGCGGAGCTGCTCGACGTCGAGTTGTTGTCACCGATGTGTTCGGAATTCGATGCCCTCGCCCGCGAGACCCACGTCAGCCTGGAGTTGATGCGACACATGACCCCCGCCCTCCGAAGCGCCGGCCTGGTGCCCACGTTCGAGATGGAGTGCTCGCTGCTCCCGGCCGTCTTGCACATGGAGCGACAGGGAATTTGTTTCGATCGTGAGGCGTTCCAGGCCCTCGCCAACCACTGGCAGGAGGCCCACGACGAGCTCACCCTCGCCGACACCGACGATGCCCCGCCTCGCCTTCGGAGGCTCAAAAAACTGCTCTCCACATACGCACACTGGGGAGAGACCTTTGTCGGAGAGGACGGCAGGATCCGCTGTCAACTCCATCCCATGACGACGGACTCCGGCCGGTTCTCCTGTACAGATCCCAACTTGCAGCAGGTTCCCAGCACCCACACCGCCCCCGGATTTCGCGCCTGCTTCCGCGCGAGCCCAGGTCACCGCTTGGTGGTCGCCGACTACGCGCAAGTCGAGCTTCGAGTCGCGGCGCAGGTCGCTCCCTGTGACGCCATGCGGCGGGTGTTCGTGGAGGGTCGTGATCCCCACCGCACAACGGCCGCGACGCTGACGGGCAAATCGGAGCACAACATCACTGACCGCGAGCGCAAGCTGGCCAAGGCCATTAACTTTGGGTTCTTGTTCGGCATGGGCCCGCGGCGATTCCAGTCGTATGCGGAGACCAGCTACGGACTGGCGCTCGGGCCCGGCGAGGCCCGCGAGGCTCGCGAGGCCTTTTTACGCACCTATCCCGGCATCCACGCGTGGCATCAACGCACCGCCGAGCTCCCCCGTCATCCTCACCGCGATCGCGTCCACGTCGCGACGCGATTGGGGAGGCGTCGCGGGTTCGACGTCGCCAAATTCAGCTTCACGACCGCCCTCAACATCCCGGTGCAGGGCACCGCCGCTGAGGGTTTTAAGCTCGCGATGATGCGGCTGCACACGCGTCTACCAAGCCTCGACGCGCGTGGCCTGCTCTGCGTCCATGATGAGTACATCGCAGAGGCCCCCGCCGCGCACGCGGAGCGCGTGCGTGAGCTTGTGGTGGAGGAGATGACCGCCGGGATGAAAGAGGTCACGCCGGACATCCCGATCAAAGTCGAGGCCATCGTGTGTGACAACTGGGAGGAGGCATGACCACAGACGCCGCCGATGCCTCCGCGCTCGCGGCAAGGATCGACCACACCCTGCTCGATCCATTCGCCAGCGAGGCCGAAGTGCGGACGACGTGTCGGGACGCGGCCGCGTGGGGGTGCGCGTCGGTCTGCATCCATCCGCGCTGGGTCTCAACGGCGAGCGCGGCCCTCACCACGGCCAGCCCCCTCGTCTGCACGGTCGTCGGCTTTCCTCACGGAGCGAATAACCTCGCCACCAAGGTGTTCGAGACGCGCGAGGCGATCGCCGCGGGCGCGGATGAGGTTGACATGGTGATCAGTCTCGACGCCATCGTCCGGGCCGACGTGGCCGCCATGGAGCGAGAGGTGCGCGCGGTGGTCGACGCTGCAGACGAACGGATCGTGAAGGTGATCCTCGAGACCGGCAACCTCGACCGCACCCAAATCGTGGCGGGGTGCGAGGCGATCAACCGCGCCGGCGCTCACTTTGTGAAGACCTCCACGGGATTCTTGGGCGCGGGCGCACAGCGAGACCATGTTCGGCTCCTGCGTGAAGTGGCGAATCCCTCGGTGGGAGTTAAGGCCTCGGGAGGGATCCGCGACCGAGAGACCGCCATCGCCATGATCGACGCGGGCGCCCAACGGCTCGGGCTAAGCAAAACCGCGCGGGTTCTCGGCTACGAGCCGCCCTGAGGGTCCGACTGGGCGTTGCAACTCAATCCGCGCGCACACCACTACTCGAGTCGCTCGCCCGCTTCGAAGGGGCGCCCCGCCGCATAGGCCTTCGCAGCCATGCGTCGCTTCCCGGGAGGCTGCAGCTCAGCGATCCGCAAGCACCCATCCACACACGACACGTGGACGCCCTCGTCGTCAACGCCGACGACCTCGCCGGGCCAAGGGTCCATCCCGCAGATGTGCTGAATCACCTCCGTCGTCGGCCTCGTCCAGTCCACCGCCCCCTCCGACTTCTCGAGCTTGGGCGCGTGCACGGCCCCGACCTCCGGCTGCGCCGTCGCGGCAGGCACCTTCGGAAACCGCGACAAAAATCCTCGCAGGCACTCACCCGCCATGGGAGAGAGGCGCTCAAAGAGCGCTCCCGACGTCTCAAACGGCAGGATCTCGGTCTCCGTCTTCTCGAAGACCGGTCCCGTGTCGCAGCCCTCGTCCATCTGCATGATGGAGATCCCGGTGACCGTGTCGCCCGCGAGGACCGCCCGCTGGATCGGCGCCGCCCCTCGCCAACGCGGGAGCAGGGACCCATGCACATTGATGCACCCGTACGCAGCCGCCGACAGCACCTCTAGCGGCAAGATGCGCCCATAGGCAACGACCACGATCACGTCCACCGCGAGGTCTCCAAGCCGCGCCGCGAGCGTGCCGTCGCGTACCTTCGTCGGTTGCCAGACGGGCACGCCCATCTCGTTCGCGGCGAGCTTCACCGCGGGCGCGACCAGTTTTCTTCCGCGCCCGGCGGGACGATCGGGCTGAGTGACCACCGCCCGCAGATCGCAGCAAGCCGCCGTCGCCTCCAAACAAGGCACGGCGAAGTCTGGGGAGCCCATAAAGACGGCCGAGATCCGCGACATGCTACCTTCTAGCAGATTCCTACGCGCGCCGACGCACCGAGGTCTCGTCGGGGCGTCGTCCCTCCCCAACGAATGCATCCGCAGAGACTGCTCACGCGCCCCATCAGCTGACCGCGCGCGCCGACCTACTCCGGTGACGATGAGGTCTCATCGGGCGGCTCTCCGAGCGCCTCGGGCTCCGGCTCAAAGTGAGCGAGGTAGGCGCTGCGGAGCACCTCATCCGAGAGCACCTCCATCGCCTCCGCCAGCGCCTCGCGAAGTTCAACGAGTTCATCTGCGCGCCGGCTTCGCACCGCTGGCTCAATAGCCGAAGGCTGAAAGGTCTGCGACAGTTCGTGGAATGCGCGTCGCACCTCCATCGGTCGCGCGTCGGCGCCGAGGCCAAGCAACGCGAAGTAGTTACCATCTCGAACGAGGCGCATCCTCGCCGCGATTCGGTCTTCGTCGATGTGCTCCGAGGAGCGATGCCCTCGCCGGTCGGCTCGGACCGTCGTGACCGAGATCAGCCCATCCAGCGCCAACACGTACACCAGGGCGAGCAGGCCCTGGCCGTCGTGGGCCCTCGCCGACATCGTCGCGAGGCTGTCACTCCCGCCGAGCCGACGCATCCACGCGACGTGCATGCCGGTGAGACCAAGCTCCGCCGCAACCTGATCAAATCCTTGAGGTGCTTGCAGCCGATCCCCAAGCGCGGTGCGCTGCCCCATGGATCCAAGCCACCGCTCTAGGTCACGTCGGTCCGTATAGTACGCGAGCCCTTCAATGAGCAGCGGCGCGATGGAGGGCTTGATCTGGGTGGGCTCATCGGCCTCCTCTCCATGAAATATCTCAAATTGCCCGTCCGTCCATCCCAGGACCGACCAGACGATGGCGACAAGATGCTCCGACAAGAGCGACTCAAACTCCTCCTCCTTGAGGAATCCGGACTCCACCAGCACCTCGCCCGCGCGCCGCTCATCGCGACCGACAAGGGTTCGGGCCGTCTCCAGTTTCTCCGCTGGAATTAATGAGCGCCGACCCAAAAGCTCAATGAGACGATCTGAAGGTTGATTGCTTGTCGCGAATCGTGGATGGCCACGTACAACCCAAATATCCTTGACCACGTCGCCCCGCTCAAACTGGAGGCGCGCCGTCCCGTGCGAGCGATACAGGCCCCAAAGCAGCTCGGGGACGCAGGTCTGCGCGAGACTCCCGCGCTCTGGCGCGTGCGCGCGACGGCGAGGGCGTTCCTCCTCGAGTTGCGTCCTGGACGCGTCCCGGTTCGGACGGCTGGCGGACGCGTCCGACCACACCTCCCGAGAGGACTCCGCCGGCGGCTCCTCGCCTTCTTCGTCTTCGAGATTGAGCTGAAACTCTGCCGCGCTAGGATGTTCATCGAAGCGAGGCGCCTCCGCCCCGTCCTCTGCAGACGCGTCCGGCTCGAAGCTGTCAGAGAAGGCAGCATCGAGCAGCGACTCGTCGATCGCCTCTGCTCCCCCCGGCGGATCCGCGTATCGCCCGATGTCCTCCCCGTCTTGCTCGACGCCGCGCGATCCCGCGTCGACCTCATGCGCCGGAGCCGTCAGATCTGCCGGACCCGCGAGCTGGTCCAACGCCTCCTTGAGCACCACCGGGTCTATCGGCTCTTCTAAAAAGAAATCTGCACCGAGGTCGATGGCGTCGTCCATGGTCGGCACCTGTGCGTCGTAGGACCCGCACAAGATCACTGGCATCGCCGCCCCGATTCGGGTCCTGCGAAGTCGGCCCAGCACACGATCCACCTGCAGATCGGACACACACAACATCGCCACCTCCGGCGGCGGGGGGCTCGCCATGCGGTCTTCCAACTCTACGGCTGCGCAGAGGGTGACCTCATAGCTGGCCTCCTTCACCGCACGAATGAGGCTGCGCTGATTGGAGGCATCGCCGACGATGAGTACTTCGGGTGGCAACGCCGCTCCATGATACTCTTTTTCGCCCCGCGCGGGCACCATTCGCCTCGCGAACCTACATCATGGAGTGCGGATCGACGTCGACAGTGGCCACGGTCGCGCGCGGTCCAGATCCCCGTGCTCCGAGGGCCGAGCGCACGCGGCCAAGCAGCCAGCGCAAGGCTGGCCGATCATCCGCGCGCAGCAACAGCTGCCAGCGATACTTACGATTCAGGCGCTCGATCGGAGCGGCGACGGGTCCGAGCACCAAGATCCGAGGGGCGCCCTCCTCATTCACAGACGCGCGGCTGGCGTCCTCGCGACAATGACGCGCGAGCCCCTCAATCCGATCGCGCACCTCGCCAGCGTCGAGTCCTGTCACCCGAACCAGCGCGAGGTGTCCAAAGGGCGGGTTGCCGAGCGCCTCGCGGCGTTCGAGTTCGTCCTGCGCGAACGCCTCAAAATCGTGGTTGGCCGCGTGCGCGATGGCGGGGTGATCTACCAGCCACGTCTGGACGATGACCCGGCCCGGTCGGTCGCCACGACCTGCCCGACCCGAGACTTGTGTGAGGAGCTGGAACACCCGCTCGGAAGCGCGAAGATCAGGAAGAGAGAGACCGTGATCTCCGCGCAAGATACCCACCAACGTCACACCGGGGAAGTCGTGGCCCTTGGAGAGCATCTGCGTCCCCACGAGCACATCGGCCTCCCGCGCCCGAAACCGCTCGAGCGTCGTGAGGAGGCGGCGCCCGCGTCCCGTGTCGCGATCGAGCCGCGCAATGCGAACCCCTTCGAGTTCTTGTTCGAGCGACTGCTCAACCCGCTCTGTCCCGGCGGCCCCGTGGTCCAATGTCGGTTTTTTACACGCGAGGCAGTGAGTGGGCGCGCCGTGGACGTATCCGCACAGGTGGCACATGAGCCGGTTCCGACCCTGATGAAAGGTCATGGACGGCGCCGAGCAGTCCGGGCACTGCTGCATCGCCCCGCACGAATGACAGCTGAGCATCGTGGTGAATCCGCGCCTGTTCAAAAACAAAATTGCCTGCTCTCCGCGCTCCACCGTCTCGAGCAGCGCAGACTTGAGCCGCGCCGACAGCAGCGAGTCTGGCGCCACCCGGTGGGACTTGAGATGAAGAATCTCCACGTCGGGGAGCGGTCGAGGTGTCGGGCGCTCCTTCAGTTCGGAGAGGCCATACGCTCCCTCATGCGCCTTCTTGTAGCTCTCGAGCGAGGGGGTCGCCGAGCCCAGCACCACGAGCGCTCCCACGGCACGCGCGCGAATCATCCCCACATCCCGGGCGTGATAGCGGACGCCATCTTCTTGTTTGAATGAGCCGTCGTGCTCTTCGTCCGTGACGATCACCTGAAGATCACGCACGGGCGCGAAGACAGCCGAGCGCGCACCGATCACGATACGTCGATCGCCCCGTCGGATCTCGTGCCACGCGTCAAGCCGCTGTCGAGGCGTGAGTCCGCTGTGGAGCACCGCGACATCATCGCCGAAGCGGGCCCGAAAGCGACTCGAGACCTGTGGCGTCAGCGAGATCTCCGGCACGAGCACGATAGCCCCTCCCCCATCCGCACGGATCTTGTCGATCAGCTGGAGGTACACTTCGGTCTTGCCGCTCCCGGTGATTCCGTGGAGCAGGTGTGTCGCGAATCCTCCCTCGCGCGCCGCGAGCAGCGCCTGCAGCGCATCGGTTTGCTCCCCCGTCAACGACTGTGGCTCGGCTGAATCGTCTCCTTGCACATCGAAGGGGTCGGACTTGCGAGGGAGTTCACAGGTCTCCACCATTGCGGCCTCCAGGAGCGGCGCGAGCAGGCTCTTCCAGCGCGGGAAGGCGCCGCGGAGTTCCGACGCCGAGACCCAGGTGTCCCCCTCTTGGGTCATCAACACGTCGAGCAAGGCGCGGCGCTTCTTGCTGCGACCGAGCACCTCACGAAGCGCCTCTTCGTTCATACGATCGCCACGAACCGACTCACTCGCCCGGAGATGCAGCTCCATCCGCGCCTCTCCCCTCGCGTCATCCGCCCAGCGCGACACGGCGAGACCGGCCTCCTCAAGCTCCGCGAGGCGAGCGAGCGGTCCGGGGATCGGCGGACGCAACGAGGCGAGCGCCCCCATGGTGCACCCCTCTTCACCCGCCGCTGCGAGCGCCTCTAGGAGTCGCTTGGCGCCTGATGAGAGGGGGACGGTGTGCTGCCCCACTCCCGCCAACAGCGGCGCCCCCTCTCCCTCGATCCATCGCAAACCAGCGTCGGTAGCGTTTGCGATGCGAGCGTCGCCCGCCGCGAGTAACCCCGGGAGCGCCAAACGACACACCTCGCCGATGGGCGAGAGGTAGTAGTCGCTGATCCACGCACACAACTCAAGGATGGAGGGGAGCAACGCCGGATGCCCCGGGTCATCGAGGACGTCGAGCACCTCCTTGACCTTCTCTACGGGAGCGTCGCCGCGCCATCTAAGCGCGACCCCCACCAAGACGCGGCGCCCGAATGGCACCAAAATCCTCATCCCCGGGGCGATCGCGTCTTCAAGGGCGGGAGGGGCTCGGTAGGTAAACGCCTGGTCGAGCGCGACGGGCACGGCGACGTCTACAAAGCGGGGCATGCCTCGATCCTACCCTAGTCCGTGCCCCGTGGCGGATCATGGGCCCGGTCGCGGCGACCGCGGTCCCGATGACGAAGCGCTCCTCGTCCCACAATCCAGACGCCTAGCGCGCCTGCGACCACCACGAGCCACCCCGTCACCAGCGGCAAGAGCCCCGCGGCTGGGGCCACGGCCGCCCGCGCTGCGCTCGCAAACACCCCCACGCTGGCGGCACCCACGACCGCCATCGCGACCGCGCTCCACCGTGAACTCTGGGCGTGACCGGTGCCGCTTGAGACGCGCCCGTCACGCTTTCGCCTGCCGTGATGGACGTGCACGCGCACCGCCGAGACCACAAAGCCCGCGGCGAAGACCACCGTCACAAATCCCACCGAGACCGCCACGTCGAGAGCCACCCCGCTCCATACCTTCGTCGCCGTTGACGAGCCCAACGAAACAACGATGCCTGCACGCGGCGGGCGAAACAACCGAAAGCCGCTCCCCAGCATGCGACCT
>JBDQGY010000045.1:0-21155 GCA_040265175.1 Nannocystaceae bacterium
CGCGCAGCTCTAGTCGCGTCGGGACGCCACCATAACCTGACAGGTCCACCTCTAGCTGCTGACCCGTTGGTCGCAACGCCGCCTGCGAAAGTTGTCGGGGAGCGCGCCCGTCCTCGTGATCCGAATCGGTGCTCGCCATCACCTCCAAGCTGCCTTCTCCAGCGGCTTCAATCACGAGTCGTCCCCGCCGGGGCGGCACAAAGTAGTACGAGAGGCTCCCCCCAGCCGCCAGCGTAACGTTCACATCCCCATCGCGACGTGGGTGCACATCGAGCACGTTGGTGTTTTGGAGCGGCGTGCGAATCATCTCCGTGGTGCCCACCTCAAGGATTCCGAGGTCCGCGGTGCTCTGTTCCCCATCTCCCGACTTGCGAAAGTGCAGTCGCAGACGATTCTCTCCCGCCGTCGCGTGCTCGAGGGGGATGGAGACTGTCCTGCGACGCCACTTCTCACCGACCGGGAGATTGACCACAGGCTGCTCGTTCCACAGCACCGTCATCACCTGCCCCTTGATCTCAGAACGGACCGTCAACGCGAGCGCTAGCCCATCCTCGCCGGCCGCGGCGGGGGTCCGCGCCCCGTCGAGCGGCACGAAGATTGAGGCGCCATGCTCTCCAAGAGAGCCCGCGCTGCGCTCCGCCGACAGCACGCCCGGGCGCCAGCGATGCAACTCTGTCGGAGCAAAATGACGTCGAGCGTCTTCTCGGGAAAAGTTCAACACCATGCGGCCGTCTTTGCCTGTGACCGCGCTCGGGCGTTGCGAGATAAGATCGAGCCAGGCCTCGGTGGACACCACGGAGGCCACGGGCGCGAGCAGCTGTTGGCGCGGGCCGTCGCTGGCAGCGCCCCCCTGCCCCGCGACGTTCACCTCCTCTCGATCCGCTCCGTTGGGAGGCGCCCCCTCCCCTCGATCGCGCACCGGAGGCTGGCGCCCGCACCCCACGACTCCCACGGCCAGGCACAACGCGCACGCCGCCCCTCGAACCCAAGCGGACAGAACTGGCGCTCGCCCCAGCACGCTACGTTGACTCCTCACACCGAGCGACGAGCCCGAGGGACGCTCCGATTCCCGCCGCAATCGAGAGCCACGCCATGGCTCCTAAAACCCCGTCCCCCCGAGTCAGCGCGCCAGTTCGAATCGCCACATCCAGCCAGGCCAACGCTCCACCGCCCCAACACGCCGTCAACCCCAAAAGCCTCCCGAACGCCGGACGACGCGACGAGCCGCGAGAACCAAATCGAAGCGCGAGCACTCCGAGGCACGAGAGCCCCAACACGAGCCACAGACCCATCGTGCCCACCGCGCTCAGCTCACCCGCCAAGGCACCGAGTCCTACCCCTCTCATCGACGAGAACACGGATCCCCCGCCCGCGCCCGACATCGCGACGACCGCGGACCCCGTCCAGAACAATCCTTGGCTCAGCACCCCCGCGACGAGAGGTGCGAGCCACGAGCCCCGCCGACGGGTCGCAACCAGCGCCGCGGCGACCAGGGCAAGAATCGACAGCGCCGGCCACGCCAGCGTACCGACCGACGTCGGTGTCGACAGATCCCACGACTCATCAGCGCTGAGATTGCGACGCCGGAGGGTGAGATGAACGAAGACCTGCCCGCCTCGGACGAGGCGACGACCGAGCATCACCGCGTGCTCGTCAACCTCAACGCTCTCAAACGCCGGATCGTTCGCGACCGCTCCCTCGAGCCAGCCCCCGTCGACCGGCTGGGCACCTCCCTCGCCTCTCAGTTTCACGCGCAACGGATCCGGCCGTTGAACGGCGCCGTACATGGTGGCGCGGAGCCCCGAGAGCACCGAGATCCGCATGAGTTGGTACGACGCCACGGCGGTCGCGGAGCGGGTCTCGGCCCCCCGCTGCAGGCCGAGCACGGAGAGCAGCGCTGCCAACGCGAGGAACAGGCGGCGTTGCCGCCTCAGCGACGAGGGCGAGAACATCCCTTCTTGTACGCGCTCTGTCTCTCCCCCGCAACTTCGAGGGATCCACCACCCATCACTCAACGCAGCAGCGTGGTGTCGAGCAGTGGACCCTCAAGATCCACCCATCCGCCGATGGGCAAGCCCAGGGCCAATCGCAAATTAAGTTCTGGACTCGGGAACAGCTCCTCCCCGCTCGCCCCCCACCCCTCGGGAGCATCCAACATCCAGAGGAGCACCGCTCGGCGCTGCTCCAGGGGCAGCCGCTCCAGCAAGCGTGCCATCACCTGCGCCGCCTCCATACGCGTGCCTCCGAGGATTCGCTCAAGGCAGCGAACCGCCGCATCGCGTCCAGGTGTGGACTCGCTCGAGTCCCCACATTCGGAGAGAATCTCGGACATGGTCGCGCTCGCCGACGAGCGTCGGGCGGTTCCCACGAAGACCGTATCCATCAACGACCCGTGGCGTTCCAGCGGCACGACTTGTTGAAGCGCCCCGATGACGCGGAGCGCACCGGCGAGTGAGGCGCCAGGGACTCTCAGCAGCGAAGCCATCATCCACTCCACGGAGGCCCATCGCGAGCCGCCCGCCCCCATCTCCCACACCAACGTGAGGCCGCGGCTCCTCACCCGCGCGTCGGTCTCTTGGGAGGGCCCCGCATCCCCCGACATGAGGTCCTTCCATGGCCCGAGCGCTAGCTGTCTCCTCGCGACCCGGGCTTCGTCCGGGCGAGAGTGCAAGACGATCTCTCGAAGCGCCCGGAGCGACACCTCGCGCGCGCCCCCGACAGAAGAGGAGACGTACGCCCGCACCCACACCGCACGCGGATCCGAACTCAACGCCGCCGCCGCCTCAAATCGCTGCATCGCGCGCCGCCCCGCGCCCATCGCGAGGAGCGTGACCGCGTCGGACTCCGCGGCCATCGATGAGTCTTCTTCCCCCGCACCTTCTCGACGCTCGGCCAAGACCTCGAGCACGTCGCGGGCCCCTATCACCCCCAAACGCTCCACCAGCAATCGAGTCCGGCACCCGAGCAGCGGCTGCACCTCCGACGCCGTCGCGAGACTCGCTGCATCGTCGGCCCCATCACCCGTGACGGAGTGACGCACGAGCCTCGCCCACTCGCTGTCGGACGCCAGCTCTCGCCACGCGAGCCCGCACCCCGTATGGTCATCATCCCGCGTCAGATCGCGACCGCGCTCTACGTTGAGTATCCACCCGTCGAGCTCGGCTAGCTCCGCGGCCGTCACGAACGAAGTCACAACCTCACGATCCTCCGCCTCGCCGCACTGGCCATCGCACAGGGCCTGGCTCAGTCCTATCCACGACCAAGCGGCGCGCGCCACCTTGTGCCGCGCTTGCGTCGACGCCATCAACGACGAGAGCGCGAGGGCCGACCAGGGGCGTCCCTCCGCGAGGACCGCCAACACCTCCTCGTAGATGAGAGTCTCTCCACTCGCGATGTCGGTGCGCTCGATGGCGGCGATCACCGACGCCCTCAGGCGCAGCGACGAGAGGCTGTCGCCTTTTCGCGCGAGCAAGCGAGCCAACGCGAGCAGCAATCGAACGTTCCCCTCCTCGACCGGGACCGCTTGCGCCCAATGCCCCTCACGGGACCCCTCAAAATCCGCGCCGGCGGACCCGGGCCCATCATCGTCCGCAGAAGCTGATGCCGCCAGCATCCCTCGCAGCCGCGATGTCACGTCGAACTCCGCGAAGGTGAAGTCGCCTTCGAGCCACCGCAACATCCAGCCGTTCGCTCCTCCCGCGCCCGCAGCCTCCATGCGCAGCATCATCGCCCGTCGCTCCGCTGGAGCTAACGTCGCGTCCGACCACACCCTCGATACTCGTAGCCGAACGTACGCCGCGACATCGTCACGTACATCTCGGAGCGCGGCGTCGAGCTCTGTTCGCGAGGTGTGCCCCAATCGGGCGAGCACCTCTTCGTCACGCTCCGGAATGACGCCGCCGCGCCCTTGAAACTCGCGAGTCGCGTGAGCGACGTACCTCGCGGCAGCACCCGCTCTCTCCTCATCGGGCTCGGCGGAGTCGCCCGCGACCACACCTCCCCAGGCTCGACACGCCTCCGGCTCGCAACGAACGGGCGCGTGGCGACGGACCACATCTCGCACGGCAGCGCCGTAGCCCTTCGCTCGCCTCGCCGTGGCCTCCGCCGCGAGGCGACGCAACGCCCCCTCACGGCACAGGGCCTCGACGAGTTCAAGATCTCTGTCCGCTGCGGCGAACTCGCTCCAGCGTTGCCGCGCCGCACCTCGAGCCAGCAGGATTCGACAAGCGTCTTCGTCGTTCGCCACCAGCCGTGGTGCGAGCTGGGCCAAGCGACTCCAGCGGAGCGCAGCGATCCCGTCAAGCCCAAGCGAGGACTCAAGACTCGCGAGCGCGTGAAGAGATTTCACGTCGCCACCGCGTCGAAAATCCGCCTGCAACAGCGCTCGCGCCTCGCGCCACTGCGACAGCTCCACCTGGGCGGCGGCCAGCGCTCGCGCCGTCGCCCCACGCACGGGCCGACGCGCCTCCGTTGCCGCCACGATCCCCTCTTCGAACTCCCCCTCCCGCAGCAATCGACGCACCCGGTGATGCGCGCACCCGACGAGGCTCATGCACAGCACGGCCAGGACGGTTCGGCACATCGCCCGTGCGATTCGTCCGCGACCGTCCTTCATCGCTGTCACCCCCCGCAACTCAACGACGCCTCGCCTCCCGCGTCTGCGACGAGACGAACCAGCAAATCGCGCTCCGACCCCTTGAGCGACTCCTCTCCTCCGCGCGCCTGGCACAACGGTTCGATGGAAGAATCCACATCACCCAGGACGATATACGCCTCCGCCAAACGGAGATGGTTGCGCACGCTGTCAGGGAATTGTGCGGCCAGGTCCTCAAGCATCGCGAGTCCAGCCTCGGAGTCACCTTGTCGCGTGTACTGTCCGGCCATCACATACAGAGAGCCGAGCAGCCGCCGCGCCGCGCCATCCGAGAACGTCGGCGAGATAGAGATGCTACGAAGTGCATACCGCTCAGCCTCTTTGACCTGCTCGAGTCCCGTGACCCCGCGTTGCTCAGCGAGTCGCGCGGCGATCAACGCTCGGGCGAAGCTGTAGGCCGCGGTGCCATCGCGCCACGCCTGAATCTTATAGTGCGCGTACTCCCTATCGGATCGTGTGTCACGACCATCTTCGATGAGCTGTTCGAGCGCGTCTGCTAGTTCGGTCGCATCCTGATTCGCGACGGCGCTCTTTAAAGTCGAATCGACTCGCTGCGTCGCGAAGCACCCGGCGAGCAGGAACGAGATCAACACCAGCGGTAGGTGGCGCCGCACCACGTGACGCTATCACGAATGCGACGCTCAGTAACTCCGGAAGAGCGCGGCGTAATCCGAGTCACTCGCCGGCGCAAGCGACGAAATCCCCGCCTCTTTGCAGGTCGCCTCGCCCCCTCCCGCGCAGATTTTGGAGAGCCCCTTCTTAAATCGGGCGCGCGTCTTCGCGTTGGCAGGCGCGAACGCCACCACAACCATCGGCGGGAGTTCCTTCGATTTCCACACCTGCCGCAGCCCGTCGCCGCCGTCCAGGCGCTTGAGATAGGCGAGCTGGGCGTCATCAATCAGGCCGCAGTTGGCCTCTCCCGAGAGGACTTTCTTGAGGGTCTGTACCGGTCTGCGCGAGGGCACCTGCGTAAAATCGGCCACTTTAAAGTCCCCTTTGGCGACGATCTTCTCGACGAAACGGACATCGTCAAGATGGTCCGATGCCAAGGTGCTGCCCTTGCATGCGTCGAGCGATTCAGCCGATGACGAGACCATGAAATACTGGCGTCCCCCTGCCTGCGCCACCACGGCCTTGCCGATGACAGAGAGCCCGTAACGGTCACGGAGGTCCAAAAACGCGGCGAGCGAGACAATCCCGAAGCCGGGCTGCTCCGCCTCGATCCACTTCACCGCCCGCGAGCGGCTGGTATAAAAGACGCCCCGAAGGCCCTTGAGGTTCGCGATCTTCTCCACTCGCGCCATGAGTCGATCCACGAAGGCCTGGGCTTGGGCCGTGCCTCCCACGGCGTGCTCTTTTAAGATCACGATGCCAGTGGCCTGTGAACCCGCCGCTGCGGCCATGGGCGAAAGCAAGAGCAAAGCGCTCAGGGCGCATCGAGCAAAGGCTGGGCTAAAACGTCGTCTCATGAAGTCGGTCCCGGTCATCCGACGCAGGCGCACCCCAAGTATGCAACCAACCGCCCGAGAGTCCGAGATGCTGGCATGCGCACTTCTCGCAATGCGCGGAGCCCGCGCCTCTTGGTTCACCACAAGGTGTCCGCAGGGAAGCCTTTACGAGTGGACAGCCAGACGATGACGCGGCCGATCTACATACGTGAATTCGCGCCCACGGTAGTCGCGAAAAGTCCAATGATTCTCGTCGATTCGAACGACCCTGTCAGGTGACAGCGTCACTTTCCCTCCTCCGCCGGGCAGATCGATCGCAAACTGTGGAATCGCGAGTCCACTCAAGCGGCCGCGAAGCGCATCCAAAATCTCAAGGCCCGTGGTGATGGGAGTTCGAAGATGAGCGGTCCCGCCCACGGGATCGCACTGGAACATATAGTACGGCCGACAGCGGTGGCGCACGAGCCAACGATTCAACCGCTCGACCACTGAGGCGTCATCGTTGATCCCCGCGAGCAGCACCATCTGATTCCCAACGTTGAAGCCCGCGTCGGCCAACCGATCGAGCGCGCGTCCCGCTTCAGGCGTGCACTCGTTAGGATGGTTAAAGTGGGTGCTCACATAGATCGGATGAAAGGCCCGCAGACCCTCGAGCAAGGCCTCCGTAATTCGAAACGGCAGCGTCACCGGGTTCCGCGTGCAGAGCCTAATGACCTCCACCGAGCGCACCGACCGGACCCTCTCGACGATGCCCGTGAGCTTCGTGTCCGAGAGGCTCAGCGGGTCGCCTCCCGACAGCAGTACGTCTGAAATTTGCGGCGTCGCCCGCAGATACTCGATGGCCGCGTCCAACTCAGCGGCGCCAGGGGCCGAGTTGGCGTCCCCCACCTTTCGCTGCCGCGTGCAGTGCCGGCAGTACACAGGACACGAGTGGCTGACGTACATGAGCGCCCTATCAGGGTATCGGTGCGACAGGATCGGGACGGGGCTGTGCTCTTCTTCCGCGAGCGGATCTCGCATATCCCATGGCTCGGTCTCAAGCTCGGCGGCGAGCGGCACGGCCTGGCGCCGCACCGGACACTGGGGGTCCCCAAACAACGAGAGGTAATACGGCGTCACCGCGGTTGGAAACGCCGCCGCCCGCCCTCGCATGCCGCGCCGCTCCGACGCCGTGAGCGCGATCAGTTCGCCAAGCGCGTCCTCGGTCGTCACTCGATTGCGCAGCTGCCATCGCCAATCCCTCCAGGTCGCGATGTCGACGTCGCGCCACGCCGGATGTCGGGGGCTCTGCAGGGCACACGCGTCGAGGGCTCCGTCCATGGTGCTCAATGTACGCGGGGCGCCACCCAGAGATCAATCTCTACTTCCGTAGGCGCTGCCTACTCGCGAAGCGCAGGGAACGACACCCGCACCTCGTTCAACGACGGCTCTCGCTCGTGGGAGCCCAGAGAGATGTCCCCGCCCATCTCCAAGGCGAGACTCCGCGCATGATCCAACGGGGTTCGGGCCAACCGCGCAGCAGCCGAGAGGTCCTCGGCGAATACCACCGCGAACTCCTGGTCCGTCAACGGATTTCCTTCGTCCCAGACGCCGAGGTCCACATAGGGGTCCACCGCGTCAAGTTGCAAAACCATACGCCGTCCGCCGCTCGACCGAGTGCGGATGAAGGCATTGAGCGCGAGCGCGAGGATCAGCTGTCGCGACATCCCAACGTCCCCACCAATGACGAGGGAGGCGGTGTCGCACTTGACCGAGAGTTCCACATCCACCAGCAAAGGCCCCAGCACGTCCCACATCTCAGTCGCCACCGCGACCATGTCTACCGCGCGTGGTGTCGTCTCTGTCGGCACAGGCCAGGACAAGAGCTCCTTGAGCGCAGCAAGCTCCCCAGCTATCGGTCCCGCGACGTGCTCCCCTTCAGAGTCCCCGCCGAGGTCGGCGACACCGTCGTTGTGCGCCGCCGCGCACACGGCATACAACGTCGTCATCAACACAAAACGATCGACCAGGCTCTCCGCGATCACCGGCGGCAGAGACCGCGAAGCGGCCACACAGAACACACACTCGGGCTCCCCCTCCACCTGAAACGGGAGCGCCTGCGCCCCCCTCATGGAAGGAGCACCGCCCCCCGAATCCGCGGCCGAGCGAGACATCGCCGCGGTCTTCGAGGCGGCCTCCCACTCCGCGAGTCCAAACTCCCCGGGCTCGATGCGCTGTCCCACCGCCCACCGCTCCCTGGCTTGGGCGTTCGCTCGCATGACGCGTCCCGTCTGCGCGCAGACCATCATCATCGCCTGCGGCATCCCATCCAGGACGGCAAAGCCGGCCGCGACTGCCTCGCGACTCCTCATCTCCATCAAGGGGTTGAACTCCTCACGGTGTCACTCTCCACACGAACAATGCCGACCTTCATCAAATACAGCGACCAAAGCTCGGTTACTTCGTACCGCACTTGAATCTTCCATTCCAGCGGCGCACCAATTCGCTTCATCCAATCGGAGAGGTTTACGTACAAGTAGTCACATTTCCGCACCAAAGCGCCGCCCTCGACTGCGACAAATGTGCTGATCAGTTGGCGAAACGAATCCAAATCAATTTTAGACTGATAAAACACCGGCTGAATCTCGATCTGTTCGACAAACCACTCGTCGACTGCCGCCCTCACTGTCGTGGAGTCGAGGCTCGCGCCCTCTTCAAAATGTTGTTGCGCGAGGATGGAACAACTCAGAGCGCAGCACGCAAGCTCCTCTGCGAGCACCTCACGACCAAAGGCGGTGCTGAGGTCGTACGGGATCCGCGAGTAGTCGAGGCCGTGATCGTCATCGAGGCGATCGGCGAACAAGAGGTGGCCAATCTCATGGGCGAGGTTCGCGACCCCTTCCACCTCCACGCGGTGGGTCCACAGATGAAGACCGTGTGGGTTCACAAGTCGGACGCTGTTTTCAGCCTGCGCATCAAGCACAACGCGTCCTCCCAGGGCCGCGAAAATGCGGGCCAAGACCCGAGCCCAGCGGGCCTCGTGCCTCGCGGTTCGGATCGTCGAGGTGTCCGCATCAGCCTGTCGCATCGCGCCTGCGGCACGGTATCGCCAAACCGTGATTGACGCCAATTTGTCCGCAGAACGGCGTGTTTCACGCTTTTTCTGCTACACTGCCCCCGCCAATGACGCTTTCCTTTCAGCGACGCGCGTTCCGCCTCGGACGATATGACGTCGTGCGGAGAATCGCGAGCGGCGGCATGGCCACGGTCTACCGGGCCCGAAAACGCGGCCGCGGGGGATTCAAGCGTGATGTCGCGTTGAAAGTCATCCACCCCCACCTCTCTTCCATCGATGGATTCATGGCTCGCCTGGTGGATGAAGCGAGCGTCGCCTCGAGGATTCACCATCCCAACGTGTGCGCTGTCGTCGATATCGACGCCGCCCGCGGCTACCACTTTTTGGTGCTTGAGCTCATCGACGGCGTCACCATTCGCCAGGCGCAAAACTTCTCTCACACGCCGATGGTTATGCCTGCCGAGGAGGCCGCGCGCGTGATCGCAGATGCGGCTCGAGGCCTCGCAGCTCTGCACGCGCTGCTCGATGACGACGGCCGCTCACTCGAGGTCGTCCACCGGGACATCAGCCCACACAACCTGATGCTCGACAAGGGTGGACGGACCGTGCTCATCGACCTTGGACTGGCCGCCGCCCGCGACCGCATGGGACACACCCAGACAGGCGTCCTGGTCGGCAAGCTCCCCTACATGAGCCCAGAGCAGACCCGCCTTGGTCGACTCGACCCCCGCAGTGACATCTTCAGTCTCGGAGCCGTGCTCTTCGAGCTGATGACCGGGGCACCGCCCTTCGGAGACGAGCACACCCCCGACACACTCGCGAACCTGCGCGCGTGTGACAACGAACGGCTCCGCGGACTGCTCGACGCCAACCAGTCGCCACGATGGATCACAGATGTAATATTGGGCTGCCTCCACGCCTCACCCGCGGACCGCTACCAAGATGCGGCCGCGCTCGCGACGGATCTTGAGGTGGGCATTCATGAGACCGGCGTCGCAGAACAAAAAATCCGCTCGCGGATCGCGGGACGGGCTGAAGACACTCAAAAAGCGTACGGCACCGGGGAACGCCTCGACGAACTCCCGCCCGCAATCTACGCGCCCTTGCGGCGCACCCGCCCGTTGTACACCGCGCTCGCCCTCGTCGGTGTCCTCGCCATCGCCGGACTCTCCACGGTCACCCTCACCAGCAAGCGCGCCAACATCCGCGAATCGTCCGGCACGGAGGGGCCGCAAACCTCCGATATGACCGCTGCCCCAGGGGACGTCAAGAGGATCCGAAATGTAGGCACAAGTGACCCCGGATCGCAGCAAGCAGGAGCAGTCTCGAACGCTCCGCCCCCTGGCGCTTCCGCGGAGGAGACGTCGACCTCCGCTGCCTCGGGAGAGGGCGAGCCCCTCGAAGAGGTGGGCGTTGAGGACTCCAACACCAGCCCCGGCCTTGAAGAGGCACCCGCGGAGGCCACGGAGACGCGGCGCCGTGGGGGATCTAAAAAACGCAGCACGCGTCGAAAGCCACGGACACCTCGCGCGCCAACGTTGAAAGTTAATCCGTACGAATGACCGGAGTCCTCGGCGCCGTCGTTGTGGCGATGTCGCTCGCCTCTGCGGGGAACCACGCAGTTCAAGCCCCGCCGCCCGTACGAGAGCGAGCGTCTGCGCGTTTCAGCGAGGCTGTCGAGGCCTTCGAGGCGAAGGACTACGCCACCGCTGCCGAGGCATTTGCGGGAGCGAACGCGCTCGTCTCCCACCCCAACACCATGATCAACCTAGCGCTCTCGTTGGAGCAGCTTGGAGACCTCACGGGCGCTTGGTGGGTCCTCACCCAAGCGAGCGAGCGGTTCCGTGAGGAACCCCGGGCGCTCAAGCTCGCGAAAAAAGAGTTGCAGAGCCTCGCCGCTCGGACCTTCATGCTCCGCCTCCAAGCCGCACCTTCCACCCTCGTGTGTATCGACGGTGTTCGCATCCCTGAGTCCGCACCGGGAAAGTACCAGATGGCCCTACCGCCGGGCCCGCACGCCATTCGCGTGGGCCAGGTTGAACTCGCTGTCACCGGAGAGGCCGGCGCCGAACGTATGTTGGGGTTCGAAAGGCTCGAAGAGCTCCTCGTGCCGATCGAACGCAAGTATGTCGCCGCGATGGCGACGAGCGCGGGGAGTCTTGCCGCCCTCAGCGCTGGTCTTGCCATCGGAGCCGCGGCCACCAGGGCCTCCCAGCGCACTCGCGCGGGCCTCGGCTACAGCGCCGCCATCCTCGGAGCGGCGGCCACCGGCACGGCCATCGCGCTCGCCGTTCGAGCACGCAACCCCGCCCGCAAGCGCCGAAGCGCGCCCGAAAGTCGAGCCAGCGACCCGTGCATGCCGTTTGTGGATCCTGAGCGCGCGGGGCGACGAACCGGGCTGCAACCCAACGCTGGAAATAGCGCGGAGCCTCCGGCCGACACGCCCGCGCCCTAAAATCGGAGATGGATGGAGGTCCCCACGACCGTTCGCGACACCGTGGGCGTTACGCGGAGACGCTTGCGCTGCGTCTCCCCCACGAGAATCATCGCGACACCACCACCGAGCATCAAGCCCCCGGGGACCCCCATGGTCGCCGCAGCGCGGTTGCGGGCGTCCGTAAAACAATTGTTCCCGGCACCAAACGCGCAACTATTCGAGAATCTCATGGCGAGACCCCCCGCGATCAAAACGCTGCCAGCGACGACGCCGACGACGCCCGCGCGAACCCACACTTGCGCACGCCGAGCAGTGAGCGTCCGATCCTCGACGGGATCACCAAGGAACTCGTTGGCCCCCGCGACGGGCTCATCTTGAGGGTCTGATACCAGCGCCTCTCGCCGCGAGCGCACGCGCGACGAGGGCCAGTCTGGAACCTCTTCATCGGCGAGTAGCGGATCCGGCGGGGGACCCCATGAAGAGGGTGACACGTCGTCTGCGAGAACGGAGGTCTGAATGGTCTGCCCGTCCACGCGCGGGGGCGTCTTAGCTCCCGCCGCTTCACTGGGCTCCGGGGCGACCTCCGCGACCGCCTCAGTCTCCTCCGCGGGCGACGCCAACGCGGACCCCGACGACATGAGGGCGGCGACACAAACGCCCCAGCTCATCACTCGAGCAGCCCACCCAACACCCAGGTTCATCGCGCCGTCCATCTCCCGCGATCCCGCTCGATCAACCGATCCGCCTGGACCGCGCCCGCGTCGGAGCGGGCGGCCCAAGCCATCTGCGACGTGGCCCGTGCACCATAGCCGCGCTTCGACATCGCCACAACGCCGACCCCCTCGCTCACGCCAATATTCCAGGTCGCGCGACGAATAGACTCGTCTGGGTGGATCCCCGCGCAAAGCAACGCATAGACCTCGGCCGCCACGTGCTCACGAATAATCGCCTCCCCTTTGCCCGTGGCAGCGACGGCCCCGCACGGGCCCGCGAACAACCCCTGCCCATATTGTGGAACATCGCCGACCCGGCCACGGAGCGCCGTGGCTGTCCCGCCCGTCGACAACGCCGCGGCGTACCGCCCGTCCCCATCGCGGGCGATCACGCCGACAGTGTCTTTGGTCGTTACGCCCTGCTCATCGCGAGGAGCAGCCTCAAGCGCCAGCCCGAGCGCCTCCTCGTACGGCCGCTCGAAATTCCAAAGCTGCTCCCAGAACTCCGGAGGGTCCCCTTGCGCCGCGACCGCGCGCGCGAGCTTGGACCGTGCGCGGTCACTCGCCTCTGCGCCTGCCTCAAGCCCCATCCGTTCACCTAGAGCGCGTCCACCCTCGCCGGCGAGCAGCAGATGCTCAGATGAGGCGACGGCATCCGCAATTAAGACCGGATTCTTAAAGCCTTGGACACCGGCGACCGCCCCAAAGTCCCCGGTCCAGTCCATGATCGCCGCGTCGCACTCCACCGTGCGTCCGTCGAGCCGCACATTCGCACCGGTCCCCGCGTTGAACCCCGCGTCGTCTTCCATGACCACCGTCCCCGCGATCACCGACTTTTTCGCGTCGCCTCCCGACTCGAGCACCGCCCACGCCTGCGTGACCGCGGCCGCCACGGCAGCCGAGCGAATCGCCGGAGATCCCTGCCCGCCATGCGCGACCACCAAGGGGCCGCACGGTTTCGTCACGCTCCCTCTCCTGGACTCCCAGGATATCGGCGCGGGGAGTTCAGGAAAGGTATTGTGCTGTGGGCCGCACCCGGCGACCACCACAGCGAACAACATTGGCGACGCGCCGCGCATGCCCGTACTTTGCCCTTTCCCACGCCCGTTGGGAAGGGCTTGCAATCCGAGGCGGTCCTCGCGACGATCTTGCATGCGATCCTATCGGCACACGCTCGTGTGGCTGTCGCTGGCCGTCGGTTCGGCGGCCTCCGTCCCTGCCCCCGCGTACGCGGTGATCGATCCGTTGTCGTGCGACCCATCGCGGATGTCTGTGGGCGCCGAGGTCCCTGTCGTGACCCTCGATCTGTACTTCGATCCCATGAGCCCGGGCGCATCGGTCATCCCCCGCGCAGCCCGAGCGCTCGTCGCCTCGCGCACCCAGTGGCTCTCCGTTCGTTTAAACCCCGTACCTCGTCCACTCGACCGCGACGTGCCGCGGATGCTCCTGACCGAGGCGGTCGTCTCGCTCGCCGCCAACGGTCACGCCGAGTCAGCGCTGCAATGGGCGCAAGATCGACCTCCCGCGCTGCTCGTCGCGCACCTCGAGGACCCCTCGCGCCGAGAGAAACTCGCGCGAACTCTCGGCGTAGACGTCGCAGTGATCACCCCTGGCGGCGCCTCCATGCGGTGCGCAAGACAGCGCATGATCGCTCATCTAAAGCAGCTGCAACTCGATCTCTTGGGCCAACCCACGGAGCTCACTGACGCCGCCAGCCTCCTCCCCGTTGCGGTCATCGGGAGCGAAGATGGGGTCGTCACCGCAGCGAGCGTGGACGTGGAGTTAACGCGACTCGGTCAGAACCTCGATCGCGTCCGTCAACGATTGCGAGAGCTGCGCGTCCGTCCGCGTGATGCGCCGCTGTCCGGTGCCAGCACCAAAGACGCTGCCCGTGTCAGCGCCGCTCCCTCCAGCTTGGAGTTCACGAACCCGTTCGCGCGCCACCACATAGAAGTCACGCTCACGGGAGAACGCTCGAAGCAGGGGATCGAGCGCCTTCGGTTTGCCCTTGGTCTCCGCGCGCGATCGCTGGGTGCTGTGGACCTCACGATCGATGCGTGGGGCTCAACTCCTGAGGCCAATCTGCTGCGCCGGCGCGCATGCCAAGCTGCGGCGTCGGATCGCGTTTTGGCGTACGTTCGGTACCTCGCTACGCCGGTCATCGGACGCGGCGCCCCGCGCCTCCGCGCGCTCGTTGAAGAACTCGACGCCCAGCCGATGGAGGAGGCGGCCTGCGTCACCCAGGCCACCGGAATCCAGCGTCCTCCTGGACTCCGAATCAACGGCATCATCATTCCCCCAGGGGATATGGAGGCGGCACGGGATGCCCTCCGCCGACCGCTCGCGGTGGATTACCTCGTCGCACTCCCGTGACCGCGCGACATGGTGCTCCGATTGCACTACACTGCTCGCAGCACGGAGGTGGTCCATGGACATCGCGTACTGGGCAAGCACGGACATCGGGAAGAAGCGCGCGAACAACGAGGACAGCTACCTCATCGACGGGGCGATCAAATTGTTCGTCGTCGCCGACGGGATGGGTGGCCACGCCGACGGCGCCACCGCCAGCGCCTTGGCGATTCACACGATCCGCGCGGTGGTGCAGCGGGAGTTCGACCTTCTCGACACACTCAGCGACTCCACGAGCGCGCACCTCGAGGTGGGGAAGATGTTGGAGTACAGCGTCCATGCCGCCAACGACGCCATCCAAGCCGTCGCGAAGGAGAACCCGCTCAAGAGCGGCATGGGGACCACCGTCGTCGCGCTGCTCATTCATGAGGGGCACGGATATCTGGCCTACGTCGGCGACAGTCGCATCTACCTCCACCGCCACGGGGTCGTCTATCAATTGACGGACGACCACAGCATCCTCAACGAGCTCTTACGACAGGGTCGGGTGACCAAGGAGAACTTCTCCGACAGCCCCTTCGCGCGCTTTAAAAATGCGCTCGCTCGCGCGGTCGGACCAGAGCCCATGGTGGACGTAGACACCCTCGATTTTGAGATTGTCCCGGGGGACACCATTTTAATGTGCAGCGACGGGCTCCACGAATACACGGAGGAGGCGGAGCTGGTGACGCTCCTTGTCGACCGAGACGCGCGAACCCTCGCGGACAAACTTGTGGCGCTGGCGAACGACCGTGGAGGCAAAGACAACATCACCGCGTTGATCGTCGCCGTCGAGGGCGGGCGCGACGACGACACCACCGACAACGCCCTGGAGGTTCTTCGCGCGTCCGCGCTGTTTGAGAACCTCACCAGCGGACAACTCATGCGGCTGATGGCGATGTCCGTGCCCTACTCCCTTCACGATGAACAACCGCTGTTCGACGCCTTTGACGACGCGGACGGGATGTATGTGCTGCTTGAGGGTGAACTGATCGTGTCTCACGACGGTGAAGACCTCATGGCGCTCGAGCGCGGAGCGACCGTGGGAGCGCTCGCGCTGTGCGTCGGCTACGTTCACCCGGCGTCCGTGCGAGCAAACGGGGACGTTCGCGTCGCGTTCATCAGCCGCGCCGATTTTCAGGTGCGCGCCTCCAAGGACCCCTCCCTGTCCTTGGCCTTACTTCGGCGCATCACAGAAGACGCCGCCCATTCGCTGCAGCTGAAGACGCATCTCCTCCTCGAACCTTCCGACGAGGGATCTCAGGCTCCTGACCCCGTCGCGTACCTTGACCCCATGGAACTGTAACGACGCCACGATGCCCCTCACAAAAGAACAAATTGATGCGCTCGTCGACACCGCCCGCTCCGCCTCAGACGCTGCTCATTGCCCGTACAGCCGTTTTCCGGTCGGGGCGGCCTTGCTCGATACCAGCGGTCGGGTTTGGACAGGCGCCAATGTGGAGAACGCGAGCTATCCGGAGGGTCTTTGCGCCGAACGGGTCGCCTTGACCCACGCCGTCACCCACGGCGCAACGCTCGACTCCTTCCTCGCTGTCGCCGTCTGGACCAAGACGCCGAGACCCACCTCTCCGTGCGGAGCGTGCCGACAGGTCATGCACGAGCTAGCCCCGTCAGCCAGGGTGATCAGCGGATGCCTCACGACAGAGCGCATCGACTCGACGGTCGCGTCGCTCTTGCCGGCCGGCTTCGACAAGACATTGCTTCCGGACGACGACGACAACTAGCCTGAGGTGTCGTGCTTGCCGAGGCGAGGCGTTCAGGGCCCGAGCGGGCCGAGCCCCTGCTCAAGCACCCACAGATATCCCGCTACGCGGAAGACCCGAACCAGCGAGATCAGCACAAAGCGCGTATAAGACATTCCGATGGCGCCGGCGGCCCAGCAGGCGACGCTGTACGGCAACGGCGTCAGCGCAGCCGCAAACAATATCCACGCGCCGCCGCGCTGAAAACGCTCCATCATCCGTGCCCCGACGCGATTGAAGTACCGCTGCAGCCGCCCAATGCGCCCCACGAGGTACTTGCCGATGCCCCATCCGACACTTCCTCCCACGATGCTGCCGGCCGTGCCCCAAGCCACGACAGCCTCGAAACTCATCCCGCCGACCCGGCCCACCAGCGCGAACGCATCGTTGGGAATGGGCAGCGTGAACGCGTCCGGCAAAAAGTACCCGATCCCGATCCCGAGTCCCCCGAGCGCCTGCACAAACCATTCACTCGCCGCGCTCACCTCTTCACTAAAAGTCTGGAGCGTTGCGTACACCGCCACGAACAACAGCGAGAAACTCATGACGAACGAAATCAGCAGCCTCCGAAACTCGAGGACCGCCTTGCGCTCTTCAGCGTCTTGTTCTTCACGCGAGTGACTCATGCATGCCTTGCCTCGGGGGAATAACGACACTGGTACCGAAGGTCAACGGGCGCCGTCCCTAGGCGTAGCGCAAAAATGGGGCTCGACGTGCGATGAAGCTTGCACGCCCCTCTACCTGGCTCGCCTCAAGCTCTGCCACGCGGGCGCCCGCTTCCACCATTTCCCGAAGCCACGCGCCCCCAGCGAGCAAATCGATGGCCGGGCGGTCCTCCACAAACTCGTACCGCTCTGTGCGCCAACGACAAGAATCTGGCCATCGTCTCCAACACTCCGCCAACAGCGCCCAGGTGCTTTTGAGACTGCGCACCTCATGAGCAGCGCGCACGTGAAGCTGAAGTCCACCACAAGATTCGCCGCCGTGTTTTTGAAAGGTCGGTTTAAACTGCGCTGTGCGAAGGGCGAGCCCGGGAAAATCCTCCGGTTCTAGCGCCCCGAGCAGCGCCTCACCGTCAATAAATGGCGCCCCAAAAAACTCAAAGGGTCGTGTCGTCCCTCGCCCCTCCGACACGTTGGTCCCCTCCCAGAGGCACTGGCCTGGGTATACCAGCGCCGTCTCCAGGGTCGGCATATTCGGTGACGGCAAAACCCACGGCAGCCCTGTCTCGGAAAAGAGCGCGTCCCGGCGCCACCCCGCACACTCCAGCACCGTGAGCGCATCCCCGACGCGAACGCCGCGCTCGGCCAGCGCCATCGTCACGATTTCGGCGAGGGTCATCCCGTGCCGAACTGCGACGTTATGATATCCAACAAAGCTCTCTTGCCCGGCCTGAATCGCGCCCCCTTCCACCCCGGAATCTGTGCCGCCGAGGGGGTTCGGCCGATCCAAGATCAGCACCTTGCGCTGGGCCTTCAAGGCCTCCTCTACCGCCATCAGCGCGGTCCACACATAGGTGTAGTAGCGAGCGCCCACGTCCTGCAGATCGACCACGAGCCACTCGGCATCGTGAAACATGGCCTGCGTCGGGCGAAGGCTGTCAAACGTCTCTCCATAGAGCGAGTAGACCGGGGGTCCCTCGTCTGCCGTCGCGACGTCGTCTCCCACCCCCTCCATGTCCTGTGCCGCTGCATCAATCCCGTGCTCTGGCCCGAGCAGACTGACGATCCGCGCCCCCGTGCGAGCCAGGATCTTTTGCGTCGGCACGAGGTCCCGACTCACAGATGCGGGATGACACAACAGCGCCACCGGAGAGGAGCGAAGCGACGGTCCCTCCCCCGCGGCGAGTCGATCGATGCCAGTTCGCACGTCCACCGCGTCAGCATGCCTGCTCCGCCGCCGGGGCGCCAGTGTTGTCCTCCGGCGCCGGCCCCCCGGTCTACGGGGGAACGATCTCTCAGATCCGCGCGACGCCAGCCCACCTTCGTCACCCGCCTCGCGAGTATCGCCCGCCCCGCCCATCTCCGCATCACGCGCGGTTCGGCGGCCACCGCGAAGACCCCGGCTGCCCCATTGACCGCATGTGTATGGTTCTCTATGCTTCCGCCGTCCCATCTGCGGGACTTCAACCCGTACTTTTCACGACTCTTTACCATGAGGGATCTCAAGCGTTGAGCGACACCAACAAGCCCAAAAAGAAAGACCTGAGCGACCTGCGCGCTCGTCTTGCGAAGAAATCTGCACCCGAGCAGGCCGCTGCACCCGCGATGCCCGCTGGAGCACCGCCTCCCGCGCCTGGAGCACCCGGCGGTGCGCCTCCTCCAGCACCTGCCGCCGCTGCACCTGCTCCCGCGCCAGCACCCGCTGGTGACAACCCCTTCGGTGGTGGCCCGGGCGTGTTCATACCCGACGAGGACTTTGACGCCGGCTCCATCGACATGAGCGGTCCCAGCCAGACGAAGTTCATCGTGATGGTCGCGGCCATCTCCACGATTATCGGGGTCGGACTCGGGTGGACCCTTCACACCAGATCCGACGGCGAGAAGCGACTGGCCGCAGCCCAAACAAAAGGCGCGGCCATGTACCAAGCGGTCAAAGAAGTCGCCGACGTGCGGGCGAAGGTCTCCCTGCGCATGGACGACCTTAAGAAGCAATTTACGGCCGAGCCCGACGCCGCGGTCACGAGCCTCACCGGACTCCTCGAGAAAGAGTTCGCGGAGCAACCCCGCGTTGACGCCCTCTTTGGATGGCAGCTGGCGAGCATGCACCCGGCCGCCATCAAGATCGTGTTCGATCTTTACCGCGCCGCGAACACCCTCGACAACGATCTTCGGCAGACCACCGACTTCATCTCGAAGAACAAGGCCGCCCTCGCCAACGCCTCGAAGATGGGCCAGATGGGCGTCATCGCCGAGGGCGGCGGGGCGAAGCTTGTCTTTATCTCGGCCACTATCTGCGACATGAAAGAGGGCACCGCCTGCGACAAGAAGGCCAAGCCCGGCGACGCTGAAGGCTACGCCATCAAGCAAACCGTGGAGGGCGACGCAGTCAATGTTGGGCTCGACGCCGTGCAGCCGCTGATCCCGAACGAGGTCTTCAGCCTCGCCTTTGGAGAGAAGCCAGAGAACAACGCGGTGCTCCGCGCCGCGCAGATGCTCGCCCAGGTCGAAGGCGACTTGGCGACCATGAACAAGAAAGAAAAAATCGCGCTCGAGGCGTTGGAACAGTACGAGGCTAGCCCTACGATTGACGCGGACTCTGCTCAGCCAGCGCCGGCAGGTGAGTGAGTCTCCAGCACGACTCTGGGTGACAAACCCCGTAAGAGCTGGCCTTATTGGCTGGCTCTTTCGCTATGGGCTTCTTTTGGTCCTCGTCGCGGCGCTGTCCCTGGCAGCGGCCGCGCGCGCGCTGTACCGCTACTACGACGCTCAGCTCCCCGAGCTTTCCTCCATCACCGAATACCGCTCGCTGGCGCCTGGGGTCTCGCATATCCACGATCGCGACGGCGCAGTGCTCTCCATTCTCGCCCGCGAGCACCGCGCCTACGCCCCCATCGATGAAATCCCTGTCCCGTTGCGACGGGCGTTTATCGCCGCAGAAGACCGAAGGTTCATGGAGCACTCCGGTGTGGACGTTCGTGGCATCGCCCGCGCCGTGCTCGCAAACTATCGCGCCGGCACGATCGCGCAGGGAGGGTCCACAATTACGCAGCAGGTGGCGAAGTCATTCTTGGGTACTGAGCAGACCCTCGATCGCAAGTTGAAAGAGGCGATCCTCGCGGTTCGATTGGAGTCACTGCTCAGTAAAGAGCAGATACTTGAGATCTATCTCAACAAGATATTCCTGGGAAGCGGCGCCTATGGGGTGCGAGCCGCAGCCGCGCGGTACTTTGACAAGCCCCTCGACGAACTCTCCACGGGAGAGCGGGCGCTCCTGGCGGGCCTGGCGCGAGCGCCGAGTCGCGACCACCCCCGTCGGAGTGAAGCGCGAGCGCGGCGGCGACGAAATACTGTGCTGGCGGCAATGGCCGCGGAGCAATTCATCACCGCGGCCGAGCTTCAGGTCGCCCGAGCAGAGCCCATCACGCTCGCCAAGCCCACGTGGGATCCGTTCCGTTGGAGACTCCCCTATTTCGCGGAACACGTGCGCAAGCAGGTCACCAAGATTTTGGGCCCCGACGCCCCGCTGCGACGAAGTCTTCACGTCGAGACCTTCGCAGACGCTCTCGCGAGCGACCATGCCAGAGACGCGATGATGACCGAACTCACCGCGCTTGATCGGCGACAGGGCTGGAGGGGACCGGTCGCGCACCTTGAGGGAGACGAACAACGCGCGACATTCCTTGAGCGCACGCGCGCAGCCTACGGGCTCACGCCGCTGCAGGACGAACAGCGGTGGCACCTCGGCCTCGTCGAGGACGTCGACGAGCGGGACGCCCTCGTACGCGTGGGCCCGGTCCTCGCGCGCATGACCCTGGTCACCACCACCTGGGCAGCGCCCTACGACACGCGCTCCGGGATCAACCGCTCCACCACGAAATCACTCAACGAGGTGCTTGAGGTGGGCGCGGCGGCTCGGGATCCAGTCCACACTCATCGCAGACAAGGCCCTCTCTTTGGGTGCCAGTTGCGTGTTAATGGGTGAACTCTCGACCGCCTTCGGCATCTTCGCGAACAACGGGAGAGCATATGAACCGC
>JBDQGY010000046.1:0-21091 GCA_040265175.1 Nannocystaceae bacterium
CGCACCCCGCCGCCACTGCCGGCCCCTTCCAGCCACGAAGCGACGGTCCCCCCGGTCCCCATATGGCCAAATATGGCCCATATCGCCCGTCAATCGTCCTTGCGCCCGGGCTAGACCCCGCCGCGGCCGCCGTGCTATGCAGATGGCGCGAGAGACGAGCGCCTCCGGTTGCGTTGCACTCGACCTCGCTAGTTAGCGCGATGAGTCGGACTTCGCCGGATGCGGACTCCCCTCCACTGTCAACGGCGAACCCGCCACCGCGTATGCGCCCTCACCCTATTGAGGTCCCCTTGAGTCAACTCGATCCATTTCTACCACTCCTACAAACGGACGCACTCACGCGCACCGCGACCCCCAAGGCCTTCCTCGCCGGGCAAGCCCTCTTCAAGAAAAACAAGCGCGTCCACGACGTCGTGCTCGGCGATTCGGAGATCAAGGGCAAGGTCAAAGGGGACTCCGAATCCGATCACCAGACCCGCATTGAGCTCGCCTCCCGCGGAAAAAATCTCAACGCGCATTGCTCATGCCCGACGTTTATGGACGGCTGGGAGAAGTTTTGCCAGCACGCGGTCGCGCTCGCCTTGACTGTGCGCCAACAAGCCGAGGACGGAGAAGAATTCTCCACCACCAACAACCCCTGGGTCACTGAGAGCATGTCTGGCGCGGCCCGAGGCCGTCGCTATCAGCTCGATCAGCGCCGCGACCGCTGGTACATCAAAAGCTTCGACACCGGCAGCGCGGCCACGGGCGGAAAACGCCGTCGCGGCGCGACCCTCTCCCCGGTAGAGGCGCTCATCCAAAGCTACCTCGATCAGGCGATCGACGAAGATGAGGACACGGGTGCGCTGGTGCTCGAGCCCACAGCGCTCGCGGGCCTGCTCTACGCCGCCCGTGAGGCCTCCATCTCCTTGAAGGGCGCCGGACGTCTACGCTTCTCCAACAACGCCCTGGTGCTGCGCGTGGAGGCGGAAGCCGAGGGCCACGCCGTCGAGCTCCACGCCTTTTTGGAGGACACCGAGGCCCACCGCAGCTTCGAGGTCGACAGCGGCATCGTCATCCCGGGTGCGCCCACCTGGTTTCTTTGGCCCGAGAGCGGCGAGGCCTTTATGGTCCACGACACCCCGCCATGGGTGCTCTCCGCGGTGGCGAAGAAACCACGGATCCTTATGGACACCCGCGTTGACGCCGACGATATGGACAAGCTCACCGCGCAGCTTGAAGCCGTCGGGGTCCCACGACACGACCTGTTCGCCCTCGCCTCGGACGCCCGCGAGGTCGAGGAGATCCTCGCGACGATCTCAGGCGAAGGCGAGCGCCTCAACGTGGAGCTCTCGGCCCGCTACGGAAACGTCTCCTTGCCCATCGCTGGCGACGATCCAGAATCCGCGCGCTACACCTTCACCCACGGAAAAGAGACCATCGCGTTTTATCGGGACCTCGACACCGAGGCCGCCGCCCGTAAGGTCCTCACCGAGCTCAAGCTGCGCTGGAACAGCGCGGAGGGGGCGTTCTCCGCGCGGGGGGACGACGCCATCGAATTCATGGTGGCCGGCATCCCGTTGCTCCCCGAGTCGTGGAACAAACGCATCCCGAGCCTGCCCAAGGTGCGCTCCAAATCCCCAACCTCACGGGTCTCCGTGAAGAACCCTGGCGGTTCGGTGCTGGACGTGGAGGCCATCGTCTCCGTGGAGGGCGACGAGGACCTGCTCTCGTTCCATGACCTGCTGCGATGGATGCACGACGGGCGCCGCTGGATCACCTTGTCCGACGGCAGCGTGGTGAAGCTCGACCCCAAGATCCTCAAGCCCATCGCCGACGCAGCCGGCGCGATTCAATTCGACAAGGACGGCCACGCAGAGCTCAACACCCTCGAGCTTGGCGCCCTGTCCAAGCTCCTCTCCGCTGTCCCCGACGCCGCGGTGGCCAAGGACGTCAAAAAGCTCATGGACAATATGGTGGGCGAGCGCGCGAGCAAGGCGCCACGTAAAGCCAAGGCGCTCAACGCGAAGCTGCGCGACTACCAAAAGTCAGGCTTCGCGTGGCTGTGGCAGCTTCACGAGAACCAGATGACCGGCATTTTGGCCGACGACATGGGGCTCGGAAAGACCGTCCAAGCCATCGCCCTGCTCACCAAGGCTAAGGAGTCAGAGGGTCCCATGCCGAGCCTCATCGTGTGTCCGACCTCAGTGCTGTCGGTCTGGTACCAGGAGATCAAGAAATGGGCGCCCTCCATGACGGTGCTCGTGTGGCACGGCCCCGACCGAGGCGAGCACGCCCGCTTGCTCAACCAGGTGGACGTGGTGGTGACGAGCTACACCATCTTACGCCGAGACATCGACGACCTGTCCAAGATCCGATTCCGCTACGGGCTGCTCGACGAGGCCCAGTATATCAAGAACTGGAACACAGGCACCGCCAAGAGCGCCCGCAAGCTCAAGACCGACCATCGGCTCGCGCTCACAGGGACACCCGTGGAGAATCACATCATCGACCTCTGGGCGATTTTTGATTTCTTGGCGCCCGGGTTTTTAGGCAAGATGACGGAGTTTCAAAAGAACTACGTCAAGCCCATCGAGGACGGCGACGTGGAGGCGCTCGACACCCTCCGCACGCGCGTGCGCCCGTTCATCATGCGGCGCCGCAAAGAGGACGTTGCAAGCGAGCTCCCTCCCAAGACCGAGCAGACCTTGTACGTGCAGTTTAACCGCCCACAGCTGGCGCTGTACAACAAGATTCTCAAGGCCGCGAAGACAGAGATTCAAGGGCGGATCACCGATCACGGGGTAGAGAAGTCACAGATCAAAATCCTCGCCGCGCTCACGCGCTTGCGCCAGGTCTGCACCGATCCCAACCTGCTCGGGCTCCCCGACAGCCAGGTCGTGCCGCCCTCCGCGAAGCTCGAGGCTTTCGAGGCGCTCATCGGGGACCTCATCGGCGCGGGGCGCAAGGTGCTGGTGTTCAGCCAGTTCGTCTCCATGCAAAAGATCATCGCGGCGAAGCTTGAGGAGATGGACATCGAGTTCTTGTGGCTGCACGGCGGCACCAAGAACCGCGCCGAGCTCGTGGAGCGGTTCCAAAAGAGCGAGGGACCGCCCGTGTTCTTGATCAGCCTTAAGGCCGGCGGCAGCGGGCTCACCTTGACAGAGGCGGACACGGTCATCCACTACGACCCGTGGTGGAATCCTGCCGTCGAAGATCAAGCCACAGATCGTGTGCACAGAATCGGCCAGGAAAAACCCGTCTTTGTGTACCGGTTGGTCATGGAGGACACGGTGGAACAAAAGATGGTGGAGCTCGGCCAAGAAAAGCGCCGCATCGCCGAGTCGGCCCTGGGTCGCGACACCACCACGGGCAAGAAGCTCACCATGGAAGACGTGGAGCGCCTGCTCGACACGCCCGCCACGGACCCCTGGCAAGAGCTCTAGCGCCGACTAGGGACAGGTCGCGGCCGTGGTCCACCCAGCGCCGCTCCCGTCATCGAACGCCTGAATCCCGACGTCATAGGCAGCCCCCGACATATCGCCGTCCCATGCATAGAGGACTCCGTGACCGAGACGCCGCCACGACCGGTGGCCGCCCTCTTGCGTCACGGGTTCACCTTCCAATCGAAGGGTCAGGCCCGTCGGCTCGTGGGCGACACCTCACCGTTCGACTTTCAAGACGTCCTCCATGACACCTCTCGCAAGGCCTTTGAGCCCAAGGCGCGGACTTCACTCCGAGCGGCGCCGGCCTGGATAGTCCCATCAACAACTGCGTCGGCTTCATGGCGGAGATCCGCCGGAGATGGAGCAGTCGCATCAAGGAGCGGGATCTCCCCGACGTATTCGACACGGGGTTCGCCATCATCACAGGCGTCCTCACGGTGTTGCCCGTGAAGGGATACGAGGAATTTCTCTCCTGGCGTACGCGCCGGAAGAAAGCGAACGCCGCGGCCACCGTGACATCAACCACAGCCGTGACGCCCGGGTCCGAGACACCACCGACGCCGTCTGCTCCAGCAGCCGCCCCCGCTTTTGCAGTGACGGCGATTCCCACGCCTAGCGGCTCACGTCATCGTGCAGCTGCGCCGCCGTGGGCGTCCACAGCTCGCCTTGGGTGACCAGCTCGAGTGAATCGATCTGCGACAGGTGCGTGACGCCCTCCGGCAACACCGCCGACACCATGCGCACCTGCTGCTCCGTGTCTTGGACCTCCCACACCTGCGCCTCCACCTCGCGCGGGCTCGATAGATCGGGTCGCACTGTCACCACCGAGGGCACGAAGTCGCGGGCGGGCGTGGGCGCCCCGAGGGTCGTCCACCACTCTTGGCTCCCGTCCTCATACAACAGCCCCTGAAGCAGGTGCATCGCTGGGACCTCCGGCGCCGGGGCGTACTCGTAGTCCCACGAGGTGAGCGCACGGATCTGCTCAAACGCGAGCCGCCAGCGGTAGTCGGACACCCACGATGGATCGCAGTAGCCCATATAGTCGAAGGCGCTCGCCGGCTCGTAGCCCTTGAGGGTGCGGGTGTTGACGCCCCACACGCCGATCTCTCCGCCGCTGTACGGATAGGCGGGATCGGGGCTGGCCGGCATATTCCCGTCGGCGCCACAGGGGGTGTGGGCGAAGGATTGGGTGTGACCCACCTCGTGAAGGAAGGTGCTCCAGGTGACGGGCGCTTGCGCGTCGCTGAACCAGCGGCCGGCGGCGATGCGCCCCTGCGCCGCTTCCTTGGTGGGCGGCACGTTGTCACTGGGCGCCGCACCCAAGGTCCCGGCGGCTCCGCCGCAGTCGTCGTAGAGTCCGTAGTAGTACTCGTTGGGCGCCGCGTCGTCGTCGAGGCGAATCTGCTGCAGCTGCGAGAAGAAGTTGGAGGGTCCATTGATCGACGACGTGCGCAAGATGGGCTCTTCGCGCACGGTCAAAATGACGTCCTGGGCGGGATTTTGGTCCTGGAGGTAGTCCGCAAAGCCTTGATATTGAGCGTCGGTCAGGGCCGTCATGTCCGTCTCACATCCCTCGGGGTTGTCGGAGTAGATGACCGGCACGATGACCGCGCGGATCTCCGCGGGCGCCTTCTCCACGCCGACGACGCTCCAGCCGTCCGTCGCCTCCACCGGGCTCTCAGTTTTTGGGCCGTCCCCAAGCTCCCAAAGCGTCACCCTAAACTCCATGTCGGGCTGAAGCTCCGCAGGTTCGAGCAACCATCCAAAGGCACCTGTGGCGAGGTCCGACGGGTCCGACGGGCCGGCCACCTCAAGCTCAAAGGACTGCACGGTCTGGGTGCCGTCCGTGTAGCGAAGGTGAAGCCGCGCCTCCATGGTGCGCGGGGTCCAATCTGCGGGCAGGGTCCAAAAGGCCCGTACGATCGTCTCGCGCCCGTAGATGATATTGGCGATACGCTGCGGACCGTCGAGCCAGGCGCCGTCGCGTGCGATGTCGATCCCCACCCCCTGGTTCACCTCCACGCGCTTGATGGTGAGGCCCCCTTCTGCGGGGATCCCCTCCATGCCCAGATCCTCTTGGGGCAGATTACCGTCGTCGGCTCCGCCAGTCCCGCCGTCGTCGGCGCCCTCGCTGCTCGCGGGAACGTCAGCGCATCCGACGGCGCCGGTGATCGCGAGGACGGTGAGATACGAACACACTCGACGAAAAATCATCCCTGAACCTATCAAAAAAACCGCGCCGGGATCGAGACTCTCCCAGCGTCGTTATGGCCCCTCGAACGGCCCTGCCGAATTCTGACCGCGGACCGCTACCCTAGGGCCTCGCCTGCCAACGAGTGTCCATCAGCGACAATTGTACAGGCCCCTCGCGCGAGGGGCGCGTCACGCGGTAGGTACGACGGACGAACCATTGACCTTGATCGAACTCCACCCAAAGCCGGGGTCCCGATCCATCCGCGTCCTCATCGACGCCGGCTCGAACAACGTGGCCGCCCATGCTCATATCATCGAGCGCCTCGCGCTTCTTGGTGTCGAACATCATGAAATGGTTCGATCCGAAGGCGAACAACACGTCGTCGAGCCCCGGCGCGAAGAACAACCCTCGTACGGGCTCCACGGTCGTGAAGGACTTGAACGACTTTCCTGTGGTCGTGTTCGCAAATTCAACCTTGTTGTCTTGAGCCAACGCCACAAATCCCTTCCCGAGCGCGACACCGGTCACAGCGCCGCTCCCGAACTTGCGCTTCCAAGTCTGCCCACGAAGCTCGTGGTCCCACACGCTCACCCAGCCGTCGGCTTGACCGACCGCGACGAGCTTGCCGTTGTCGTGCACTCGCAGCGCGGTCACAGTCCCGGCCGAGGGGAGGACCTTCGTCACGGGATTTGCTCCGCGATCCGACCAATAACTCAGCGAGGAGCGGTCGCCTCGATACAGCCGACCCGATTTGGACACCAGCCGCGCGCTGGAGCTCCCGATCACCTGCGTCTCGTAGCCGTCCGCGCTTTTTGTACTCACCCGGGGCTCCTTGGCGCTCCGCTTGGCGCGTGGGCTCTCCGTCGCCCCTACCTTCACCGCGCTCCCGGCCACGGCGGCCTTGGATGCGCGCTTGCTCCCAAAGCCGAAGCCCAAGGCGGCAGCGAGCACCGCTGCCGTCAAGCTCGCCGCCACGACGGCGGTCGGGCTGACGCCACCGGACTTCTCCCGCGGCTTGGCGTCTTGAGCTTCGTACGCCCCTTTCAGCTCCGCACCGATGAGCGCGGCCCGCTGCAGGCGCTCCCCTGGTTTCTTCTGTAGGCACGCCTCCACCACTTCGCAGACGCGGTCGGGAATCCCGTCGTGAGACAAGGACTCGGGCTCTTTATAGACGATCTTGTGCAGCAGCTGAGGGAGCCCGTCTGCGTCGAACGCCCTCCGCCCAACCAGCGCCTCGTACAAGATAGCCCCGATGGCGAAGATGTCCGCGCGAGCGTCGAGGTCGCTATTTTGACCGCTCGCCTGCTCAGGGCTCATGTAGTTGGGCGTCCCCATCACGATGTTGTCGCGGGTCATCCCGTCGTTGCCATCGTGGGTGATCTTGCTGATACCAAAGTCGAGTAGCTTGACGGTCACGCTCCCGTCAGCTTGCGAGCACACCATGATGTTGCTCGGCTTAAGATCTCGGTGGACAACACCTGCGGCGTGGCAGGCATCGAGGGCGCTACAAAGCGGCCCAAAGATCGCGAGGATCTCACGTCGGTTGAGCGCGCCTTGCTCGGCCAAGATCACGTCCAAGGTGCGACCTTGCAAGAGCTCCATGACCATGTACGGGCTCCCGTATTCGTCGATGTCAAAATCGAAGACCTGCAGCACGTTGTTGTGATTGATCGCGGCGGCGATCTCCGCCTCTTGACGAAAGCGCCCGTACGCCTCCGATTCCTTGGCGAGCACCTGATCGAGAAATTTCACCGCGAAGGGCTGGGACAGGCGCGCGTGAGAGGCGCGGTAGACCGCGCCCATGCCACCAACCGCGATCAGCTCTTCGATCCGGTAGGTTCGCGAGAGCACCTGACCGATCCGGTCCTCGGCGGTCTCCGGCGCACGTGACAGCCCGGATCCGTTGAAGGTGTCCACGGTGTCGTGCCCTCCGGTTTGGTGCGCGTGGCGAACCTTGCTTCCCGCGGCGGCCAAGACATCCTCCGCGCTGCGCCTCGAGCCGGAATCTCCCGCGCTCGATGCTGGGCTCGCCGCGCTACTCGGCGCCGCGCCCGATTGCTTCCCGTTCGCCATCGTGCCTTGGAGGCATCGGCCTGCGCCTGCCTCGCTTGAGGCCAAAGGTCCGCCTCCGGCGCCTTGAAGGGGCGCTTTGGCGCGCCCCGACCCATGGCAGCACCAATCGCGGACAGGGTGGACGGGCTGCACCGCAAGTGAGGCCGGTGACGTCCCATTGACATCGCACATTGTCATACACACGATCCAGATTCCTCGCGGCTTCTCAGCGCTTGAGATGTCGGCATCCACCGCTTGATCGACGCGGAGATTGGCGAGCCCCCCCCCGGTCGCGTCATACTGAAAACAGCGCGAGCAAAAACGACATGAAAGAATTTAAAGACAAGATCAAGCGCGGACTTGAGGATCTCGAACACGCTGCGAAGCGGGCCGGTGAGGTCGCGGTTGAAGCGGCGACAGCGGTGGGCAAAGACGCCAAGGCGACGTGGGACGAGCAAGTGCGGCCAGGTCTTGAGCCGATTGAACGAGACACCAAAGCCCACGCGAAAAAGATCGGAGACGAGATCATCGACGCCGTCTCAGCCGCGCGCGAGCGGGTTCTCGGTCGCTCCGACGACTCCGGGGCGAGCGAGTAGCCCGCCGGATCGCCGCGCGATGATGACGCGGCGGCCTCGCAAGTCGTCGGTGGCGGCGCCGTGCGTCCCCGCACACCAACGCCCCCCGCGACCGAGACGACCGCAAAACGAACCTTCGATGAACGGGTGACCGGGGCGACGCAATCAATCTCAATGATCACCGCTGGAGATGCGCCACCGCGGACGAACGCCGCGCCACCCGCGACGTAGACCGGACGATCAACGGGTCACCGCTGCGGCGCCCCGCCCATGACGTGAATCTCACACGCCGCGACACGCCCCCACGAATCGTGCGAGTACACACATCTGCCAGGACCCGCAGCGGCGATCCAAACGCGGAGGTGCTGCTAAATTCCGAAGGGTGACAGACGCTGCACCACATGATTTGACGCGACCCGTCGACTTCGAAGTCGCCGCGGCCGATTACCGACACTGGCGCCTCTCCGTGGACGGAGACGTGGCGCGCGTAGACATGGACGTGAACCCCGACGCGGGCTTGCGACCGGGCTACGAGCTGAAGCTCAACAGCTACGACCTCGGCGTCGACATCGAGCTCGCCGACCTTGTCCGACGGATGCGCTTCGAACATCCTGAGGTGCGTACGGTCATTTTGTCCTCCGGCAACGACCGGGTATTTTGCGCCGGCGCCAACATCAATATGTTGGGCATGTCCTCCCACGCGTGGAAGGTGAATTTTTGCAAGTTCACCAATGAGACCCGCTGCGAGATCGAAGACGCCACCGAAAACAGCGCTCAGGTCTACATCGCGGCGTGCAACGGCACCACGGCCGGCGGCGGCTACGAGCTCGCCCTGGCTTGCAAAGAGATCTATCTCCAAGACGACGGCAACTCCGCGGTCAGCCTGCCCGAGGTCCCGCTCCTCGGCGTGCTGCCCGGCACCGGAGGCCTCACCCGTCTCGTAGACAAGCGCAAGATCCGTCGCGACCGCGCAGACGTCTTCTCCACCACCGCCGAGGGCATCCGTGGCAAGCGCGCCGTGGCGTGGAACCTCGTCGACGGCATCTACCCCCGCTCCAAGTTCCCAGACGCCATGGCAGCGCGCGCCAAGGCCATCGCCGAGGCGTCGAGCGGTGACCTCCTCCCAGGGACACGGACCGGCGTGACCCTCAAGCCGCTCACTCCCGAGATCGGCGCCAACTTTCGTCAGTATCGTCACGTGCGGTTCGAGTGGGACAGCGGACAGCGTCTCGCCACGCTGACGATTCAAGCGCCCAGCGCCGACGACGTCGCACACCTGAAACAAGGCGCCGACGCCGTCCACGCCGCGGGTGACGACCTCTGGGCCCTCCGCGCCTACCGGGAACTCGACGACGCCCTCCTCCACCTCCGGGTCAATCACCTGGGAATCGGTCTGGTCCTCGTGCGCGTCGAAGGCGACCCCCAGACCATCCTCGACCACGACGCCGCGCTCCACGACATCAAGAACCACTGGTTCACCCACGAGGTCATCTTGCACATGGGTCGGGTGCTGCGACGCTTCGACCTCACGAGCCGATCGTTCTTCGCCATGGGAGACGCGGGGACCGCCTTCGCGGGCAACCTGCTCGAGCTCTGCCTCGCCTCCGACCGCTTCTATCTCCTCGACGATCCCGACAACGCCGTCCACGTGGGGCTCAGCGCGTTCAACGACGGCGCGCTACCCATGAGCCACGGCATCTCTCGTCTCGAGGCGCGCTTCATCGGCACGCCTGAGCTGCTCGAGAACGTACGCGGCAAGCAGGAGCTGCTCGATCCCGAAGCCGCGGACGAGGCGGGCCTCGTTACGGTGTTGCTCGACGACATCGACTGGGACGACGACGTGCGCATCGCCATCGAGGAGCGCGCGAGCCTGTCCCCGGACGCGCTGACGGGGATGGAGGCCAACCTCCGCTTCCCGGGCGCCGAGAACGCCGACTCAAAAATCTTCGCCCGGCTCACAGCGTGGCAAAACTGGATCTTCATCCGACCGAACGCCACGGGCCCTGAGGGCGCGCTGACCCTGTACGGCAAACCCGACCGACCCACCTTTGACTGGAACCGCGTCTAACACCGGCGGCACGCCGCGACGCCCCCTTAGATTTTTCACTCCAAACTCTCAACGACACCGAGGAAACAACCATGAGCATGACCGTGAGCAACGCCGTCGACCTCGACAGCAAAATCCCAAACAACGTCGGCCTCTCCGACGACCCGAAACTCAAGCGCGCCCTCGAGCGCTGGCTCCCCAACTACCTCGAGTGGTGGAACGACATGGGCCCCACCGACTTCGCCGACAAGCCCGTCTACCTGCGCACCGCCGTGAGCGTTGGCAACGACGGCTGGGCCCACTACGATCACGTGAAGATGCCCGACTACCGGTGGGGCATCTTTTTGACGCCCCGCAAGGAAGAGGACAGCACCATCCGCTGCGGGGACGATCTCGGCGCCCCCTCCTGGCAAGAAGTGCCCGGCGAGCACCGCAACTCCCTGCGACGAATCATCGTCACGCAAGCCGACACGGAACCCGCCAGCGTCGAGCAGCAGCGTCTGCTCGGCCACACGGCCCCGAGCCTCTATGACCTGCGCAACCTGTTCCAGGTGAACGTGGAAGAGGGCCGTCACCTCTGGGCCATGGTCTACTTGCTGCACAAGTACTTCGGTCGCGACGGCCGCGACGAGGCAGAAGAGCTCTTGAACCGGCGCTCTGGGGATCCCGACAAGCCCCGCATCCTCGGCGCGTTCAACCAGCCCTGCGATCACTGGCTGAGCTTCTTCGCCTTCACCATGTTCACCGACCGCGACGGCAAGTACCAACTGGCCGCGCTAAAAGAGTCGGGCTTCGAACCCCTCGGGCGCTCCACAGAGTTCATGCTCACGGAAGAGGCGCACCACCTGTTCGTCGGGCAAACCGGCATGGGCCGCATCATCCGACGCTCCGCGCAGCTTGAGCGCCAAGACCCTAACGGGGACGTGCGCAAGCAGGGTGGTATCGACTTCGACCTCATCCAACGCACCATCAACTACTGGTACAGCTACAGCCTCGACCTCTTCGGCGGGGAGATCTCCTCCAACGCCGCGGACTTCTTCGCCACCGGCCTCAAGGGCCGCTTCCGCGAGAACAAGTACGACGACCACGTCGCGCGCGAGGGCTCCTACGACATGAAGGTGGTGGAGAACGGCGAGGTCGTCGACAAGTCGGTCCCGCTGCGCAACGCCATGAACGAGGTGCTGCGCGACGAGTACATCCGTGACTGCGAACGCGCGCTGCGTAAGTGGAACTCCGTCATCGAGGAGGAGGGCGGCTCCACCGTGCTCACCCTCCCCAGCCGCCGCTTCCACCGGCACCAGGGGCTCTACACGGACCACTACTTCACTCCGGAGGGCGACCTCATCGACAAGGAGACCTTTGAGAAAAACCAGCTCAAGTGGCTTTTGCGTCCCGAGGACAACGACTACCTCCACTCGATCATGACGCCCTGCTACGCGCCGGGCAAATTCGCCAACTGGATCGCCCCTCCCGCCCGCGGCATCGACGGCAAGCCCGGCGAGTTCGAGTACGTCCGCCTGTAGGGCGTACGGAAGAGGCAGATACAAGGCCGGGGGGTTCCACCTCGGCCTTTTTTTATTGGAGGCGCAGGGGATGCCCCCGACCGACAAGGGCACGGAACTGGCTATAGCGGCTGCACAAAAAGCCCGACGACGCAGGCCAGCCCAAGAAACCACACCAGCGTGCGCAGGTAGTCCACATCGAGCAAGTAGGCCGCGTGGTACGCCGCGCGGAACACCACGAAGCCGACGGACAGAATCGACGCGATCCGTAGATCGCCACCGGCGAGGTGGTTCACGAGGACCGCCGCCGCGAAGGGCGCGAAGGCCTCGTGGGCGTTGGCATGTCCCGCGACCGCGCGCGCACCCCAGCCGCTCAGCGTCGCCTGCTGGGCGCGAGGTTGACGGTTGTTAAACCCGTCAGGGTCCCTGGCGCGGGCGAGCAACCCCGGAAGATGCGCCGCGTAGGTCAGCAAAAACGCCGCGAACACACAGATCATGGGGATTGTCATGACAAGTTACTCCCCACCATCGCGGCGAGATCCAAGAATCTAGCGGCGTATCCGCTCTCGTTGTCATACCACCCCGCGATCCGCAGCAGCGGACCGCTCGACACGCACGCACCGACGTCGACGACGCTGGAGTGGGTCACCCCCACCAGATCCGAGCTCACGAGCGGCGCCTCACGAACGTCCAAAATTCCGCGCAGCTCCGGTGACTGCGCCGCCTCCGTGAGCACCTCGAGCGCCTCGGCAAGCTCGGTGGGGCGATCGAGCGTCACGGTGAGATCGAACATCGAAACGTCGGGTACCGGGACCCGAGTGGAGCTGCCCTCCAGTTTGCCCGCCAGCGACGGCAGCACCTGCGTCACCGCACGCGTGGCGTGGGTGGTGGTCGGCACAATGTTGAGCGCGGCGGCCCGCCCCCGACGAAGATCCCTGCCGGGCGCCGGGGCGTCAATGAGCGACTGGCCCGCGGTGTACGCGTGCACGGTCCCCAGCAGCGCCCAACGAATCTTGAACGTCTCGTCGAGGGTGGAGAGCACGGGCGCGACGGCGTGAGTGGTGCAACTCGCCGCGGAGATCACGGTGGCATCTGGGGGAAGCTCTCCATCGTTGACGCCCGCCACGATCATCGCGTCGGCCTCCCCCGGCGCGCCAAGCAGCACCCGCGGCGCCTCGCTGAGGTGCCGCTCAAGCTCCCGACGGAGACCGAAGGCCCCGGTGCACTCAAAGACGATGTCCACGCGCTCTTTGGACCACGGGATGTCTTGAGGTCTGCTCTCGTTGAAGATGCGCATGGACAAAGGGCCCATCTCGATGCGGCCGTCACACACCCGCACCGGGTGCGCGGCGCGGCCATGGACACTGTCGTGCTCAAGCAGGTAGGCCAGCGCCTCCGCGTCGAGCCGGTCGTTCACGGCGACGATTTCGAGGTCCGGTCCGGGCCGGGTCGTCCCGAGCCAGGCCGGATCGGCGAGCCGTTCGAGTGCACTTCGCACGACGGTGCGCCCGATTCGCCCAAGTCCGTTGATTCCGATCCGCAGGGGTCGCATAGAGAGTGGGATGGTACTTCGACAGCGCGCCCTTATGTGCCTTGGTCTGGCGGGGATGATCACGAGCTGCGCGATCCCCGAAAAAGTCGGCGTCAGCCGCGGTGCCTCCCTCGTCGCCCTCACCGTTCCGGTCGACGGTGGTCCATTCCTCATGGGCAGCACCCTCGACGAACGCGCCGTCGCCATCGAGCTCGACTACGCCAGCCTCGGCCGCGCGACGCCCGAGGTCTCGCAGTGGATCAAGCAAGAGTATCGCCAGAGCACAGTGGAGGTGGCCGCCTTTCGAATCATGCGCACCCCGGTGACCCAACGCGACTACCTCGAGTACATGCGCGAGACCGGGGCACCTGAGCCCTACGTCGATTCGGCGACGTGGAGCCGGCAGGGGCTCGGTCGCCCCTACGACGAGGTGAAGAAGTTTCTATGGCGCCAGGGGCTACCTAAACAAGATCGAGAGCCGCACCCGGTGGTGCTGGTGGAGCAGGCCCAAGCCGCCTCCTACTGCGCGTGGTGGGGTAAACGCTTCGGCGTGCGCGCGCGACTCCCCACCGAGGCGCAGTGGGAGAAGGCCGCCCGAGGGGAACGAGGACAGGCCTACCCGTGGGGCGCCAACTTCGATCCGAGCCTGCTCAACGGGGCCGAGGCGAAATTTGATGACACGATCCCCGTCGGAAGTTTCTCCGACGCCGCGAGCCCCTACGGTGCTCAGGACATGGCAGGCAACGTCTTCGAGTGGACCCAAACTTCGTACGAAGACGAGAGCTACGTCGTAAAAGGAGGGGCTTTTTCGACCACGGGTGGGCTCTCGCGCGCCGCAGCGCGACACGGCCGCCCCGCGAATTTACGGCACATCACGATCGGATTCCGCTGCGTCACCTCGGCCATCAGCGACAAGCCCAAGCGCCGTGGCTCCCGCAAGTAGGGGTCATCCCTTTCGCGAGCGCCTCGCCTCTCGCGCCCAATCTGCTAGCGTATGCGCGTGCGCAACCTCCCTCTGTTTCGCGCGGCCACCTTCAGCCTGATCTTGTGTGCGCCGTCCATCCTCACCTCCTGCACCCAAGGTGCGGGCAGCCGCACAACGGACCCCGGTCCTCGCCTCCCCGACGCGCTCCCCCTCCCCGACGAGCCCGAGCGGCTGATCTATCTCGATACGCCTCAGCGTTACCTCGACGAGATCGCGGCGCTTGGAGGCTCTTCGTTGTTCGATCGCGAGATGATCGCCGCCGTCCTGGGCGAATCCATCGGCGACGAGTCGCTCGCCGAGGCCATCGCGCGATCGATGGACTGGTCCCGCCCCCTCGCGATCGTGCAACTCGACACGCGGGAGACCATCGCCTCAATCCCCTTGCGCCCCGACGTCGACCCCGCGCTGCAGCCTGCCATCGACGCGCTCTCGCGCAAGGGATCCTTTGGCGCCCGGGCCCTCTCCACCGCCAATGACGAGCCCGCGGCGCCGCGCCTCCTGTGGCGAAACGGAGATGAACTCGCCGTGGCGACGAGCCTCCGAGGCCTCGCCACCGCCGGCCCCCTGCGGCAGCGATACGGCGACGTCCCGATTCAGATCAGCCTCGGCGGATTGGGGGAAGACGCGCGAGTCCAACGGGTGCAAGCCACCGGGAGCGTCGATGCGATTGACATCAGACTCCAGATCAAGGAGATGGACGGGCTGCTGTCCTCTGTCTCCGCGCGCGGCGGCGCGTTGACCTCACTCGCGAACCACGACGAGATCTCCCTGGGAGGCAGCTTCGCTTGGACCGGCGCGGATGCCTGGATTCGAGGCACGGTCGCACAAATCTCTGACACCATCTCTGAGCAGCCATTTTTGATCCGCAGCTTGGCGGAGAAGATCGGGAGGCGGGCCAACGCGGTGCTGCGCACCTGGGATGGTCGCTGCTTCGTTGGTTTCTCCGCACGCGACGAATTCCTGTTCGGGCTAGGGAGCAATGATCCTAAAAAATCTGGGGTGGCCATGCTTCGCTTGTTCGGTGGGATCGCGGAAGACCTCGCGATGCTCCGGAACTTTTTTGACGAGGCGCCGTCAGTCTCACTTCGGAAGAATGTCGGTGACGCTGCCGGTGAGCCGATCCATCGCCTCTCCATCGGAAATATTCGAAGCCAAGTCCCAAGCAACCTCCGAGGATTCCTCGATGAGCGAGGACGTCTCACGCTGCACTTCGCGTTCTCGCGTCATACGGGCGCGGGCATGTTCGTCGTGGGTAGCGAAGGGCTTGCCACCTTGCGCGGTTGGCTGAAACACAGCGCGGACGCGCCGGGCCAAGAGGCCTACACGGATGATCTCGCCTCGGTCCGCACCTCAGTCCCCATCCTCTCCTTGCAAGATGTGGAGCGAAACGAGGCCCTGGACCGCCTGTTCGCGCTGCCCACGATGACACGCGCGCGCTCGGTCACGGTGTCGATGGACGGCCCCGACGCGCTCCTTGTCCGCTACCGCACCAGCGACACCGGCTCAGACGCGTCGCACGTACGACAAGCGAAGCTGTCGACGCTACGCGTCGGCGACGCCCCACCGGGGTCGCCACTGCGGCGGTCTGCGCAAGGCGATGACGAAGGCGTGGAGAACGACGCGGCCACGCCCGCCCGAGGCGGATTCATGGGCCCCTCTAAACTTTGAGAGTCACCAAGATTTTTGGGGGTGTGCGCCGATCGCCACGGTCGCCCGAGCCCCCGCCGACGCTCCATTTGCGTTGATATCGGCGGCTGGGGCCCAGCAACAGCGCCCCACGCAGATCTCTCCCCCGTCCGAGACCCGTGAATGTGCAGGATGCGCGGCTCGGATTATTTGTGCGGGCAGGTCTTGACACTTCCCCGCCGCTGCAACATTCTCCGCTTCCCTCATGGGGCGGTAGTTAAGTCGGTTATAACGCCGGCCTGTCACGCCGGAGGTCGCGGGTTCGAGTCCCGTCCGCCCCGCCAAAGCGCCTTCCAGAATCTCTGGAGGCGCTTTGTCTTTTTTCAGGCGCCGCAAGAGCCGCCTCGTCGTCGACGCCTCCACCCATCTCGGGAGCGGCTGGACCCGCTACTGCTTCTTCGCGCCGGCTTCGACGCCCTGCGCATCGACACTCGTGTGCTCCGCAGCCTGGCTGCGCTCTCGTCTTGCCTTCGCGATCAAGCCTTCAATACGCGCGCGAAGCGTCGCCACAGACTCCGCGCCGAAGCAGACCCCGCCGCAATCTTCGATGACCTCCGTGAGCTCTCTCGCGCCTCGTCCACCCACCACCCACGGAAGGGAGCCGCAGGCCGCGGCGTACTCCTCGCACAGCTCGCGAGCGCGGTGAGCGGGTGGCGAAATCGTCAGCGACAAGCCGATCACGGCCGGCTGAAGGCGCTCTACCGCGTGGCGAATTGCCCCTGGCGGCGTCCTCGCGCCCAAGATGACGGGGTGATAACCCCATTGCGCGAACCGAAACGCGACCCCGTAAATCGGCAGAGCGTGTTCCTCATCTGCGAAGCACGCCAACAGCACCAAGGGGGCGTCTTGGTCGTGCTGGAACAAGCGCAACATGTCTCGCGCTGCGCTCCCGAGAATTTCACTCGCCATGTGTTCTTGACCCACCGATATTTCGCCGGCATGCCAGCGACGACCGATGGTGTACATACACGGCGCCAGCACCCGGTCGAACACCATGGGCGCGCTTCCCAAGAACATCATTCGCCGGACCGCGGCTTCGAGCGCCGTCGGATCAAAACGGTCGACCGCGTCAAGAATGGTCTCTTGGGCGCGCTCGAAGGGATCTGCGACGGAGTCAACCGGGGTCTCCACCTCCGTTTGCTTCTTGACCACACGGGCCGCCTCGGCCGGGGCCATACCGCTCTCCGTGAGCTCTCGGAGCTTCCGTATCACCTCAATATCGCCATCGGAGTACAGACGGTACGAAGAGTCCGTACGCTTGGGAGACGGCACGCCGTAGCGGCGCTCCCACGCCCTCAGCGTCGCGGAGGGGATTCCCGTCATCTCCGCTACGGCTTGGATGCGGTATTTGGAATTGTTGTTGCTCATGAGCGTTCGGACCCACAGGGGCCTCGTTGTCCAAGGAATGCCCGGAACCCTTCCAGCAGTATCACACTTTTCGTACAAAGGTTAGAAAAGCCAAATAAACCCGCAAAAATGTCGTAATTCTGACGTTATCAACCATCGCAGAAGGCCGCTCTGCGCTGTTCACGGGCCCGATAAGTCAATCCTTGTCAAAAGTTATCTGTGCTCTAGACTCGCTGCATGCAGCCCTCCGCAGCACACGCAGATCCCGCGCGCACACCCCACGAGACGGCGCCAAGACCGCATGCAGTCGTCATCGGCAGTGGATTTGGCGGACTCGCCGCCGCCGTGCGACTGGGCGCTCGCGGCTACCGCGTCACCGTCCTCGAACAGCGAGACAAACCCGGGGGTCGCGCCTACGTCTACGAAAAGGAGGGCTACAAATTCGACGGAGGCCCCACCGTCATCACCGCCCCCTTCCTGCTCGAGGAGCTGTGGGAGCTGTGCGGCAAAAAAATGGCCGACCATATCGACCTGCGGGCGGTCACCCCCTTTTACCGGATTCGCTTCGATGACGGCGACGTCTTCGACTACACCGGAGACGCCGACGATATGGTTGAGCAGGTCCGGCGCTTCTCGCCGAGCGACGTGGCTGGCTACAAAAGATTTTACAACATGAGCCGACACATTTTTAAGGTCGGCTTTGAGCAGTTGTCGTACATGCCCTTCTCCAAAATGTGGGACATGGCAAAAATCGTCCCGCAGATGGTGAAGCTGCAAAGCTACCGCACGGTCTACGGCATGGTGTCCAAATACATCAAGAACGACAAGCTTCGTCAGGTCTTCAGCTTCCACCCGCTCCTCGTCGGCGGCAACCCGTTTCAGACGACCTCCATCTACTCGCTCATCTGCTTCCTCGAGCGAAAGTGGGGTGTGCATTTCCCCATGGGAGGCACGGGCGCCCTCGTCCGCGGCCTCGTCGACCTCATCGAGGGGCAAGGCAACGCCGTGCGACTCAACACCAAGGTCAAGCAGATTCTCATCGACAATGGACGCGCCACGGGTGTCGAGCTTGCGGACGGCAGCCAACTCAGCGCCGACGTCGTCGTGTCAAACGCGGACTCTGCCTTCACCTACAAGCACCTCATCGCGCCCGAGCATCGACGCACATGGACAGATGAGAAGGTCGACAACTCCCGCTTCAGCATGAGCCTCTTCGTCTGGTACTTCGGGACCTCGAAGAAGTACGAGGACGTCGCCCACCACACCATCTTGTTGGGACCCCGCTACAAGGGGCTGCTCACGGACATCTTCCGCGACAAGCACCTGGCGGAGGACTTCAGCCTCTACTTGCACCGCCCGACCGCCACGGACCCGAGCCTCGCGCCCGAGGGGTGCGACGCTTGGTACGTACTGTCTCCAGTTCCACACCTCGACAGCGACGTCGACTGGAAGACCCAGGCCGAGCCTTACCGACAAAAGGTGATGAAGTACCTCTCCAAAACGATCATGCCCGATCTCGAATCGAACGTGACCGCTTCCCACCTGCTCACACCCATCGGCTTTCGTGACGAGCTGTCATCCGTCAAAGGCGCCGCCTTCGGGATGGAGCCCGTGCTCACGCAGAGCGCGTACTTCCGCCCCCACAACGAAGCAGAGGACATCGACCGCCTGTACCTGGTCGGGGCGGGCACCCACCCCGGCGCAGGCGTGCCCGGTGTACTATCGTCCGCCAAGGTGCTCGAACGCGTGATTCCCGACGTCTCCGAGATCGCCACCGCCGCCCATGCCCCCCCTCGATGATCCGCCCGCAGTGTCCTTGAACGAAGGGGACATACTGGCGTGTCGGCGCATGCTCTCGAAGGGCAGCAAGAGTTTCTCAGCGGCCTCATGGATTTTGCCTCCCGACGTCCGGGACCCCGCGGCAGTGTTCTACGCGTTTTGTCGCGTCGCCGACGACCTCGTTGACGACGGCGACGACCCCCATGGCGCGGTAGAGATCCTACGGGGCCGACTCGACCAGGTCTTCGCGATGGACCCGATGGACGATCCCGTCGACCGAAGCCTCGCCGTCATCGTGCAGCGCTACGACCTGCCGAGGAATGTCTTCGACGCGCTCCTCGACGGATTCATATGGGATGCCACCGAAAAGTCCTACGAGGGGATCGAAGACACGCTGGGCTACGCGGCCCGGGTCGCCTCCACCGTAGGGGTCATCATGACCCTGTTGATGGGCGAGCGTGACAAACATACGCTCGCGCGCGCGTGCGACCTCGGGGTGGCGATGCAGCTGACCAATATCGCCCGCGACGTCGGAGAGGACGCGCGAAGGGGGCGGGTGTACCTGCCGCAACGCTGGCTCGACGAGGCCGGCGTCACCCCTGCAGATCTCAGCCCCGCACCATCCTTTTCCCCCGCCGTTGGGGTGGTGACAAAGCGCCTCCTCGATTACGCAGCCCACCTCTACGGACGCGCAGAGCCAGGCATCCCCCGACTCCCGCGCCGGTGTCGGGCCGCCATCTACGCGGCGCGGCTCATCTACGCCGACATCGGAAGAGTCATCGCTGCGCGGCGCTACGATTCCGTCTCCGGTCGAGCCGTGACCAGCTTACCGCGCAAACTATGGCTCATGGCGCGCGCCCTCTTGCGCCCGCTACCAACCGCGCCCGTCACCAGCCCTCCCCTGGAAGAGACCGCGTTCTTGCTGACACAGATCTCGCCAGCGAACGCGCGACGAGCCCTTCCTGGTCGCGGCGGTGCGCTCACTCCACACGCCAGCGACGAAGCCTAAACGGCAGCATCGCCCGCACGAGGGGCAACCGCCAGCGATCGAGATCGATGGACTCGTGCACAGCGTGGTGGGTTCGACCATCCAGCGTGGTCTCGATTAACTCCCGTGTATAAAATGGCGCGTCCTCAAAGGAGCGAACCATCCGTGCGTCTTGACCGACGTCGGTGCGGGTCTCGCGATTCACCCCCCAAAACCCCCGCCCAAGCGGTCGCGTGTCCAAGGGCGCTGTTGCGTAACGCCACGCCCCATCCGCGTCAAACACCAAGGCCCGATCGTAGGCCGAGCCCCGGCGGGGCACCGCGTCGTAGAGGACCATGGCGGTCCCATCCCCGCTCTCCGACCGCGACCAGTGCCACCGCGCGAAACCATCCGCGAGGGGCTCTTCACCATAGTTGCTGTCGAGGTAGGCCGAGCCTGAGAACCGCAGCTGTGGTTGATCGAACTGCACCTGCGCAGTGGCGACCGGAGCGATGGGCCACCAGCGGTGACGTCCGTCGGGATCGATGGCGAAGGAGACGCGAGGCGAGGCCTCAAACGACACGCGGATGGAACCTCGCACGCGTCGCGTGCTCCAGTAGGCCGCGGCGCGCTCGTCCACGTCAACCACAAGCTCTCCGCCCTCCCACCGGGCCTGACTGCGGCCCAAGCAAAGCCTCTCTTCACCCCGCTCGACGCTCCCGCGGCGATGCTCACTGAAGGCCCACCGACGCTCGTTGGCGCCGTACACCGCCACGTTGACCGCACAAAAGTCTTCCGGGTGCGTGCTCTTGTCCCGCCTCAACGCCGCCGCATAAAACGGCGAGAACACCGAGCCTACGAACAAGATAACCGTGAGGGCATCTCGTCCGTCATCCGAGACGACGTCGAGGTACCACCAAAGCTAACCCCCGGGATCTACCTGCTGATCGAACCGAGGTCCTTGCGAACTTCGTTCGCCGCGATGCGGCCCCCCATCGTGA
>JBDQGY010000047.1:0-20932 GCA_040265175.1 Nannocystaceae bacterium
GGGGTGGGAGCCGAAGGAGCGGGGACGCCTCCCAAGGCGCCGAAGCCTGGGATCGGCTGCGGTGGCGGCATCATCGGATCATCGGCGAGGTGCGCTGCGGGATCGAAGTCCGCCGAGAAAGCGTTGCCGAGCGGCTTTGGAGCCTGGGGGGCTGAGGGGGCAGCAGGCACCACCGCCGCAGTGAGGACGTCGGGCTGCACTTCCGGACGCGCGACCTCGTCCACGGCAGGCGTTTCTTCTTTGCCTTGCTCGTCAAATCCGTCCGCGTCGCCGCCTTCTTCGGCCGGCCGAATGTTCGCTTCGGCATCCGGGAGCGCGGACAAAAATGTAGACAGGGCGTCGGGGGAGGTGCGACCGGCGCGAATGTGGCGCTTGACGGTGCGAATGTCGTGCATTCGGTTTGGATCTTGCGTCGGCATGGGGGGCAAGGTGTAGGTCACGCGGGCCCACCCGTCAACGAAGGAGTGCGCCCGGCGAACGCATCCATTCCGCACGGCCGAGGTGCGGTCGTAGGCGTGGGAACCTTCGCCCTACAGCACTTCGCGCAAAGCGCGCGCATGGTTCAAAAAGCGGGGGAATAGCGAGGAAGGAAGGGCGGTTTGCGCTGGTCACGCAATCTATACTCCCGCCGACAAGGTTCGGATGGCTCGGACCTTTCCATGTCGAATCGCGACGCCGAGGATGCTTCGCGACCGTTACTCGCTCGTGGTCGATGTGCCGAGCGGGGCGCGCAACCTTCACACCACTCCCAAACTATCATCGTGACAAAGGCAGAACCATAGTGAGTCGCTACGACATCCGAGTCATCAACGAGCTCGTTGAAAAAGAGAGCGCGTTCATTTCTAACCTGACCGCCGAGATCCACAAGGTCGTCGTCGGACAAGACGAGATGATCGAGAGGATTTTGATCGCCATGCTCTGCGGGGGCCATGTCCTCTTGGAGGGGGCCCCGGGCCTGGCCAAGACGCTCACAGTCAACACCGTCGCCCGGTGTATGCAGCTCGAGTTCAAACGGGTGCAGTTTACGCCCGATCTGTTGCCGTCGGATGTGCTCGGGACCGTGATCTATAACCACCAAAAGGGAGAGTTCACCAACAAGCGTGGCCCCGTGTTTACGAATCTGCTGCTCGCGGATGAGATCAACCGCGCGCCCGCGAAGGTGCAAAGCGCGCTTCTAGAGGCGATGGCAGAGAGCCACGTGACCATCGGCGACACAACCTATGAGTTGCCGTCTCCGTTCTTTGTGCTGGCGACACAAAACCCGATCGAGCAAGAAGGGACCTACAACCTCCCCGAGGCACAACTCGATCGCTTCATGTTCAAGATCCACGTGGATTACCCGTCCGCCGACGAGGAGTTGGAGATCATGGAGCGGGTGGCAGTCCCCGCGCGTGGGATGGCCGTCGACGCCGCGCCGGTGTGTTCGAGCAGCCAACTCGGCGACGCTCGTCGCACGCTGGAGCAGCTGATCGTAGAGCCGGCGGTCCGGCGATATATCGTCGATGTCGTCACGGCGACGCGCTCTCCGGCGACCGCGGGGCTCGCGGGCCTCGATCCTTTTGTGGACTTTGGCGCGTCTCCTCGGGCGTCGATCGCGTTGTTCCAGGCGGCGCGGGCACACGCGTTCGTGTCGAGGCGGGGCTATGTGTCGCCCGAGGACGTCAAGGCGATCGCGGCGGACGTCCTTCGACACCGCGTCATCTTGTCGTACGAGGCGGAGGCCGAAGGGAAGACGGTCGAGCAGATCATCCGCACCATCCTCGAACATGTACACGTCCCCTGATTCGGAGCGGGAGGCGAGGCCCATGAAGCAGCAGCGCGCAGAAGATCTCAGGGCGGAGACCACGGAGCTACTCCGTCAGGTGCGCTTGATCGAGCTGCAGACGGCGCGGCTCGTGGATCAACATCTCGCGGGCTCGTACCAGTCGGTGTTCAAGGGCCAAGGGATCGCTTTTGCTGAGGTGCGGGCGTACGAGCCCGGTGATGACGTGCGTGCCATTGATTGGAACGTCACCGCGCGCACGGGAGCCCCCCACATCAAGCAGTTCACGGAGGAGCGAGAGCTCACGGTCATGCTGTTGGTGGACATGTCGGGCTCCCTCGATCTGGGGAGTCGCGGATTCACCAAGCGTCAGCTCGTTGCGCGTCTCGTGGCGACCTTCGCTTTCTCCGCCATCCGCAACAACGACCGCGTGGGTTTGATCGGATACACCGATGAGGTGGAGTTGTTTGTCCCGCCGCGCAGCGGACGAAAGCACGTGTTGGCGGTGATCTCTCGGATCTTGGGTCATCAGCCGTCGAGTCGAAAGACCCGTCACGAGGTGGGGCTTGAGTATCTCGCTCGAATGGGTAAGAGCCACGCGGTGGTCACGTTGATCTCCGACTTCGTAGACGCGCTCCCTGAATCGGGCACCGGGCGTTTCGAGAGGGCGCTCAAGCTCGTGCGACGACGCAACGACCTCATCCCCGTGCGCGTTGAGGACCCGATGGATCGTGAACTCCCGCCCCTGGGTCTCGTCGCTCCCGAGGACCTGGAGCTGCTGGGGATCGTCTCCAGCGCGGCGATCGACCTGAGCCCGCGGCGCGCCGAGCAATATCGGGTGGCAGCGCGGGCCGAGTGCGATCGCTTCGATCGCCTGATGGCGCGCTTGAGGCTTGAGACCATGAGCGTCACCTGCGGCGAGTCTTGGCAAGAGCCCATGGTGCGTTTCTTTGAACGGCGCGCTCGGAGGATGCGACGATGAGGGCTCGCATGTCGTGGGCGAGGTGGAGCCTGGCAGGCGCGTGGGCAGGTGTGTGGATGATGGGCGCGGGTGTGGCGTTTGCCCAAGCGCCGCCCGACCTTGCCTCGGGGTCGAAGGCCCCCGCCGTCGCGCCGGAACCGACCGTGGAGCCGAGGCCTGCGCCCGCGGCGAGCGACGTGGCTGTGAGCGCGCGTGTGTCTCCGGATCCATCGCGTATCGGGGATGTGCTGACGTACGAGGTGACGGCGGTCTACCCCGCGGGGTTGACGATCAACCTCCCCATCGGCGTGGAATTGGCTGGCGTCGAGATCGTGGGGGTGGAGGAGTCGCCGGCCGTACCTACCGGGGATGGATTTCGAAAGGTGTTCACCTTCGCGCTGCAGCGGTTTGAAATCGGGGACGCGAGCGTTCCGCCTTTCGAGCTGACGGCGGTGACGCCGGACGGAGAGGTGAGCACGATCCAGGTGCCGGCGAGCAAGTTTGTTGTGGACTCCCTCACGATCAATGAGCCGTCTCCGGAGCGTCGAGGCGAAGAGCGCCCGCTGTCCCCAGATTTTCCAAACGAGGCGATCGAGTGGATCGTCTACGGGCTCCTCGTCGGGGTGTTGCTCGCGGCGTTGATCTGGTGGCTGTTTCGGAGGTTCTTCGCCCGCGGACCGGCGCCGGTGATCGTGCCGGCGATCCCCCCAGACCAAGTCGCGATCGAGGCGCTCAACTCCCTGGAGGAGCGGCGAGTGCCCATGCTTGAGCGCGGGGAGTCGGCGACGTACTACCTCGATTTGACGGACATCACGAAGGCCTACATCGAAGGGCGATTTGAGATCGCCGCGATGGACAGGACCACCGACGAATTAAGGGAGGTGCTCGTGAAGGGTGACGCGAACCTTGGACCGTTGTCTGCCACGGATGTGTTGGCGTTCCTCGATCGCTCTGATCTCATCAAATTCGCGCGGGTGTCCCCGTCCTCGGACGAGGCGCGCGAGGACCTCGAATCGGTCCGTGAGCTCGTGGCCAAGGCGGAGACCGCGTTGCGGGCGGCGAGGGCTGCGGCGACGGCCGACGCAAAGGCGCATGAGACGGTCCAGTCGGCCGGAGAGGAGTCCACATGATTCGAGGCTCGGTGTGGACGATTCTTCAGGCGCTGGTGTTGCTGGCGGTGGTCGCCGGAGTTTTCGCTGCGGTGGTTGGGCAAGATCTTCGATATGTGGAGTTTCGTCACCCTGCGTGGCTGTTCGCGGGGCTCGGGCCGTTGCTGGCTCCCCTGGCTCGGAGCGTGATGGAGGCGAGGCCGCCGAGCCTTCGGATGGCGAGGACCCGTACGCTCGCGAGGCTCGGTCGGGGGGCGGCGGGTCGACTCGTTGGTCTTCCGGATGCGCTGCGGATTGCGGCGGCGGTGATGTTGGCGGTGGCGCTGGCGCGGCCGCAATCCGCGCGACTTCTCGACAGCGTTGAGCATGAGGGCATCGACATCGCGATGGTCCTCGACATGTCGGAGTCCATGGAGATTCAAGACCTCGCACCGAACCGTCTTGAGGCTGCCAAGCTAGTCCTCGATGACTTCATTCAGCGTCGCGGCAAGGACCGTATCGCGCTGGTGGCGTTTGGTGCGACCGCTTCGACGGTCTCGCCGCTGACCCTCGATCACGATGTACTCCGTGCCCTCGTGCGACGGATGCGACTTCGGGTGATCGATGGGACCCGGACTGCGATTGGCGCAGGACTCGGCGTGGCGCTGAACCGCTTGGATGAGTCGGAGGCCGAGAGTCGCGTGATCGTGCTCTTGACCGACGGTGTGCACAACGCGGGCGGGGTCGACCCGGACACGGTGGCGCAGGAGGCGGCCAAGCGCGGAGTTCGTATCTATACGGTTTTGGTGGGTCAGCACGAGGCGGGCGGAGGGGCTGGTGGCGTGGACCCAGCTCAGCTCGAGCGGATCGCGGGCGTCACGGGCGGCTACGCGTATACGGCGGTGGACCGAGACGCGCTCACGAGCTCGTTTCAAGATCTGCTCGACAAGCTCGAGCGCTCGGCCATCGAGAGCAGCTCCGTCCGTTCTGAGCTTTTTCAGTGGCTGTTGTTTCCCGCCCTGCTGTTACTTTTGCTGGATCTCGTCCTCCGGAACACCCGGTTGAGGAGGTTCCCATGAAGGCGGGCAGCTTCGACGCGTGGCAGCCAGCGGAGACCGCGGCCAGTGTCGGCTTCTACGAGGACGCCATCTTCGCCCACGCCCATTATTGGTGGGTGTTGCTGTCGATCCCTGTCGTCATCTTGGCGGCAGTGTGGGGAGCGCGCCAGCGCCGCCGGGCGATGCACGCCCTCGGCGATGATCGACTCGTGCGACGTCTGACGAACTCCGTCAGTCACACGAGACGGACTTTAAATACGGTCTTCACAGTGCTGGCGATGCTGCTGTGCGCGGTCGGTCTGCTGCGCATGCAGTATGGAGGGGTCGCAGAGATCGTCCCGACGCGGGGGTTGGACATCGTCGTGGCCGTGGACTACAGCAAGTCGATGCTCGCTCAGGACGTGTATCCGAGTCGAAGCGAGCGACTCGAGGCTGAGCTCACACGGTTTTTTGAGGACGCGGAGCGACGGGGCGATCGCGTCGGACTCGTGGTCTTCGCGGGCGCGCCTCGGGGCCTCCCGCTCACCAAGGACACGAGGATCCCACGTCTGTACCTGCAGCGCGCCGACCCTCGGACGGAGGAGCCAGGCGGGACCTCGCTCGGATCCGCCTTGGCCCTCGCGCTCACCTTTTTGAGTGAGGCGCGAGTGGAGGCGGGAACTGCGGCGGGTGGATCGGAGGCCGACCAGGTGGTCATCTTGCTGACTGATGGAGAAGACACTGGAAGCCGACCGTTAGAGGTGGCCGCCGAGGCTGCGAAGCTCGGGGTGCGGGTGTACACCGTGGGCATTGGCTCTCGGGTCGGGGAGCCCGTTCAGAAGTTTGATGCGCAAGGTGATCCTGACGGCTACCAGGTGGATGAGGAGGGGGACGTGGTGATGACGCGGCTCGACGAGGAGACCCTGAAGGCGATCGCGGAGGCGACGGACGCGGCGTACGTTCATGTTGGGAGCGAAAACTTCGGTCTCGACGAGGTCCGCGCGTTGATGGCGGGACTCACTCGCGCGCAGAGGGAAGAGACGGTACAAATCCATCGAGAGGAGGGGTTCCCGTTGTTCGTGCTTCCTGCGCTACTTTTGCTCACGGCCGGTTTGTCGGTGCCACTTCGCAGGAGGTCTGCACCGTGAGAATGACCTTGCTGAGCCTCGCGCTTGCCACGGGGGGATGGCTAGCTCAGACCTTCGCCGCGCCGGACGGAGACTTGGACGACGCCATCGTGGCCTATGACGCCGGTGATTTTGATGCGGCGATGGCGTCGCTGGAGCTGGTGCGCGCGCGTCGTGGAGATCGTCCCGTCCTCGCCTTTGACGAGGGCCTGTTTTTGTTGGCCAAGGGCGCGAACGAACTCGCGATCTCCTCGTTTGAGTCGGCCTCGGAATCCCAAGACCCGGAGATTCGCGGGGCCGCCCACTACCAGCTTGGCAATCTGGCATTTGACGCGGAGCAATGGGATGCGGCTATCGCCTCGTATGTCCAAAGCCTCCGCGCGCGCCCGGACCATGAACCCTCCAAGTGGAATCTTGAACTCGCGCTCGCTCGAAAGGAAGAGCAGGAAAAGGAACAAGAAGAGCAGGAGCAAGACGGGGAGGAAGAGCAAGACGGGGAGGAAGAGCAAGACGGGGAGTCTGAGCCACCCGGGGAGCAAGAGTCGGAATCGAACGATCCTGGTGAAGACGCGCAGGCGCCCGCAGCCGAGGCTGCAGAGATGGATGAAGCGGATCTCACGAAAACCCTCGAACAGCTCGATAACTTCGATGATTTCTCATTTGGTCGCGGTCGAGGCCGGGGTCGAAAGGTCGCGAAGGATTGGTGACCGCTTCGCGCCGACGGTGGATCGTAGGAGTGGGGGCCGCAGCCGCAGCGGGGCTGTCGCCGCGGGAGGCGCGTGCCGCGGAGCCTGTACTTCGCGTACGGGTCGACCGGAACACCGTGGAGGTGGGCCGCCCGGTGACCGTGGAAGTGGAAGTCAAATCTGATGACCGAGGGCGCGCCCAAGAGCCAGGCGATCCAATCATGCCGGATCTCCCTGGCCTGAAGGTTGCCTTTCGAAGCTCGGGGATGAGCCGGTCGATGACGTATCGTAACGGCTTGATGAGCTCGGAGACCACCCGCACCTTCGTATACAACCTTACGCCGTTGCAGCCCGGCGTCTACCCCTTGAAGATCGGCGTGAACGACGGGGGGAAGGTGGTGTTAGCGAAGGAGGTTGTCACTCTCACCGCAGAGGGGGCGACGATGTCGGGTGCCGGGTCGCAACAAGCTCAAGCGCCCGCGGCAGAGGGGGCGAGTCCGTCGAGTGAACGCCTGAGCGAGGAGGTCTTCGCGCAGATTGTAACGAACAAAAAGCGCGCCTACGTGGGCGAAGCCATCACGGCTCAATGGGAGGTGTGGCAGCGCGTTACCGCAAATATCGAGGTGGATATGTTGCCGGTGTTCAAAGACTTTTATGCGGTGGAGCTCAAGGCCGGAGAGGCGCTTGAGCAGTTTGTGGGAGGTCGACAGTGGCGGGTTCATCCGGCGGTTCGCAGGATTTTGTTCCCGCAAAAGTCCGGGAAGCTCCGGATCGGTGGGGGCACCCTCACCGTGTCTCCCTCCTCTGGGTTTGGCTTGTTCAGTCGCCCACGGGGGCGCGCCTTTACGGTGCGAGGGGAGCCCGTGGAGGTGGAGATTTTGCCGCTGCCCGCGAGAAACCAGCCCGCTGGATTCTCGGCGAATAACGTGGGTAGCTACGTCTTGTCCGTCGAGGTCGATCGGCAAGACCTGGAGCAAGGAGAGGCGCTCACGGCGACCTTTACCATCGCGGGAGACGGAAATTTGAAGGTCTTCGATCCTGGGGAGTGGCCGACCCCCACGGGCATGCGAAGCTATCCTCCGAAAGAGAGCTTTGAGCAGCGGGTTCGCGACGGAAAAATCTACGGCGTCCGAAAGTTTGAGGTGTTGTACGTGGCAGACACGGCGGGCACGATCGTCTTCCCGGCGAAACAAATTGATTTTTTTGAACCGGAGTCGGCGAAGTATCGGGTCAGCGAGAGCGCGAGTATTGAGGTAAACGTGCGGCCTCGCGCAGCGGATCCGTCATCCGCCGGTGGTGGCGTCGTTCCGCCCGAAGCGGACCTATCGAGGCCGGAGGCGGACGCTCTTGCCGAGCAAGACCAAGCCGGAGAGCTCTCGCCGGTGCTCGGTGCCGCAGCGCTTGAGCGTGGGCACGAGCAGGTGTCGTGGTTGACGACCCAGCGTTGGAAGACTGGGATGTTGACCGTACCCGGGGTCGGTGTGGCGGCGCTCTCGGTCGCCGCGCTAGCGAAGAGGATGCGCCCGAGCGCGCAGACGATCCAGGCTCGGCGTCATCGTAGCCAGGCGCGGGAGCTGCTCGCGAAGGCGCGCGCCGGCGTCGATGGCGGCGTAGAATTTGAGGCGACTCTTGGGGCGCTGGTGCAAGCGGCGGCGGTGCGCAAGGCGGGAGATGAGGCGGTTGGGCGGGAGCGGTCGCGGTTGCTCGACACCTTGAGATCCCAGGGATGTGCAGAAGCCGATGTGTCGATGGTCGGCGAGACCCTCGACGCTTGTGATGCGGCCCGCTACGGGGCGGCCGCACGGGAGCCGGCGGAGCGCGCACGTCTCCTTCGTGGCGTGGAATCGTTGCTTCGTTCGTGGGAGGTTTTGTGACCCGCCGTCCCCCTTGTGCCGTCACGGGGATGCGGCGGCGGATGCTCGCCGTCGTGTTGTGCGGTCCGGTCCTAGGGATCTGGTCCACCGTGGCGGGAGCAGACGTGGTGGATTCGGCCTACAAGAGCGCCGGGGAGGCGGCCATGGTGGGTCACTGGTCCGAGGCGGTCACCCAGTATGAGCGCGCGCGATCGTTGCTCGCGTCGCCGAGCGCTGAGCTTGAGTATGATCTCGGCACCGCCTATGCCCACACAAATGAGCTCGGCCCGGCGGTGTTTCATCTCCGGTCCGCGCTCCGTCTCGCCGGGAATGATCGGGTACGCGAGGGCGCGAGACGCAACCTCTCTGTGGCGACTCGACGGGTCTCCTTGAGGGCGGAAGTGAGTGGGGCGCGAGTCTCGATGTACGAGGGTTGGAAAAGCAGAGCCGAGAGGCTCTTGCGGAGTCAGGCGGTGGGTTGGATGAGCTTGTTGGCAGGTGCGTATCTCGCCGGGCTCGCCATCGTGCGGGTCCTCGCCCCGGGCGTGCTACGCCGGCTTCGTTCCTTGCTGTTGACCCTCGGTGTCATCTGCGCATGTCTGTTCCTCAGCCTCGGGGTGACGCGCACGATCGCGCTCGGCGCAGATCCGGAGGCGGTGGTTGCGGGCGAGCGCGTCCCGGTTCGGGAGGGCGCGGGGCATCACCACGCGACCGCCTTTCACGTGGAGGGGGGCTCCGTCGTGCACCTCAAGGAGAGCGCTCCGGGATGGAGACGCGTGCGTCTTGATGACGGACTTGAGGGCTGGATCTCCGAGCGATCCCTTCTGCTTTGAACCTGCGTCAGCGCGTGCGCACCTGTGTCCGTGGGTGAGGAGATCTACCGGCGGTCGATGTAGGGAGCATGCCTACATCTATGATCAAGCGGCCACGAGGGCTGGATCTAGACCATCGCATGCGGCAAGTCGTTTCGCGGATGGCAGACCGTGTCGGAGCAGAGTAAGTTTGTGTCAGTGCTGGCCGTCGTCGCACAGAAGATTCGCGGGAGTCGTCAAGGGCCCTCGTCCACCGTAGGCAGAGTCTACGAGGGCTTCTTATTGTCCGAGCCAGTTGTGGGTCGCGGGATGGTGCTGTTTCGAGATCCAAATGGGCGGCGGATGGTGACGACATCGGTGCGTCGGATTCTCGGGGGCTCCGATGACGGCGTGCTGTATGTAGAGACCGAGAACAGCGTCTATCGCATCATCATGAACGAGGCCCTCGCCGCGGCGCGGTCGCGTTCCTCCGCGGGCTGATCCTCCAAGCAGCGGAGGCGTTGGTGGCTGGACACTCAGCAGCGGAGGTAGATGCCGACCGTAAGGTACTGGCCCTCAGGATGCAGCGGGTTGATCGGGTGATCGGCTCCGGCGCCTCGGAGTTCCACGCGCGCGACATGGAGACCCGCGTGACCGCTGGCCCGACCAACAGATCGGTCGATGGATTCGATCCCGAGGTGGTGGCTGCAGGAGCACACCGCGAGGATTCCGCCGCTCATGAGTCTCGGCAAGAGCGCGGCGAGTGAGCGCTCCATGGCCTTGCTCGCGCGTCCCACATCACGAAGGCTGCTGACCACCTTGGGCGGGTCAAACACGATCGCGCCGAAGCTGCGCTTCAGCTCCGGTTGATCGAGCGGGCCAAAAAGATCTGCCTTCACTGTTGTGACGCCAGACAGGTTGTTCGCGCGTACATTCGTCGTCGCGAATTGGAGCGCCGCTTGGCTTTGGTCGAGCGCCACACATTCGAGGCCGGCCGCGGCGGCGTGGAGAGAAAATCCTCCGACGTGGCAGCCGGCGTCGAGGACCGGCCCGCCGACGCCCTTGGCGAGGTTCGCGAAGTGGACTCGATTGTCGCGCTGATCGTGGTAGGCGCCGGTCTTTTGTGAGGGTGGGGCCGCGGTCTGGATGTCGATCCCATGTTCGCGGTACCGCAGCGCGGCGAGGGACGGACCGGCGCACGAGGCCTCCATGGATTCCTTGCGAGCGGCCCCCTCGGGCACGAGGATCGTGGCGGTTCGCTGGTCAATCGAGCGCAGCGCGGCTTCGATCTCGTCGATTCGAGCGTGCATCGGGGCGGTGGTCACCTGCACCACGCGGTGGTCACCGTAGCGGTCGACGACGAGACCGGGGAGACCGTCGCCTTCCGAGTTAATTTCCCGGAAGCCGGTGGTGTCTCCCAGCGGGAGGCGGGATCGGAGGTGGAGGGCGCGCGCCACCCTCGTTTCGAGCCAGCGGTCGGCGAGGGCCTCGCTTCCTCGCTGGAGGACTCGAGCGACGATATCTGAATCGGGGGAGTACAGGCCTCGCGCGAGACGATCACCGCGGTGGTCCACGATCTCCGCGATGGCGAGCGGATCTGGTGGACCTTGAACTTTGGCCACGTCCCCGCGTCGGATCCATGCCGGCAGATGTTCGACCCGGTGGGCGGGCGAGCGCTTGAGCTGAATCCGCACGGTCACGGGTGCACCTTGCCACGGACGCCACTCCGCGGCCAGCGCTTGAGGCTGCGGTTGCCCCCGGTGGGGGGCGACAACCCGATGTCGATGGCCTGCGACGTCGCCGAGGCGCCGAGGCGCCGTGGTCGTCGGCGCGCTTTGGTGTTAGATGTGATCCTGAGAGGCACATGAGCATCCCAACCTTATCGCTGCATCCTTCTCGATCCCGCCCGACCGGACCCGTGACGCTGGTCGTGATGGATGGAGTGGGCGAGGGGTCGGGGGGTGCCGACGATGCGGTGGCGATGGCGAATACCCCTACGTTGGACTGGCTGAAGACGCTCCCGTCTTTTGTTGAGCTTCGCGCGCATGGTCGCGCGGTGGGCATGCCCTCTGATAAAGACATGGGCAACAGCGAGGTGGGACACAACGCCCTCGGCGCGGGACGTGTGTTTGAGCAGGGCGCTGCGCTCGTCGGCGAGGCCATCTCCTCCGAGCGAATTTACGAGGGCCAGGCCTGGACAGAGTGCGTCGCGCAGGTTCGTGCCACGGGTGAGCCGCTCCACTTCATCGGGTTGTTGTCCGACGGTAACGTCCACTCGCACATCGAGCACCTAGAGTCGATGATCGCGCGCGCGGCATCCGAGGGCGTTCAAGCGATTCGCGTGCACGCCCTGCTCGACGGTCGTGATGTCCCGCCGCGATCAGCGACGATCTACGCCGCTCGGATCGAGTCCTGTTTGGCTTCGCTGCGAGAGCGAGGGGTTGACGCGAAGGTGGCCAGCGGCGGTGGGCGGATGCGGCTGACGATGGATCGCTACGAGGCCGATTGGGAGATGGTTCGGCGCGGATGGGATGTGCACGTCCGCGGGGTGGGGCGAACCTTTGGCTCCCTTGGTGAGGCGGTGCGCACGCTCTACGAGGAGTCTGAAGCGAGCGACCAAGATTTGGAGCCGTTCGTGATCGTAGATGAAAATGGCCCGGTCGGGACCATCGAAGACGGGTCCTCTGTCGTCTTCTTCAACTTCCGCGGGGATCGGGCCATTGAGATCTCTCGCGCGTTTGATGACGACGACTTGAGCGCGTTTGAGCGGGGACCGCGGCCCTCAGTGTGTTTCGCGGGGATGATGGAGTACGACGGAGACCGCCACATCCCTCGGCGCTTCCTCGTGAACCCTCCGCAAATCGACGCCACGATGAGCGAGATGCTCGTGGCGGCGAAGGTTCGGCAGTTCGCGATCGCAGAGACTCAAAAGTTCGGACACGTGACCTATTTTTGGAACGGGAATCGCTCGGGCTACTTCGATGAGACGCTTGAGACCTACGAGGAGATTCCCTCATCGACGACGCCCGAGGAGCACGCGCCTGAGATGCAGGCGGAGCCGGTTACGGATCGCCTGCTGCAAGCGATGACCGAAGGCTATGACTTCCTCCGAGTGAACTATGCCAACGGCGACATGGTGGGTCACACGGGGAATATTGATGCGACTCGCTTGGCCGTTGAATGCGTCGACCGCTGTTTGGCGCGGCTGGTGGAGGCGACGCGCGATCTTGGGGGAGTGCTCATCGTGACCGCCGATCACGGCAACGCAGATCATATGTACGACACGGGGTCTGACGGGAGCGTGGTGGTTCGCTCGAGCCATAGCCTGAACCCGGTGCCGTTCGCGATCTTTGATCCGCGCGAGGTGCGAGAGGGTCCTTCGGTGAACGCCTCCCGAAGCAACCACGGCGTGGCCGGACTCGCGAACGTCGCTGCGACGGCGCTCGAGCTGCTCGGCTTTGAGGCTCCCGCGTCATTCGAACCGAGCCTCCTTGCCGGCTCGACGCCGCCACCGTAGGTGCGCCGAGGGATCAGCTCGGCTGCATCGGATTCACGACGCAGCGGTTGCGACCGTTGCGCTTGGCGATGTAGAGGGCCTCGTCGGCGAGCTTGAACAGGCGCGCGCGTCTTTCTCGCGAGCTGCCGTCACCGATCATGGTGGAATCGGCGATGCCGATGCTCAATGTCAGATTCCCGACACCCGTGTTACGCGCAACAAGCGCACTCTTGAGGCGAGAAGCCACCTTGTAAGCGCCTGCGCTATTTGCGCCTGCGAGGAGAATTGCCAGCTCGTCGCCGCCCACCCGCGCGACCAGATCGGAGGGTCGGAGCACCGACTGGATCGCCCCGGTGACTTGGCATAGCGCCGCATCGCCAGCGTTGTGTCCGAGGGTGTCGTTGATGTCCTTGAAGTGGTCGATGTCGCAGATCAGCAAGCTAACGCAGGTGTGGTCGCGGGCGACCCGGGCCACCGCTTGGTCGACGAGGGGCAAGAAGCCCCGTCGGTTCCAAATGGAGGTGAGCGCGTCGGTGTACGCCTCGTCGGTGAGTCGTTGATTGACGAGCGTTCGACCGTAGACGGTGCGCGCTAACGACATGATATTATTGATAACTTCGTTGTTCGCGTGGTCTCCGTCGTCTGATAGTTCGACTCGGAGAAATCGTGTGCCGCTCTCTTCCGCGTGGGTGCTCGGCCCGAGTTCCACGACGCAATCCGCGTCGTTGCTGGCCATGTCCTCGGACAACTCGGTGCTCGCGACGGACGGTAGGAGGCCTAGGGCAGCGGCTGCGCGGTGTGCGACGTCGCTGGGGTCTTTGCCTTGGAGCAAAAACTCCATCATTTCCACGATGAGTTTGGCGCTCGGGAGCGGATTTTTCGCGCGTTGCAAAAGCCGCAGTGCGGGTCTTCGGTGGGTGACTTGCTGGGTCACCTCGAAGGTCTCACTGACGGACGTGGCGGGATCTGCTCCGGTGAGGAGTAAGTGCGGCGGATTCACGGTATTTGAGAGAAGAAGCAAAATGGATGCCATCGCACTTTGGGCCTGTCGTCCCGATCTGCTACCTTGTCGGCGCTCCGGCCACTCGGACACAGCCGTCATGAAGAACTCAAAGCTTTTCATTCTCGCCGCCGCCGCACTTTGGACCACGACGACCCTAGGTTGTGACAAGTCTGGCGACACCAAGAGCCCTCGCCGAAAGTCTGCGCGCCTGAATTGGGTGATGCAGCCGGAGGCGGGAAAGCAAGTCGAAAACAAGATCACTGTGCCGGGAGCCGGGATCACGTTTGAGATCCCCGACACCCTCTACGTATTTAAAGATTGTGGCGAAGCGACCCACCAAAACGGTGGGCCCGACAGCGACTGGATGCCCATCGTCGCGTGCGCGCGCGCCGAAGGCTCGGAGAGCGGCGACCCGATCGCGCTAACCTTCTATGCGACGTCCAAAGACATCCTCATCAATGAGCGTTCCGTCGCGAGCATTGAGAACAAGCTGAACTCCGAAGGCGTGAAGGTTGAAGAGGCTGCCTACTACGACGAGTACCTCTCCAAGCCCGGTCGCCGAGGAATCTTGGTCGAGTACCACACGCTCGACGACGAGGGCTTCCCCGAGGAGGCGGTCCGACGCTTCATGTTCCCGAAGGGCGACGTGCTCTTCGTCGTGCAGACGGAGTTTCCGTTCTCCAGCGATCGTTCAGGGATCAACCGCGACTGGCAGCGAATTCTCTGGAACTTCCAGCTCGACGAAGACGGCCCCTTGTACGAGGGCCAATAGTCTCTCCGGTAGGCGCTCTCGCCAACGACTGTCGCCGCGGCGCATCTACGGGGCTGGTCGACACGAACCTTCGGTGACACTCTCGTGGGCGGCGAGCGTCGCTCCGTGGGCCCGCAGGATCACGAGGTCACACTCGCGGAGGGTGAGGCAATAAGCTTGCTCTTTGCCCGCGTGGCGAAGCCGCAACTCATGGACGCCGGGGGTCTGGCGACGGGCCTCGAGTGTAGCCCCGTCTGCCTCCCGAATCTTGGCGCCGTCGACGAAGAGTTCGAGTTGCGGTCGTCCGGCTCGAGGCGCGAGATCAGGCACGACGGTGAACCGGGCCGAGAATTGGAAGGAGTCCCATTCTAGGGCCTCCGCCTCGGTGTGTGGACGGGGGGCTCGCATGGTGCGCGCGTTGTGGACGCTCGCGACCTCGGGAGTCGTCTCCTCGCTCTGGGTCACTGTTCTCATGATCGAGACGCACTCGTCTTCCGTGAAGGATGTCATCGAGGAGAGGCTCGGGAGCTGATGCTCCGCGCGATTATGGCATCCCTGTGCCCGCAGCGTGAGCTGGCGAAGCTTCGTGCACGCGATGTCTAGAGCCTTGGGGCTGTCGCCATTGGTGCCGCTAGTGTCCGCCGTCGGAGCGGGACTGCTCGTGCAGCCGAGGCACACGATGACCGACACGAACCGCGCAGCGGCGCGCGCCCATTGGTAGACGCGGGCTATACAGCGAGGTCTTCGGGTCGCCACGCGCTGTCTCGCATCGTCAGCACCTCGAACCCTGCGTCCGTTACGAGGATGGTGTGTTCCGTCTGCGCGCTCAACTTGCTGTCGGCGGTGACGGCGGTCCACCCATCGGAGAGCGTGATGCAGTGGTGAGTGCCCACATTGATCATGGGCTCGATGGTGAAGGTCATCCCCGCTTTTAATCGTTTGCCGGTGCGTCGCCGACCGACGTGCGGGATGTGGGGGTCCATGTGGAACTCACGGCCGATCCCGTGTCCACAGAATTGATCGACGACGCCATATCCAAGCTCACCGTGGGCGTACTCTTCAATCACGGCCCCGATGTCGCCGACGCGCTTGCCCGGCGCGACCTCTCGAATCCCCAACCACATGGACTTTCGGGTCACGTCGATCAGCCGCTTCGCTTCTTCGGAGACTTCACCCACGCAGAACATCTCTGAGGTGTCACCAAAGTAGCCATCCACGATCGTGGTGATGTCGATGTTGATGATGTCTCCATCCTTCAGCGTCAGCGCGCCCGGAATGCCATGACAGACGACCTCGTTGACCGAGGTGCAGATGGAACGAGGGAAGCCCTTGTAGTTAAGCGGCGCAGGTATCGCGCCGTGGTCGAGGATGTACTCGTGACAGAGTCTGTCAAGGAGGTCTGTGGTGGCCCCGGCCTTCACGTGCGGCGCGATAAAGTCCAACACAGACGCCGCGAGCGTGCAGGTTGCACGCATCTTCTTAATCTCTTCCGCTGTTTTGATTTCGATCACCACGGATGCTCTCGTCACCACACTCGGGAAACGTGTGGTACCGCTGCAGAGATTGGCGGTTTCTCGTCCGTCTGGCAAGGGCCCCCACACTGTGCGAGGCTGCCCCCTAGTGGAACTCGCCACGACGCAGCCCCTGAGCGCGACGCTCGCGACGCTCCGCGAACGTCGCCTGATTCTCGTGAGTGGCAAAGGGGGCGTTGGAAGAACCACGATGGCGGCGCTGCTCGGACGCGGGCTCGCCGCCCTCGGAGGCCGGGTGCTGGTGGCGACGACGGGACTCGACGCACGGCTCGCCCGGACAACGGGGCGAGCAGAGCTCGCGAGCACCCCGGTGGAGGTGGAGGAGAATCTTTTTATCCAGCGGCTCGAACCCGCCACTTGCTTGCGAGAGTATGGACAGTTGGTGCTCAAGAGCGAGCGGCTCGCTCGCGGGGTCTTTGACAACTCAGTCGTGCGCGGGCTCATGCGCGCCATCCCCGGGCTCGACGATTTCTCCGTGCTCGGCAAGGTGTGGCACGAAGCGACCCGAGCGCGCACCTATGACCACATCCTATTTGACGGACCGGCGAGCGGTCACCTGATGCTGAGCCTCTCTGTACCTGGGGCGATCTTGAAGGCGGTCCCCGCGGGTCCGCTGCGAGCCGAAGCGGCGCTGGTAGCGTCGTCGTTGCAGAATTCGCGCGAGACGTGCGCGGTGCTCGTCACGCTCCCCGACTCGTGGCCGTTGCAAGAGTGCGCCGAACTTCAAGCGCGGCTTGAGGGCGAGATCGGTGTGAGCGTCGGCGCGCTCTTGATCAACCGCGCCGCTCCGCCCTCGCGCGAGGGGATCTGCGAGACGCTTGCAACATGGGCAGATGACGACGCCTTCCACGAAGACCGCGCCGCGCTTGGTTACGTTTCCCAGGTCGCAGCGCGACAAGGTCATCAGTGGAGCGCCCTCGGTCCCTGGCTGAAGGCGTGGCATGGACGGACGGGATGCGGCGCCACCCTCGTCCCGAGCTACGCGAGCGCGCTTGAGGGCCCAGAAGATCTAACGGCGCTCCTCGACGCGCTGGTTCATTCGGAGGAGTCTTCGTGAGCCTCGACCACGCACAGCCTCACACCGGCGTCGACTGTCGCACCCGCGGTCGCCGTGAGCGAGCGGACCCGACCCGCGATGGGGGCCTGGAGTTCGTTCTCCATCTTCATGGCCTCCACGATCACCAGCGGGGTGCCGACCTCGACCTCGTCCCCCTCGGACGCGAGCACGCGCACGATACGACCCGGCATGGGGCTGACCAGGTCCCCCGCGCCACCACCACCCGCGCTCATATTCAACGCAGCTTCGAGCGCAGCCTCTTGCCGTGTGCTCACCTCCACGGCCAACGAGGAGCCGTTCACGCCGGCATGGGCGGGCCTCGCGAGGCCGTCAAGCACCACGCGGTGGTGCTTGAGAGAATCCACTTCTCGGACCAAGGAGACGCCAGACTGTCCGTTCGAGACTTCGTACCGTCGACCTTCGATGATCGCGACGTTGGTCGCGCCCTCGCGCCGAAGTTCGACCTCAAATTCTCGACCGTCGATACGAACGTTGAAGTATTGGGCGGGCACGAAGGGAGCCTAGTGCATGGATGACGCCAAGTCTACGCGCTCTCCGGGGTCTCCTGGACCTCAGGTGTTGTTGTGCATGGGGCCGGGGGGCGTCGGAAAAACAACGTGTGCTGCGGCGCTCGCGTTGGCTGAGGCGTCCCGGGGGAGACGGGTCGTTGTGGTCACCATTGACCCGTCCTACAGACTCGCGCAGGCCCTCGGAATCTCAAGTGACGGGGGCGCCGCGGGCACTGTAAAATCCGTGGCACTCCCGAAAGGCCAAGGCGCGTTGGATGCGCTGCTGCTCGATTCGAGCGCCGTCTTCGATGCGGTGGTGGAGGCGGGGGCGACGAGCGAAGCGGCGGCTTCGGCCATGCTCGACAACTCGATCTATCAGGCGACGAGCCGCTATCTCGGGGGGGCGCTGGAGTACGCCGCCATGGCGCGACTGCAGATGCTCTACGAGGAGGGGAGACACGACCTCATCGTGCTCGACACCCCTCCGGCGGCCAATGCGCTGGAGTTCTTGGAGGCGCCATCTCGGGTCCGAGGCCTCGTGGACAATCCTGCGGCCAAGGTGGTCTTGGGAGGTGGGCGTGTGGGCGGCAGGCTGCTTGGCTTGGGTGCCTCTACGCTGATGAGGGTTCTTGGGCGCATGGGGGGAGGAGAATTCGTACGGGACTTGGCGCTCTTTCTCACCGAGTTTTCGGGGATGATCGAAGACTTTCATCGCCGCGGCGTCCGATTTGAGCGCGCGCTTCGGTCACCATCAGCCTCCGCGCTGGTGGTCACCTCGTCCGCAAACTTCTCCGTACAAGAGACCATTGAGTTCACCGACGCGCTCTCGCGCTTTGGCATCCGCGTTGCGGCGACCTTGGTGAACCGGGTGACGCCGGACCCTGGGCCGCTGCGCGAGCGAGTGGAGCTGGAGGCGTCGTTGTCCGCTCGTGGCTTGACGAGAGAGGAGACCCGGGCCGACCTCGACTGGGTCTACCGGACGCACGCACACAGCGTCTCCGCGCACCGCAGGAGCGTCGACGCCGTCGTGCGTCTCCGCGCCAGATTCCCTCAGTTACAACACCTCCGAGTGGAGCGCCAGGATCCGGCCCCCGAAGATTTGGACGCGCTCTTGGTGCTCGGCCAACGGCTGTGGTCGCAGCTCGAACGACGCGAAAAAGCGGACTAGTAGCTCCCTTTAATCTGCGTCAGCGTGTTGTAGCTGCTGTAGGCGAGGGCGGCGAACATGACCGTCATAAAGATGCTGTTGAAGACCACGAGCATGAGGGCCATCACCCCGAGGGAGACGTACATTGAGATCTGAAAAGATCGCTCCAACGCTCGCTGAGGGTTGGTGCGGGCGAGGATGGCCGCCGTGATATTTCCGCCGTCGAGGGGCTGAATGGGGAGCAGGTTCAACAGCCCCCAAAACACGTTCACGAACAGCATGTCGCGGACGAACAGTCCGAGTCGTCCGTCGATGAGGGTGCCGCTGCCCACCCGGAAGTTAAAGGGATCGAGCCGCACCGCGTAGCCCATCGCGACGCCGCAAACCACGATTAAACCGGCGAGCAGAAACCCTGCGCCAGGACCGGCGGCGGCGATGAGGACGCGAGAGGTCCAGCTTTTGCGGACCGGGCGATACACGGCGACACCTCCCATCCCGTACAACACGATGCGCGGCGCCATCCCATAGGCCTGCGCCGCGAGGGCGTGCCCGAGCTCATGGGCGACGATGGAGGTGAACACCGCCGCGATCCACAACGAGACAGTCACGAGGGACGCGTTGGCGTTGACGATGCCCAAAAGCGTCGCGAACAGCCAGAACGACCAGTGCACCCTTCCGGGGATCCGTCCAACTCGAAAATGAACGTCGAGTTTGGAGTGGGCAGGTTCCGCGAGCTCCATGGGGAGAGGGTAGCACAGCGCATGGGCAGCCTCGGTGTGGGTGGCGAGGACGTGGCCGTGGTGAGAGGCTAGGCCTTGGAGGCGGGGCGACGCCGCTTCGGCTTCGCAGCCCGCGCCTCGTCGCGGATTCTTTTCTTTGTCGCCGCCCATCCACAGATCGGGCAGTGCTCAAGGTCGTGACGGAGCGCGGGGCAGTGCTCTCGGCCGAAGAAGATTATTTGCAGGTGGAGTCGGTTCCACGAGCCGCGCGGAAAGAGGGCCTTGAGGTCACGCTCGGTCTCTTCGACGTTGCGAGCCCGCGACAGTCCCCAGCGACTGGCCAGGCGATGGATGTGGGTGTCCACGGGGAAGGCGGGGACTCCAAAGGCTTGGGCCATGACGACCGACGCGGTTTTGTGCCCGACCCCGGGAAGCCGCTCGAGCGCCTCGAAGCAGGCGGGCACCTGTCCGTCGTGCTCGTCGATTAGGATGGAGGAAAGTTTTTTGACGGCCTTGCTCTTTCGAGGCGCGAGCCCGCAGGTCTTGATCTCATCGAGGATCTCCGCCTCGCGGAGCGCCGCCATCTTGGCGGGGGTCGGACCCTTGGCGAACAGGCCTGGCGTGACCAGGTTCACCCGGGCGTCCGTGGTCTGCGCCGAGAGCAACACCGCGACGAGGAGCGTGAAGGGGTCCGTGTGGTCCAGAGGGATCGGCGTCGTCGGGTATAACTCGTCGAGGATCCCATGGATTCGGATTGCCTTCTCGGCCCTGGTCATGGCCTCCTTATAGACAATAAAGGCCGGCACGTGGGCTGGTTGCGGTTTGCTCCGGTTCGGGCACACTGAGGCTATGTCCGTGAGCCCAGAGACCCGCGAACGCATCGACTCCCTCTTGCGTCAAAGCCACGTTGTCTTGTTTATGAAAGGCTCTCGCGGCGCCCCGCAATGTGGCTTCTCCAACCAGACAGTCGACCTTTTGGACCGCTACCTCGATGACTACGCGACCGTGGACGTGATGAACGACCTCGAGTTGCGGGACGCGATGAAAGAGTTCTCGGCGTGGCCAACATTCCCCCAACTGTATGCGGGGCAAGAGTTTCTCGGAGGCGCCGACATTGTTCGTGAGCTGCAAGATCAAGGAGAGCTTGGCGACGTGCTCGGAGCGGAGGCGAGCCTGGTCTCGAAGGTCGAGTTAACCATCACAGACGCGGCCGCCGCGGCGCTGCGTGAGGCCGTCGTTCAGAACGATGGGGAAGGAGAGGCGCTCATGGTTCGTCTGCGGATCGACGCGCGGTTCTACAATGATCTTAGCCTCGGGCCGAAGGAGGCGGGGGACATCTTTGGCGCGTCGAACGGGTTGACGGTGGCATTTGATCCCGTCTCGGCCCGGCGCGCGGGCGGGATGAAGATCGAC
>JBDQGY010000048.1:0-20895 GCA_040265175.1 Nannocystaceae bacterium
GCCCCATGAACCTGCCCGCCGCACGCCCCCACGCCCCCAAGCCCTCCATTGTTCGCGGGTTTCGCTGCTTGGTCCAAGGATTGCGCCACGCGCGAAGCACCCCTGGGCTCAAAGGCGCCTACGGACACTATGCGTTGGCCCTCGTGGTCGTGAGTCTGGTCCTCGGGGCGCTCTTTGTCCTGGGGGCGCAGCACGGCGTGGAGTGGCTTTCGATTCGCTATGGGGCCCACCTCCCCGACGACGAGTCGCTCCGCCACGTGCTCGAAGTGCTCGCCATCGTGATCGCCACCGTGCTCGCCTTGGTGCTCGCGCCGGTCACCGGTCTGTTCGTGGTGGGCGCGGCCTTCCCCTTGCTCGGCGAGCGTCTGTTTTACGCGGGGCTTCGCCACATGCACCCGGCGCGCGCAGACCTGCTCAAGCCCGCGCCAAGCGACGGCCTCGTCCGCTCCCTCGCCCTCGGCGGTCGACGCTTCGCCCGCGTCTTGGCCTACCAGGTGCTGGGGTTTTGCCTCTCGTTCATCCCGGGCGTCGGGATCGTGCTCGGGCCCCTCATCAGCATCGGCGGCTCGGGCTGGATCGTGGGCTGGGAGATGCTCGACCCCTACCTGTCGCGCCTCTCGCTCCCGATCCACCAGCAGCGCGCTGTGGCCAAGGCCTACCGCCGTCACCTCATCGGATTCGGCGCGCCCGCCGTGGTGATCATGTCGGTGCCGCTGCTCGGGCCCCTGTTCTTCCCGCTCATCCAAGTGGCGGCCGCGCGCCTCGTGGAGCAGATCTTCCCGACGGATGCCGACGCGTGCGCGCTCGTTGGAGCGCCCGTCCCCGCCGCGCTCCAAGCACCCGCCCCGACCTGATCCGACCTGATCCGACCCTAGTGCCCAGAGTCCCCGTGCGCCCTTGGGTCGGAGTCTCCATGGCCCTCCTCGACCGCGGCCCCTGCGGCAGCGGGCGACACGGCACCCGGCGGCGAGTGCAGGGCCGATGCAGCCTCCTGCAGCGTGCGTGCTCGCTCCTCTTCCAAGCGTCGCTCTGCCCACGTTTTTATGACCGAGCGGTGCTCCTTCATCCACACATTGGCGTCCTCCCGCTGTCGAGCAAGAAGCTCAAGCCCGGTGATCCGTCCCAGGCTGCGCCGCTTGAACGCCGCCTCGCCGAGAGGCAAAGAGGCTTGCGCCAACGCGTCGAGGACCGCGTCATCAACCCGCGAGAGCATGGAACCATCGTGGTGGATAAACCCGGGGGAGCCATCGAGCTGCGTCCAACCGCTCAGATCGTAGACGCCCGATGCACCATCGTCGAGGTGCGTCACGAGCGCTGGGATCGCGTCTACCGCCTGGAGCATGCCGAGTCCGGCCGCCGCGTTGGATCGTACGAAGCCGCTCGGATCTTCGAGGGCCTTCACGCACAGGTCGCGGGTCTCTTGTCGCTGCCGCACGTTCTTCGATACGCCCGCGAGCAATCGTAGCGAGCGACCTCGCACGCCGGGGTCCTGGGCGCCCACGCCCCGAACAAGCGCCTCGCGCAGCGCGTCCACATCCTTCACGCCCGCGGCCGTCGAACCCAATAACGCGAGAGCCTTGGCCGCCACGAACGGCTCACGAGAGCCGATGGCCGCCACCATGAGATCCTCGATGCCTGGAGTGGCCATCAGCTCGGAGAGGCTTCCGAGGGCCTCCAACACTGCGTACTGGGTGGCAGGATCGGGTCGATAGCCCAAGATTAGTAAATCTCTCACCACGGCTTCGTCGACGGGTGTCAGCGGCAACACACGGTTGGATGTCTCGATCGCCGCAGCGAGCACCCGTGGGTTCTCGCTGCGCAAATGATGACGCACAACGTGGACGAAATCCTCGTCGGGGGTCATTTTTGAGTTCGAGGAGGCGCTCGCGCTCCACGTTCGGCTCATGCCATCGAGGGCGGCCATGCGCACGGTGTCCGAGGCCTCCTCGCTCATGGCCGCCACCAGAAACAACCGCGCGTTCTCCGGGTCCTCACGGACCGCAGGGGGAAAGGTACCATCCCGCTGGGTTCTCATAATCGCCGCCAAATTCCGTCGCGCGGCCGGACGAAGCTTCACCAAGAGCCTCTTGCTTGGCAGCGGCTCCAAGACACCATCGTGAGGGATCAGCCGCAGCGCGGTTGCCTCGGCGTCATCCTCTCCGCCCTCGTCGCCGTGGGCCGCTCCGTCGTGATGGGCGCCGACCGCGGCGTCCCCCGTCCCTCGTGCACGGACGTGGGCTCCTGTCTCGTCCGCGTCGTGACTCTCGGTCCCGTCTCCATCCGGATGAACACCCACCTCCCCGATCCCATGCCCGGCAGTGGTCTCCGCAGTCTCCGCGTGCGACTTCCCCTCACCACCCCCACAGCCCGGAAGCCACAGGGCGAGGGCGCAACTCATAAACAAGGGCTTGGGACGCACATTGACCTCAAGGGACCATAGCAAATCCACCCGATCTACGCGAATGGGCTGGCCGGCACGGGCCCGCATGACCACACCATCTCCGTGAAAACTCACGCCTCGGGTCCACCCGTCGGTGGCGATATTCGAGTCCTTCCATTCTCCTCAAACCTATCCCCCAAAAGAGCCGCCTACCGCCTCTCAATCGACACCCTTGAGCAGAGAGATCTACCCGCGAAACCCGTCTTTTTCCGAGATCTCCAAAATCGCAAATTTCCCGGAAAAACCCCGTAAAAACCGTGGAATTCAGGTGACTGAGCGCGTATATTTCGGCCGCGCAGAGCGCCGCTCGATCCATGGTCGATTCCAACAAACTCCCCCTCAATATCGAAGACGAACTTCGCAACTCGTTTTTGGATTACGCCATGAGCGTCATCATCTCCCGCGCGCTCCCAGACGTACGCGACGGGCTCAAGCCAGTGCACCGCAGAATCCTCTACGCGATGCACGTGCTCAAAAACACTCACACGCAAGCGTACAAAAAATCTGCACGCGTCGTGGGTGATGTGATCGGTAAGTATCACCCCCACGGTGACTCGGCGGTCTACGACGCGCTCGTCCGACTCGCTCAAGATTTCTCCATGCGCTACACGCTCGTAGACGGCCAAGGAAACTTCGGGAGTATCGACGGCGATCCCCCCGCCGCCATGCGTTACACGGAGGTGCGCATGCACAAGATGGCCAGCGAACTGCTCGCGGACCTCGAGAAAAACACCGTCGATTTCACCCCGAACTACGACGACTCGCAGACCGAACCTGCAGTCTTGCCCACACGGGTCCCCAACCTCCTGCTCAACGGGGCGGTCGGAATTGCGGTCGGCATGGCCACCAATATCCCGCCTCATAACCTCACCGAGGTGGTCGACGCCTGCGTCGCGCTCCTCGATAACCCCGACCTCGACGCGCGCGGCGTGTTGCAGTTCGTCAAGGGCCCCGACTTTCCCACTCGCGGTCTCATCCTCGGTCGAGCAGGAATCCAACAGGCCTACCTGACCAGCCGTGGCAGCGTGACGGTGCGTGCCCGCTGCGACATCGAAGAGGACGCCAAGGGGCGCGAGGCCATCGTGGTCACGGAGATTCCCTATCAGGTCAACAAAACGCGTCTGATCGAGCGGATCGCACAGCTCGTCCGTGAGAAACGACTTGAGGGTATCTCGGACATCCAAGACTACTCCGACCGCACCGGCATGCGCATATGGATTCAAGCCAAGCGCGACGCCGCGGCCCAGGTGGTGCTGAACCAACTCTACAAAATGACGGACCTGCAGACCTCGGTCAGCATCAACATGATCGCCATCGTCGACGGGCGTCCGCAAAAGATCACCTTGATCGACGCGCTCCGCTCCTTCCTCGACCACCGGCGGCAGGTCGTCACTCGACGCAGCCGCTTTGAACTCGACAAGGCCGTCGCGCGCCGCGAGATCGTACAAGGGCTCGGCGTGGCCATCGACGCCATCGACAAGATCATCGCCCTGATCCGCGGCTCGAAGGATCCCGACAGCGCCCGCGCGGCGCTGCTCGCCGAGCCTTTGCAAGGCTGCGCGGGATTCCTTGAGCGCTGCGATCGACCCGAACACGAGGTGCTCGCGGCGAGCGAGGGCCCCTACTTCCTCAGCGAGCGCCAAGCGAAGGCGATCCTCGACATGCGGCTCCAACGCCTCACGGGGCTCGAGCGAGAGAAAATTGAAGCGGAGTTCAAAGTCTTGTGCGCAGAGATCACCTACCTCGAAGGTATCTTGAGCGACACCGCGCGCCTCGACGCGCTCGTGCGAGACGAGCTGCTCGAGATCCGCTACGGCTACGGTGACCCTGAAGGGCTCGACGCAGGACCTGGGGGCCCCGAGTCCACCGGATCCCGAAAGACAGAGATCATCGATGTTGAACACGAGATCCAGGCCATCGACCTTGTCGCCGATGAGTCCATGATCGTCATGGCCACGCACCACGGCTACGTGAAACGCCTGCCGACCTCTGAATATCGCGTGCAAGCCCGCGGCGGCGTGGGCATCAAGGGCGGCGGTGGCCGCGATGACGACGACTTCGTCGTCGAGATGTTTGAGGCCTCCGCCAAGGCGTGGGTGTTGATCTTCACCAACACCGGTCGCGTGTTTCGAAAACGCGTGTTTGAGCTCCCGCTCGTGCAGCGCGGCAACAAACCCAAGGCCTGGGCCAACTTCCTTGAGCTCAAAGAGGGCGAGACCATCCATCACATGCTCCCCTACCGCGAGGCGGACATCGACGACGACCACTTCGTCTTGCTCGCGTCGAAGCAAGGCTTCGTCAAGCGGACCGCCCTCCGTGAATTCGAGAATATCCGGACTACCGGACTTATCGCGGTCCGCGTTGAAGATGACGACCAGCTCGTGGGCGTACACCTCACCGACGGCCAACGTCACGTGGTGATGGCGACCGCGGGAGGCATGTCCATCCGCTTCTCGGAGGCGGATATTCGACCCATGGGACGAACGGCGCGCGGCGTCAAGGGAATCTCTTTGCGAGCTCAAGACGAGGTCGTGTCAGTCATCGTGATCGAAGAAGACAGCCAGCGTTCACTGCTCACGATTTGCGCCAACGGGTACGGGAAACGCACCGAGGCCGCCGAGTATCGCCCGCAAAGCCGCGGCGGCAAGGGCATCATCACCATCAAGTGCAACAGCAGAAACGGCGCCGTGGTGAGCACATCCATCGTCGCCCCCGACGATGAGGTGCTGCTCGTCACCGATCGCGGCAAAGTCATCCGCACCCCCGCCGACGGCATCTCCCAGCAGGGGCGCAACACCCAAGGCGTACGCATCATACGGATGCGCGACGGTGAGCACGTCGTCGCCCTCGAACGCATCATCGGAGACAACGAGGCCGAGGCCGCCGCCAACAAAGAGACCGCCGATGGACCCGCCGAGGAGGCGGTCGCCATCGCGGCGAGCGACGCGTCCACGGACCCGGCCACCAACGCCGACGACGGAGGCGACGATGACTGATCGCTCCTCGTTCGACGGGCGGGCGGGCGCGCGCTCTCTCGAGCTGTTCGAGCGGGCCTCCCAGCACATCCCGGGGGGTGTCAACAGTCCGGTCCGCGCGTTCTCATCGGTGGGTGGCCAGCCCCCGTTTATCCGCCGCGCCCACGGCTGCACCCTTGAGACTGAAGACGGCGCCAGCCTCATCGACTACGTGTGCACCTGGGGCCCGGCCCTGCTTGGGCACGGACGCGCTGAGGTGGTCGAGGCCGTCTGCGCAGCCGCCCGCGACGGGCTCAGCTTCGGCGCGTGTGCGGCGGCGGAGGGGGAGTTTGCCGCCCTTATCTGCGCCACGGTTCCGAGCATGCGCGACGGCATGGTGCGACTGGTGAACTCCGGCACCGAGGCGACGATGAGCGCCCTCCGCCTCGCTCGGGGATTCACCGGGAAAAACAAAATCATCAAGTGCGACGGCGGCTACCACGGTCACGCAGACCTGCTGCTCGTGGCCGCGGGCTCTGGCGCCGCCACCCTGGGAATCCCAGGCTCTGCGGGCGTCCCTCAGGGCGCCGTGCGCGACACCCTCACCGTCCCGTTCAATGACGCAAAAGCCATGGCCGAGGTGCTCGCCGCTCATCGTGGCGACGTGGCCGCCATTATCGTCGAGCCCATCGCCGGGAATATGGGCTGCATCCCGCCCTCGCCGGGCTACCTCGAGGCCCTGCGAACCTTGGCCACGGAGCACGAGGCCGTGCTCATCTTTGACGAAGTCATGACCGGCTTTCGAGTAGCCCTCGGCGGCGCTCAAGAGCGCTTTGGCGTCACCCCCGACCTCACCTGTCTCGGAAAAATAGTCGGTGGGGGGCTGCCTGTGGGCGCCTACGGAGGCCGACGGGACATCATGTCGACGGTGGCACCCCTCGGGCCCGTGTATCAAGCGGGCACCCTCAGCGGCAACCCTCTCGGCGTCGCCGCAGGCCTCAAGACCCTCCAGATCTTGATCGAGGAGAATCCCTACGACGCGCTAGAGCAGCGCACGGCGACGCTGATGAAGGGACTCCAAGACACGGGCGCTTCGCACGACATCCCGATTCAGCTCGCTCACGTGGGCCCCATGTTCGGCCTATTCTTCACCGCGGGCCCCGTCGCCAACTACGACGACGCCAAGACCTCCGACCTGGAGCGGTTCAGCCGCTGGCACGCCGGGATGCTGGCCCGAGGGGTCTACCTCGCGCCCTCACAATTTGAAGCTGGGTTCTTGTCGACCGCCCACGACGAGGGCACCATCGAATGCACCGTCGCGGCAGCCGCCCAGGTGTTCGAGAACCTCTAGGCGGCACCCCATTTTTTGTGTCTTCGTCCAGCCCAACACCCCCACCTAGAGAGCGCGCGGACTGGTACGAGAAGACCTCGGCGGCCTCCGTGGGAATCGAAATGGCCGTCGCGATCTGCATCGGCGCATTCGGTGGGAAATACGTGCAGGATCATTGGACGCACTGGAAGCCCTGGACAATGTTGATCGGTCTCCTGATCGGTATTGGCGCCGCGGCGCTCGCGATCCTGCGCGTCGTCAACGAGCACACGGCGGCCATGAAGCACAAGGCTGAAGCGCTGGCCAAGCTCGCCAGCGAAGAGAACTCCGAGCCAAGTGCGCCAACATCCCCGCCGGACTCCTCCACCCCACACACGCGGCGTGGTTCCGAGACCGACGCTCCTCCGGTACGAGCCAGGGTCCAGATTCGCACGTCAACCCTGGATCCTGCGCCGACCGCCACGCCGCGCGAGGATGGAGAGGTGTACCCGCCTGATTCCTCCAAAGGAGTCAGCGATTGAACCGAGAACCCCACATGGGGGATGAGGGACGGCGCTTTTTCCGACGCCTTCCCCCTTGGATCGTGGGCCTCACCGGTCTCGCAGGAGCCGTGGCGCTCCTCGTTTCGGGCGCCGATCTCGCGCTTGGGATCGCGCTTGGTGCGCTTTTTGGCTACGCAAACCTCCGCTTGCTCGGGCGATCTGTCCTCTCGATGCTCTCCATCGCCGGATCCACTCCGGAAGGACCCGGTGACGGCTCGAAGATCCTCGATCCAGAGGATATCCTCGACTTCACCCAATCTGCCCCTAGTTCGCCTTTAGAGCCTCTGGGGACCGATACGCCCGCCCCCGAACGGCGCGGCAACAACTTCATCAGACTCCCCGCGCTGGCGCTTGCCATGGTCTTGATCCTTTGGTACATGCCCGCGCGACCGGAGGGTTTTCTCCTCGGTTTGGTCCTCTCGCTTCTCGCGGCAATTGGCGCCGCAATCCAAGCCTCGCGCCACGACCGGCGTTCTCCTTAGACCCCAAACTTTTCACGACGCACCATGGGCGACCACGACACCTGGTTCTCGACACTGCTCCCCTTCTGGGCCAACCTTGAGCATACGGCCCAACAAGGGCTTGAGCGCGACTGGCAGTGGCTGGCTTTCCAAAGCACCCACTTCACCATGCTCCACATCGGCTCGTCCGCCGTGGCTATCCTTGTGATCCTCGCTGCGGTCTTCGCCTGGCGACGGTCCATCAAAGGTGAAAATGAAGGAATCATCCCCACCAAAAACTGGGGATTGTCCGCCATGCTCGACGGCTTCGTGGGCGCCGTCTACAACTTCTCCTGCGACATCATGGGCGAGAAGAACGCGCGCACGTACCTCCCCTTCGTGGGCACGCTGGCGCTGTTCATCTTCTGCCACAATATCCAAGGCCTGGTCCCCGGATTTCTCCCGGGCACCGACTCGCTGAAGACCAACCTGGCGCTCTCGCTGCTGGTGTTTGTGGTCTACAACGTCATCGGCATCGTCAAACAGGGCCCCATCCACTACTTCGCTCACTTCGCGGGCCCCAAGTTTGAGCTCGGTGGCATCAACGCGCGCTGGATCGCGCCTTTGATGTTCCCCATCGAGATCGCGAGTCACCTCGCGCGCCCGGTGTCTCTCGCCTTTCGACTCATGGGCAACATCCTCGCGGACCACAAGGTGGTCGGCGTTATCCTGCTGCTCTTCCCGGTACTCCTGCCGGTCCCTTTCCTGATGCTCGGCGTCCTCGTCGCCATCGTTCAAACTGTCGTCTTCACCCTCCTCACCATGATTTACATCGGCGAAGCTGCGGCTCACGCTGACGGGCACTGAGCCCAACGAATCACTGACTGAAAGAAAAAACACCATGTTCAACAAGATCATCGCCCCCCTGTTTGTGTTCGTCGCGGCTTTCGCGGCTCCCGCCATCGCCAGCGCGCAGGAGGCCGCTGGATCCGCATCCGGTGCCGACGCCTCCACTTTCGCCATCGCCATGGCCCTCGCCATCGGCCTCGCTGCCATGGGCGGCGGGCTCGGCCAAGGCCGCGCGGTTGCCAGCGCCCTCGAGGGTATCTGCCGCAACCCCAACGCCAAGGACCAGGTCTTCGTGCCCATGCTCCTCGGCCTCGCCTTCATCGAGTCGCTGGTCATCTTCGCGCTCGTCATCGCCTTCATCATCCAAGGCATGTCAGGCGCGTAAGAAGGGCCACCCGGCACTCCGAGTCGCCAGCGCGCTGGTGGACTAGGGGTGACTTTACCGAGCGCGAGCGGCACCCGCCCCTCGCGCGTCCATTGAGTCGTCCTCGCCTGCGCGGGGGCGACTTTGTCGTTTGCGCGACGGCGTAAAACACGGAGCTGAGGTCGCCATGAAGCGGGGACGCCGTTCCTCTGAGCGTCCACGGGAAGGCCTGGGTGGAGTCTTCCCATGGACACCGCCCTCGCGAATCTACCGCTGAGGCCACTCAAGCGAGGTCTCAGCACGTCGTTTCGTCGAACCGCGCCGATGCGCTATCGTAAGCGGGATGAATTCAGGGCTAGAGGAATTCGGGATTACAGACGACGCGGAGTCTTCGGAAGACCTGCCTATTGTGTCGGGCCAGTCGGTGTCCACCTCGCCGCCGCCCATGCGCTCGGTGCCCTCCTCACAGGTTCTTGAGCAGGTGTCCTTGTTTACAGGGCTGCTCCCGGTACACCTGCAGCGCATCTCAAAGCTGGCGCAGGTCCGCACCTACGCCCGCAACGAGCACGTCTTTAGCCACGGTGAACAATCTGACGGGCTCTACTTGGTCGTCACGGGCTCTGTCCGGATCTCAAGGAACGTGGCGGGCATCGGCGAAGAGGCCCTCGCGGTGCTCCGAGAAGGTCAGCACTTCGGTGAGATGTCTCTGATCGAGGATGACGCCACCCGCTCGGCCGACGCGATCTGCCACGAGCGCGCCGAGCTCTTGAAGCTGCCCAAGAACGACCTCCGGGACCTCATGTTCGTGGACCGGGAGTTGGCCTATGAGCTGCTCTGGCGGTTCGTTCGAACGCTCTCGGGCCGCCTTCGTGACTCCAATGACCGGCTGATGATGCTCAGCGCTTCCTCTCGTTTTTGAGTTGGTCTGGAACACTCCACAGACGCGCCGCTCCTCTCGATCGCGGCAACTCTCCCCCCACCGACGATGCGATCTTTAACTCTCCCCCGTTCACCGCTGGCTCACCTCGGGTGGGTCCTCTTCGCGCTCTCCGCGTGCACGCAAGATACGGCCCGACCCTCGTCGAGCACCGTCGGTGCTTCGGTTGGTTCGTGGACAGATTCAGAATCTGGAGCCGACGATGAGACAGGCACCGCCGGTGATTCGTCGGATGGATCCTCGGGCACGATGACCGGCGACGGCGACGGCGACGGCGACGGCGACGGCGACGGCGACGGCGACGGCGACGGCGACTATCTCGAGTGCAGTCCAGACACAGCTCCCGGCGCGGATGTCCCGTGCCTCGCGGAGTTCGGCTGCATGGAGGAGCCCTGCGAGATCGGCGTCATGAGCGGCGACACGGGCAACGATCAATTCTACGTCCGAGGCTACGACGAAGCCTGGATCGAGTTTCGGATCACCGAGGATGACCTCAGCGCACTTAACGGCGCCGGCATGTCCTTCATCGCGCAGCTCACCTCCCCTCCAGGAGAGAACTTCGATCTCACCGCCGCGCGCTCCGTGGCCCCCAACAGTGACCCCTGCACCAGCACGGTCACCCAAAGCTCTCAGAACCTCGTGGGGATCGATCAAGTGGCCATGTATTGGGGAGAGGCCGCCAGCGCAAATGGCGAAGACGACACTCGCGAGGTCTCACTGCACGTGATTCCCACCTCCAGCGCGTGCAACAGCGATCGCCGCTGGACTCTACGAATCACGCGTAACTAGCGTCACCAACTTAATCGAGCGGCTATCCAAATCCGCCGGTGAGAAGCTTCAAGAGGGCCCACCCGGCCACCGCCGCGAGGACGAGCATAAACATGCTCGTCAGCCACTGCTCCGGCGTCGACGGATTTGTGATGTCAGCGATCGAGAAGGTGGCGAACAGTTCCTTGAGATCCTCTACGATTTGCATGGGTGTTCCAGCGCCAGCAGCTCGCGGCGCCTCCTCGTCCCCAGCCTATCGCCTCGATGACGAACAGGCAAAGAAACTCAGTCTTCTTGCTCCGCGAGCCACCGCTCAGCATCAATCGCGGCCATACAGCCGGTCCCCGCAGCCGTGACGGCTTGGCGGTACGTTTTGTCCGCCACATCTCCGCACGCAAACACCCCTTCCACGCTGGTGTTCGTCGAGCCCGGCCGCACCACAAGATAGCCTGCCTCATCTTTGGAGAGCGCGTCCGCAAAGACGTCCGTGTTGGGCTTGTGTCCAATGGCGATGAACAAGCCGGTCAAGCCGAGCTCTCGATGTTCGTCGCTTTGGGTATCTTGCAGCTTCACGCCGGTCACCTTCTCATCACCGAGCACCTCGGCCACGACGGTGTTCCAATGAACCGTGATCTTGGGGTTTTCCAAGGTGCGTTTTTGCATGATCTGGCTCGCCCGAAACTCGTCGCGACGGTGGAACAAGTGGACGTGCTCGCACATGCGAGTGAGGTATTGCGCCTCCTCCATGGCCGTGTCACCGCCGCCCACAACTCCCACGATCTGGTCTCGGAAGAAAGCGCCGTCGCAGGTCGCACACGCGCTCACGCCTCGATTCATGAGGCGTGACTCGCTCTCGATACCGAGGTACTTGGCGCTCGCACCGGTCGCGACGATAAGCGCGTCACAGGTGAAGTCTGTGTCCTCGGTGGTCACCTTGAAGGGGCGCGCGCTAAAGTCGACCTCGGTGGCAAGATCGTAGATCACCTCAGTCCCGAAGCGCTCTGCCTGCTTGCGCAGGTCCTCCATCATCGCGGGGCCCTCGACCCCGTCGGGGTAGCCAGGGTAGTTCTCGACGTCGGTCGTAATTGTAAGTTGTCCCCCCGGCTGAGGGCCCGCGACCATCACGGGTGTGAGGCTCGCGCGGGCTGCATAGATGGCGGCCGTGTAGCCCGCGGGGCCCGCTCCCAAAATAAGAATCCGAGTGTGTCGCTGTTGCCGATCGCTCATGGAGCCGGGAGGTTAGCCACAAGAAGCGACCCCGACAAGGCGTGCCCTACAGTCGCCGCAACCGAGCGCCAATGGGCACCTCCGCAGGGGCATCCCTCTCCACGGCGGTGAGTCCGCCCTCCGCCGGGTCTTCGAGGTCTCGCCCTTCACCGGACCCCCTAAAAGGACACGCCTACGCCGGTGGTAACGACCAAATCAACCCAAGCTTGGGTCGCTGTGAGCTCCGAGGGCGCGACGTCACGGGCCCGGGCCAGCGCCACCGGCCAAAATCCAGCGCGGACCGCTGTGAGCCATCGCATCCGCGCGACGGGTCGCTCCTTGGCGCCTGCTCGTTCGGAGTCGCCCACCGCTGCGCTGCCGCCGAGTCCCACGCCTGCCCGAATCTGCGTCATATCAGTCGAGTTCAGCTGAGGGGAGATCAAAAGCTCGACGGGGACCGACAGCTGCATCCACTCCTTGAAGTTTAAGACCAGCGCCGTCTCATTTCGCGCGCGAACACGAAACGACCAGGCCTCGTCCCCCTTGACACCACGAAAGTCCACGCGCGTCCGATTGGAGACGCCGAGCAGCCGTCCGTCTCCCGGGGTCCCCGCGTACATGCCCAACGTGCCGCGGTGCTCTTGCGACCATCCGCCGTCGAGGGGTACGCCACCCCATCCGTACCCGTAGGATCCAAACAGCCCGATGACCCGGTTGATCGACCATCGCGGACCAACCGCCGCGAAGACACCGACGGGAGCGCCGAGCGGCGAGGGATCCCTGGTGAACACCGACAATCCAACCGTACCCGACACGCTCAGCTTTGGACTGACCTGGCCCGCGACCATGGTCGTCGGCGCGACCGAAACCCGCAGCTTGGGAGGCGCGGCGCGGACGCCCGGCGTCCAGGCGAACGCCAGGAATCCGACGCAGAAAGCGAACAAGCGGCTCACACCTCTCGTTAGAGCAATAATCGTGCCCGGTGAAGGTCCTGTTTTGGAACCCAGCCGTCATCAGCGCCCGGGGCTGCGCGCACCGACGCAGACAGGGTTTACGCCCGTCGCACTGTCGCTCGGCCTGGATCGGCCACCCCGTCGAACGTCGAGCGTGGGCGTCTTTGTCAGCGCCGAATCTCGATCATCGAGACGTGGGTGCCGCCATCACGACTCACCTTCACCTGCACACGATCTCGAACTTTGGTGAGGGCGCGCCGGACGTCAGCGACCTCGCGAATCTCTCGCCCGTTAATCTCCTGGATGAGATCGCCAGCTCGAAGATCGAGTCGACTGGCGATGCCGTCCGGTTCGACCGCTCGAATCAAGAGGCCCTCGGACGTCTCTTGCACTCCGATACCAAGACTCGGGGTGCCCTCATACAGACTCGATCCCTTCGAGCTTTCTCCGCGCCGGGGACTGCGAGACGTCCGCATCCCCGAGCGCGCCTCCTCAAGATCACCGAGCACCACCCGCAGCTTCTTCGACTCGGTGCCACGGCGAATCTTGAGCGTAAGCTTTGTGTTCGGAGCCATCATCGCGACTCGCCCGCGCAGATCGGCGAAGCTGTCTACCTCGTGGCCGTTGACAGACAAGACCACATCCCCTGAACGCATCCCCGCCTCCGCTGCGGGGGAGCGGTCCATCACCTCGCCGACCGCAGCGCCGCTCGTCGGTTCGGCGCCTCCCAAGGCTGGCCGTACGTCACGTCCCATGACGCCGAGCCACCCGCGGGCGACGCGGCCGTTGTCCCGAAGCTGGGGGATGATGATCTTGGCTTGGTCGACGGGGATCGAGAAACCGAGCCCATTCCCTGGCCCCGCGACCGCTGTGTTTACAGCCACCACTCGCCCATCTAGGTCTACCAGCGGACCGCCACTGCTCCCGGGAGAAATCGCCGCGTCGGTCTGGACGAAGTCGAGGTAGCTGTCTCGATACAAGCCCAGATCACCGCGGCCCTTGGCCGAGACGATCCCGGTGGTCACCGTGGACTCGAGCCCGAGCGGTGAGCCAATGGCGATGACGTAATCCCCCACCCGGAGCTTCGAGGAATCTCCAAAGGACAACGTGGGAAGTTTCTTCGCGCCCTCAACCTGGAGCACCGCGAGATCTGTGAACTGATCTGAGCCGAGCAACGTCGCCTTAAATCGACGACCATCAGCGAGCTTTACCTCCAGCGCGGTCGCGCCCACCACGACGTGATGGTTTGTGACGACCACTCCATCCTTGCTGACGATAAATCCCGAACCCATTCCCCGCGGAAAGCCCGAACTCATCGGACCGGCGCCGCCAAACGCGTGGATGGAAACGACCGCCGGCTGCACCTTCTCAATTACCGGCGCCAAACTCGGCATCAACGCCACCTTGCGGTCCCTCGCGAGCATGGCCGCGGGCGCATCCGTCGCCACCGTGTTCGTGTCCGCGCGGGCTACGGTGGTGCTGAACGTCGCGCTCAACGTCAACGCACAGACTCCAGCTCCCACCGCCGCGAGCCGCTTGGCAAACTCGGGCTGGGACAACAGCTTCATCTTGTTGCTTCGTCTCGAAGGCATGTCTCCTCAACTCCGGGACCGCCGCGTTCATTTCCATCGAACGAGACAAAACTAGAGACTCTTGCGCGTTTTGCGCGCTGTTTTTCGGCCGTCAGAAACCCTCTACGTCGACTTTGGGCGCGTTGGTGCCGTGCGGGAGACGCTCCGCGCCTACGACTCTTCCTCGCGGAGACCGTGTCGAATCAGCTCCGCGTAGACCCCGTCGCGCGCCATAAGCTCGTTGTGCGAACCGGCCTCAACGATGTCGCCATCGTCCATGACCAAAATCCGGTCGGCGTGACGAATGGTGCTCAACCGATGCGCGACCACGAGCACTGTCTGGCCCTCGAACAGATGCTCGATCGCCGTCTGCACCTTCTGCTCGGTCTCGCTGTCCACGTTGGCGGTGGCTTCATCGAGAATTAACAACTTGGGACGCTGCAGCGCGACCCGAGCAAACGCCACGAGTTGTCGCTCTCCCACGCTCAGCTGCGCGCCGCGTTCGCCGACCGGCAAGGACAGGCCTCCCCGGGCGTCGATCGCCTCGCGAATCTGTACAGTGTCCAACGCGGCGAGCACCTCGGCCTCCGACGACCCCGGGGCACCGAGCGCCGCGTTGAACCCAACGTCCTCGTCGAACAAAAAGACGTCTTGGGGGACCATCAGAATCGACGAGCGCAGCGTCGCTGGCGCGACCTCCCGCAATTCGACCTCCCCAGCCTCTGTGGCCAACCGAATAGATCCGCGGTAGCCGTCATACAGGCTCGTCAGCACCCGCCCAAGGCTGCTCTTCCCAGATCCCGTGCGTCCAACGACCGCCACGACCTCTCCCGCATCAATATGAAAATTCAGGCCGCCCAACACGTCGCTGCCGTCTGGGTCGTAGGCGAAGCGAAGATCCTCAACCTTCATGCGACCCGTCCACCCGTCGAGGCGCCGTGACTCGTCCCCCACAGGCTGCTGTTCGGTCTCCTCATCGAGCAAGCCAAACACTCGCTCAAGAGACGCCGCGGCCCGTTGGATGGTCGCGATCTTCCCCGAGAACTCTCGAATCGGCACAAAAATTTGCCGGAGATATTCAATGAACGCCCACAACAGACCTGCACCCACCACGGGACTGCTGGCCACCGCTCCGAGTTGCTCCGACGGGATCGCGAACCAGAGCAACATGGCAATGGAGAAACCGGCTGTTCCGTCCATGATCGAGTACAACAGCGCGTCGAAGATATTCGCGCGCTTCGTCGCGCTCAAATATCGCGATCCGAGATCCTCATACTCTCGATGCGCCGCGTCCTCGCGCCCGTACAGCTGCACCACGGTGATCCCCGCGAGCTGCTCCGCCAAGAATCCACTTCGGATGCTCATGGCCTTCCGAATCTCTAGCTGGAGGCGGCGGAGGATCGAGGAGAACCCTCGAACGATGAGGAACAAGAACGGCGCGATCGACAGCGAAATCAAGGTGAGTCGCAGATCGAGCATGAGCATCGCCGCCAGGATCACCAGCACTTTGACGACATCGGTGATGATCGTGAACACGCCGAAGCTCAGCGTCTCGCTGAGAGCCTCAACGTCACTCGTCGTGCGAGACAAGAGCGCCCCGATGGGGTTCTTGTCATAGAATCTCATCGGCAAGCGAAGCACGTGCCCGAAGATTCTCTCCCGAAAGCCCGCGATGGTGACGTGCCCCGCCCGTTGCAGACCGTAGGTCTGAATTCCCGTCGCCACGAACTCTGCGATCAAGACCGCGAAGAACAAGGTCGCCACGCGGTGGAGACCCTCGAGATCCGAGGTGGCCAAGTGCTCGTCCACCGCTCTCTCGAGCAGGAGCGGGCGCGCTGCGGTGGCCGCGGCGAGCACCGGGATCATCGAGAGCCCGAGCAACAACCACCCGCGCACCCCCGACGAGAACGGCCAAAATCTCCGCAGCATCGGCAGCACCGAGGCGGTCGCGACCTTCGTTTCGCTCACGCTCCCTCCTCCGTTGAAACATGGTCGTCGCGCGTCTTGGACTGATGCGCGACGGCCTGGGCGTACTCGCCCCCCATGCGAACGAGATCTTGGTGCGTACCGCGCTCGACCACGCGACCCCCTGCGAGCACCAAAATCTCGTCGGCATGCTCAAGGGCGGACGTGCGATGCGACACTATCAACGTGGTCGGACGCTGCCCCGCTCCCCCAAGGCTGCGAATCGCCTCGACCAACTTGGCCTCTGTTCGCTGGTCCACTGCGCTCAAGACGTCGTCAAGCAAGAGCAGACGGGGACTCCGATAGAGCGCACGTGCCAACGCCGCCCGCTGGCGCTGGCCCCCAGATAACATGACGCCGCGCTCTCCGACGATGGTGTTGAGCCCCTCGGGCAACAAGGCGATGTCATCCCGGAGGCTTGCCTGATCGATGACCCGAACGAGATCATGATCGATCCCAGCAGACCGCGCCTCCTGCACGAAGACCTCTTCCTCTGTGGTCTTCAATGGCTGCAGTCGACCGACCTGATCCTCACGCGCGTCGCTCGTGAGCCGGTGGCCGCTGACCTCGCCGTGAAGGCGAATGTTGTCGCGCAGCGTCGTGGAGAAGAGGAACGGAGTCTGGGGGACCACGGCCATGTTCTCGCGCATCGCTGACAAATCGAAGCTCCTCGCGTCACGACCATCGAAGGAGATGGAGCCCACGGGGAGATCGTGCACCCGCGCGATCAGTTCGATCAGGGTCGTCTTTCCCGAGCCCGTCTTCCCGAAGACACCCAGCGTCGCACCCGGCTCGATGGTCACGCTGAGATCGTGCAGCGCCGGAGAGTCGCCGTCTGGGTACGCGAAGGTGAGCGAATCAATGTCGACACGTGGAGGTGACTCAAACCCTCGCCCATGGGCTGCGGGAGGCACTCCCGCGTCCACGTCTTGGATATTTCGAATCCGCTTGAGCGCCACCACGCCGCGTGAGATGGCGGTCAGCACCCACGCCAACGACAACAGCAACATCGCCATATTCGTCAGCAGCACCGAGAACGCGGTCAGGTCCCCCACCTGAAGTTGTCCAGCGATGACACGCTCGCCCCCTATCCACAGCACGATTCCCGTTGCGAAGATGCCGGAGAATCCGAGCACCGGCATCGCGAAGGCGCGAATCCTCGAGATCTCAAGCTGCAACGCGAGGTAGGTTTTGTTTCGCTTACGAAAGCGCCCCTCTGCCACTCCCTCCGCGCCGTTGGAGCGGAGCGTGCCCACGCCGGCATAGCTCTCCAAGGTGCACTCAGACAGCGCGGCCAGCAATTCGAGGGAGACGCGTACGCGCAGATAGAATCGACGTACGGTCCACGCCATAAAGACACCTCCCGCGAGCACCGGAACGGCGCACCACGCCGTCAACACCGGATCAAGCGCGTACATCTGCCAGATGTGCAGGGGGACCGCGACGGCCACGTTGAAGATCTGAAGGCCGGCGAACCCTACCAAGAGTCGCACCGACTGCATGTCGTTGGTGGCGATGCTCACGAGTTCCCCGACCTTTCGGTTCGCGAAAAAGCTCCGCTGCAGCCCGAGCATCACCCGAAACAGATCGTTGCCTAAGCGATACTCGATGTCGCGGCCGGGGTTAAAAAACAGCGTCCGCGACAAGGTCCGCACCACAACAAGTAAGACCGACCACAACGCCACTTGCACGGTGAGCGCGCGCGCCCGGGCTCCACCATCGACGAGCCCTTGCTCCCCATCGAGGGAGTTCACCACCTCCCCGATCAGGGTCGGGATGTGGACCGTCGCCCAATTTGTGAGCGCGAGCGCGATGAATCCAAACGCGTAGAACGGTAGAAACCGGACCGCATACGTCGAGAGGAGTTGGATGAGAGCGCGCACAGGCGTGATACGGCGAGGGGAAATTCGAGGAGGGGTGTGGCCGCGGTCGCTCGGCGCTTCGGGAGTGTGACCGATTCGACTCCGAAACTCTACCGCCGGCCCTCGATCGTCTGACGGGTAGGATGCCCGTTATCATCGGAGCAACCGTGTCCGCGCACGGGAGGCCGCGCGCTGTAAAAGTAGGCCCAATCTCCAGGTCCAACGGACACCTCGCAATCGTGTCTTCGGCGCGCCCATACGGGCACCCGTGAACAGCGTCGCCGATGCCGACCGTGAGTCCGGCCGCGACTTCGGCGAGGCCCATGCTCCCCCTCAGGGCCCAGACAGCAACAGCAGGCGCTCGTCTTTTTCGATTTCATCAAGCTCCGCACCCAGCGCGGCGAGATCCGCGCGCAGTGTGGTCAAAATCAACTCAAAGCGTTCCGTAGGCTCTTCCATCGAACCGAGGCCGGTGTTGAGGTCTTCCCAGGCTCGAAAGGCCCTCGCCGCTCGCTCATAGGTTTCACCTTTCAGCCCTGGGTGCGACTCAAGCTTTTGAAACTGCGACTCAAGGGCGCGCACCCGCCGATCGTAGCCCCGCATGAATCGCTCGTAATCCCCACGAGATTTCCACCGCGGCACCGCCGTCTGTAAGCGCCCCAAGATGCGCTCGAACTGCCGAACAAATCTGCGGTACACCCCGAGCTCGTCGAGCACCGCCCGCCGGGCCAAAAGCTCGAGCCTCGCCGCCTCCTCACGTGAGCGCTCTTCCGAGGTCTTGAAGCCCGCCTGCGCCCGCGCCTCGCGAAGCTCCTCCGCGCTCATCGTAGTGTCGTCATTCGAACGCTCCATGGGGCGCACAGGGATCGCCTCTGCGTCCGAGGACACCGCTTCGCCACCCCCCTCTTTACATCCTACGACCGCCCCAACGACGAGGAGGGCGACACCGAGCGCCGATCGTTCAAGGTCGCGCCACCGCGTGCCACACGGACGACCGACTGTCTGTTGCAGCGCGCGGCGCTTCTCCACATCCGCAGGTTATCACCTCCCCGGCACGTGCGCTCGCCCCACACACACATGGAGTCGCGGCGGTAGCGGTGTGCGCCCCCGTGATACCCCTGCGAAGCCCCGGGAGTCTGCGAACGGCGAACAAAGTTCATGAGGCTGATTCGCGCTGAGGTACACTCCGCGCCATGAAGCGTGCCTCGATTTTCCTCTGCCTCGCTTGCATCGCCGGCCCGCCTGGATGCGCGCCGAAATCCTCAGAATCCCCCGCGGTGGGGCCGCGCCCAACCGCTCCGTCGGGCGACACCGCAGAAGACGCCAGCCTCAATTCACAACCCGCACCCGTCGCAGAGATCGAGAAGATCCAAGTCGCAGTGCGCACCCACCATCTCGACGCGCTGATCAAAAAGCTTGAGACGCAAGCGGCGCGATGGACTGGGGTTCAACTGAGCCTCACGGGGCTCGCGGCCAGCATGACCGGTGGCGGCGCCCTGTCGTCTGTCGACCTTGGCGGCCGCCTCTCGTTGGACGCCGCCTACCCCCAGCCCGGCCAGCAAGCGCGCCCTGAGGACCTTGAGTTCCGGAGCTTCGTCCCATCCGACGATCCCCAAGCCTTGATCGCCGCGAGCGAGTCCATGCAGCCGCTGGGCGAAGGGCTCTGGAGACTCACCGTGGACGATGATATCTCAGCGCTCGTTCGCGAAGAGGCGGCAGGAATCACCTTCGCGACCGACATGAACGGGCTCGATCGCGCCCGCTCCGAGCACGCTAGCGCAGAAGCGCTCGACCCACGCTTTCAGCTCCAAGTCGAGGTGACCAACTTCCCGCGAGATTCGATCGACCCGGACGCGCTGCTCAACATCCGCGAGTTGAGAGACGCGAAGACGCTCGCCAAGGTGATTCAAGAATTGACTGGGCTACGACTCCAGCTCGGAGTCCGCGACAACGACACCGTCCAAGTCGTAGGTCGTGCCAGCGCTCCCTACGACTCCCTCGGGCTGTCCGCCCTTGGGCCCGCGAGGACGGAGGCAGGTGCGCTGACAACGGCGCTCCCCGGGGGCGCCATCTTGAGCGCTGTCCTCTCCATGTCCAACGCCAAACCGGCGATCCAGGAGCTCAACAGCCTCGCCAAGGAGATTGGGGAGGTGCCACCGCCATTCGACGAGGCCGTCGAAGGGACACTCAACGCCGTCCGCGGAATTTTGAGAGCAATCAAGGGAGAGGCGGCAGTCTCGTTGTACCTCACCAAGAAACGGGAGATGGCGGTTGTCATCGCTGCCCAGACACCGAACGCGGACGCCTCCCGCGACGCGATTCGGGCGCTCATGCTGGAGGTGGAGCGGGCGCTCAAGACACACATCGCCCTGGTCGGCGAGGACCCCAATGAACGCTACTCCGCCTCATTCAAGCCCGATGGGCTCGGCTTCTCCAAAGCGCGCGCGGACATCCTCGCGATCGATCTCTCGAAGGCCATGACCGAGGACCTACCGAAGTCCTCGACCATTGTGCTGGGGAGGAAACGGAACCGTGTAGAGTTTTTGTCGTACGTGGAGGGCGACGCGTCGCTGATCGCCTTCGGGCCTGGAGCGCGAACGATCATGTCCGACTACCTCCGCGGGCTCAAGAGCCCGCGCGCTTCGAGTATCGAGTCACTCGGCGGGCTGGGTGTCGCCCGAGATCTCACCGGCGGCTGCCAACTCTGCGTCGCC
>JBDQGY010000049.1:0-20614 GCA_040265175.1 Nannocystaceae bacterium
CTGCAGTGGCTACATCCATCGTCGATATTTTCCTGGACGCGCGCGGGGTGGAGAGGATCGCGCGACCTCGGATCGAGGGGCCTGAGATTCGCGGCACCGGATGCGCGCTCGGTGCTGCGATCGCGTCGAGATTATGGCTCGGAGATACGAGCCGTGAGGCGGTCAAGGCGGCGGTGCGATGGTTGGATGACGCCCGCAGGTCTAGGCGCCCGGGGCCGGACGGACGTTGGCACCTCTCGCCGAGATGAGCGCGCGCAGATCCGATTGTTTCATCGGTGCACCGCGAAGAGACGCCGCGGCGTCATCTCCGAAGCCTCGGGGTGACCGCGCCCGCAGAGATCGCTGTGTCGCTGATGTTCAGCTCTTGAAGCGACGCCATCGTGTCCAGGGATGACATGATTTCGGAGGTCACCAGCGTTCGTTGGAGGTTGAGGACTCGAAGACGTTGGAGCGGGGCGAGCGCTCGGATCGCCTCGTCCACTACGTCGGTGTAGCTGAGGTCGAGGGTCTCGAGCGCGTGGAGAGCACCGACGGTTCCGAAGTTCGAGCGGCTGATCCGGGTGCCGCTGAGGTTGAGGTTTCGTAGGCTGGGGAGCGTGCCGAGTTTTGAAAGGCCGCGGTCGGAGACGCTCGTGCCCTTGAGGTCGAGCGTGTCGAGCCGCTGAAGCTCGTTGATGGTGGGGATCAGGCTATCGTTCAATTCCGGGATTCGCAGGGTCAAGGAGCGGAGATTGGACGCCTTCGCGAGCGGGGATAAGGCGGCCCCCTTGGGTCCGTGCCCGATGATTCTGAGCTGCTCCAAGGCTGGGAGCCCCGCGACGGTCTGGATCGCCACAGCATCAATCTCCTGGACCGTCAGGTTGAGTTCGACGAGGCCGTTGAGCCTTGTGAGCGTCGAGATCCCGTTGGGGGAGATGCGAGACCCCTCCAGCGTCAGGTGTTGGAGGGAAGAGAGCCTCGCCATGTGCCGCGCGCCCGTGTCTCCGAGCCTCTCGCAGCGACATATCAAGGAGGTCAACGGAAGCTCCCGCAGGTAGATGGGAGAGAGGTCGTTGATGCTCTCTTCCTCAAACTCGAGCGCCTCGAGAGACTTCAATCGCTGAACGAAGGACAGCCCTCCGTTGGTGATACCTGTGCCGACGAACGCGAGCGTCCGTACGCTGTGCAGGATCGAGAGGTCTCGCAGGGCATCCGCGGTGACCCAGGGTCCTTCGAGGCGAAGCTGATGGATCTTGGGGGACACCGAGCGGAGCATCTGCATCGCGTGCGTGGGCGCGTCTTGAAAGGTCACCGCGGAGAACGAGGCGGGTTCGAAAGCGAGACTAACCGCCGAGGGATTCTCCATCGTCACGCGTGACATGGAGAGCTCGACGAGCGAAGGCATCTCCGCGATCCGGCCCGCGAGCACCGGATCGATTTTCATATCAGAGATGCTCAGGTGCTGAATGCGCCCCGCGAGCGCCCCGAATCCCGCCCGGATTCGGCCTTCGCAGCCTGAGATGGCGAGGTGGGTGAGCCCGGGAGCGCGCTCCGCGAGGCTCCAGAGGTCGAGCGCACTGCAGGCGTCCGTCGGGGGAGGGGGGAGGCCTGCCGCTAGCCGGGTCGCGGTGTCGTCGGGGTGCAGCGTGAGCTCGAGTCTGGACAGCGAAGCCAGATCGAGGTCGTCGAGGACGCGAGGGTTGCTGACTGTGAGTGTGTGGGGTGCCCGTCGGCTCGGGGCGGGCCTCGGTGGGGCCTGATCGTTGGGAGCCCGGCGATCGACGGCCTTGAGATCGCCTTGCAGGGGCGTGGCTCCCGGTGACCGCTCGGCGGTCTTTATCGTCGTGGGCGTTGTGGCCTTGCGTGCCGTGTCATCGCTCGGTGTCGGGGCACCGCCGCACGCGCTCACGCAAGCGATCGCCAGGCCGAGTGCATGGCAGAGCGCGGAGGTTGCGGGCGAGGGGAGGTTCATGGGACGGGACCAAAGAGCTTGATTGCGTTGTGCCACGAGGTGTGCGCGATGTCTTCCTCGCTACGGCGCCGGAGACTCGCGAGTCCTGCGACCACGTCGGTCAAAAATGCGGGTTCGTTGAGGGTCGGGCGCCGGGCATAGGGCGTCTGATCGGGCGCGTCGGTCTCGATCAAGAGGTGGGTATCGGGGACCCCACGAGCTGCCTCGCGTACCCGACGGGCCCGAGGATGGGTGACCATCGGTCCGAACCCGATCATATGACCTGCGCGCACCCATCGCGCCGCGGTCTCCGCAGATCCCGAGAATCCATGGACGACGCTCGGTGGCGCATGGTGACGCGCGAGCAGGTCGAGGAGGTCATCGTGGGCGCGTACACAATGCAAAATCAGTGGGAGTTGGACGGCCGCGGCAAGTTGGATTTGGGAGATGAGCACAGCTTTTTGGCGCTCGCGGTCGGTATCAAGGGTGTAATCGAGACCGCATTCGCCGACGGCTCTAACCTGCGCGGGTCGAGCGCTGAGTCGGTCCTCAAGGTCCTGAAACAGGCGCTCATCCTCGGATGGGTCGAGGTTCGCCACGCCGTAGGGGTGGACGCCAAGGCCGAAAAGTAGATGGACATGGAGATCTTTTTTCTCATATTCACCAAAATGAATATTAAATGCATCCCAGTCCTGCGGGTTCACCGCGGGAATGAGGGCCGCCTCGACGTTCGCGAAACGCGCCCTGCGTAGGGTATCCGAGCGGATCGCGCTCGTTCCAAACCGCGGATCTTGGAGGTGCAAATGGGTGTCGAACAGGCGCACGACTGCATCATACGCGCATTTGACGCGATGCGGGGCATCGAGTACATAACCCATCTGCAGCGGCAGGAACAACCTCTTATGGCAACTCTCAGCAGAATTGAACGCGTACTTCGACACGACGGAATCGTGGCGGTCCTCGACCTCACGGCGGAACAAGCTTCGGCGGGCATGGAGCCCTCCTGGGTAGGCGACGAAAAATGGCGCCCCATTGTTCTCGAGTCGGTCCGCCTCCGGCAAATTGCCAACGAGCCCCAAGTTCGCGTGCTCGTCGGTGAGCACGCCGTGCTCGTTTCGGGCGATGAGAAGCACGTGGTGGGTGTGGTGTTCATCAAGGGTCACCCGGTGGTGAAGTCCGTCGTACGAATGGTGCGACAGCTACTTCGCCAGCCAAACACCTCTTCGTCGCGTCGCAGCGCGTCCGTAGCGGCACCAGCGCCGGCCGTCGCGCCGGCCCCCGTGGCAGCGCCCGCAGTCGCACCGGTTGGCGCGGCCAACGCACCTTCGAACGGTGGTCCGTCGGGCGATCCTTCGAGCAGCTTCTAGCGGCGACTGGAGCGGTGATAGGCGTTTAGGACGATGTCCGAGCGCCCATCTGAAGTCGGTCGCGTCGAGCGAGCAGCGGCGCAGCGACGTCGGTGGTGTAGCGAAGCTCGCGCGTAGTTGGCGTGGACCCTCGCTCGGTCGGGAGGGTGTCGTGCGGCATTTCGCCACGCTGCGGGGTGACCGAACGCGGGTGCAGAGAATACTTCGCGAAGGATGCGCTCGACGTTCGTGTGGGGTATGGGGTGGAGGAAGTACCCGCATGCGCGTCGTGTGGGCGGCTCCGTTTGGACACACACAGCACGCAGGAATTGAACAGATGAGCGACCTTGAAACGACGGCGTTGATCGAGGAGTTGACCGCGGCGCTCAGCGCGGACGCGGTGAGCGTGAGTCTGGAAGATCGGGCCTACTACGGAACCGATCGCTGTAAAGGGGGCTGGCCCATCGACGCTTGCGCCGTGGTGAGGCCCGCGGACGTGGAGGGGGTGCAGCGGGTGGTGCGCATCTGTGCCGCGCGCCGTATCGCCATCGTGCCTTCCGGGGGGCGCACGGGACTGACGGGAGCAGCCTCGGCGACTCGTGGAGAGATCGTGTTGTCGCTAGAGCGCATGCGGAGAGTCTTGGAGGTCGACAGCCAGGCCCGCACCTTGCGTTGCGAGCCAGGCGCCACGGTCGAGGATGTGCAGCGGGCGGCGATGGACGTGGGGCTCATGTACCCCGTGGACTTTGCGGCCAAGGGCACCGCACACATCGGCGGCTCCATCGCGACCAACGCGGGCGGTGTGCGGGTGCTTCGGTACGGCTCCACGCGCGCCTGGGTGCGCGAGTTGAAGGTGGTGCTCGCGTCCGGCGAGGTCATCAAGACGGGCGGCGCGCTCGTCAAAGACAACACGGGCTACGAGCTGCGCCAGCTGTTCATCGGCAGCGAGGGGACCTTGGGGATCATCGTCGAGGCGACGCTCGCCTTGTGCGTGCCGCCGGTGGGTGCGGTGGTCGCGTTGACCGCGCTCGACGACGCTTCCCACATCCAGACGTTGTTTCGCCGCATGCAGGACTCGGGGTTGCTGTTGTCCGCGTTCGAGTGTTTCGACCAAGGATCTGTTCGGCGCGTGTGCGCCCACCGTGGAGATTCGCAGGCGCCCGGGCCCTTCGCACAGCGAGCGCCGCATCATGTCTTGGTCGAGGTGGAGGTTCCATCGTCGGTGCGGGATGGACGCGACGGCGTTCAAGCGCAGGTGGAGGCGGTGTTTGACGACTTGGCGATATGCCTGGCCGACGCGCAAGACGCAGAGGAGATTCGCGACGCCGTCGTCGCGACGACACCGCGGCAGATGCAAGAGCTCTGGGCATGGCGGGAGGACATCAGTGAATCGCTGCATGTCGCCACGCCGCACAAGGCCGACGTCTCCGTACCAGTGTCCGAGGTGGTCCCGTTCATGGAGGCTTGGCGCGACGCGGTGAGCGCGGCGCTGCCGGGCATTCCGGCGGTGTGCTTTGGCCACGTCGGGGACGGCAACTTGCACCTCAACTTGCTGTGCCCGGAGGACATGGAGCACGGGACGTTCTTAGGATGTGCGAAATCGTTTGATCGGGAGATGTACGCGCTGGTGGAGTCCTTCGCGGGCAGCATCTCCGCGGAGCACGGTGTTGGGCTGCTCAAGCGCGCACACCTGCACCACACCAAGAGCCCGGGAGAAATCGCGCTGATGCGAGAAATTAAGAAGAGCCTCGATCCCCAAGAGATCATGAACCCCGGCAAGATCTTCGAGATGAAGGTCCCCGTCTAGGCACGCGCCAGGAGGCCTACTTCAGCTTCATCTGTGGAGGACGGTTGTCTTCGGCCGCGGGAGCGCTCCCAGCACCACTTTTGTGGGCCTTTGTGCGCGACTTTTCGTCCTCGGAGAGTGGTCCGTTGAAGATCACCTCAAGCTTGGTCTTCGCCCAGTCTTGATCCACGGTAGACAGACGCATCAAGAATTGATCCTTGCCCACCAGCAGCTGCGCCTCGTGGTTGAACCACACGAAGACCTCGGCGCCATCGGCGGATTGGGGGCGGGGAGCGCGTGCGGCTTTAATGCCTGCGGCCTCGAGGGTTCCGTCCACAGAGAACTCGCCCTTTGCGCCCTTAAATCCCACCAGGGAAACGGCCGCCGCCCGCCCGTCTTCAAAATCGACAGTCACCTTCTCAAACGCGGGGTGTGCGTAGTCGCGCGCTATGTGCGTGCATGCAAAATGTACCCGCTTCGGAAGGAAGCGGACGCAGGAGATGCGACCTCCGCCTTCACGGGTGTGAGCGCCGAGGGACGCGGCCACATCTTCCGGACTCGCCCGCAAAAGGTCGTTCCACTTCACGGGCGCGTTGGGCAGAAACTGCCCCCCTTTGTTGGCCTTGGCAGGCGTCGCAGGCGCTGCGGCGGTCTTGGTGTTTTTCTTGTTCATCGTGGCGACCTCGGTCTTGGCCTCGGTCTTGGAACCTGTCTCGTTGGCACCGGAGCACGACGCCGTGACGGTGAGGAACGCCGCGCACACTAAAGTTCGGTTCAACGTGTTCATGAGGCGAGGATGATACTCGCTTCACGCCCGCTCGGGGAGGGAGCCGAGGGGCGGAGGTTGCGCAACTCTACGTGCACCTCGCGTCCCTCCCCGCGGTTGAGCGGCCGCCTCGCCGAGGGGCGCCCGCCTGGGCTGAAAATTGTCCCCCAGACGACGCTTGTGGCAGTGTGAGAGGCGATGAAGGGACGCGGGAGAGCCCCCACAGGGCAGAGGCTTGGCTGGATCGATCTGCGTCGCTACGCCACTGAGCACTCGTGGTTGGGCCTCGTCCTTGGCGCCGGTTTGATCTTCGCGGGCGCCGTGGACTTTCGTCCGCCAGCGCAGGTGAGATCGGGGGGCGGCCTCGTCTCCGAGATTGTCGGCGATGCACCGACTCAGGATTTCTCCTCCGAGGTTGGCCACGCGCAGGCTGTGCAATTGCGGGCGACGCTTCGCAGGTATCTCGACCCCCAGATGGACGTGTTGCGGCCGTCACCGGAGGTGGAAGCTGCCGCGCAGACGTTGTCCTCGCCGGTCGTGACCACCATCTTTGGGATGCAGGCGACCATCGAGCAGACGATCAAGCTCCCGGGTGTCCGCAGTGAGCTTGATGTGTCCGTGAAGGCGACCCCACGAACGCATGGTCGGGCGCGCGGAGGCAAGCCGGCGGAGATTGTGGTGGATCACGAGTTGTCTGTGCGCAGCCGCAAGCTCCCCCGTTGGTTTGGTGCGGTGGAGCATCGCCAGCACGTGCGGGAGTTGGGGAAGATCTTTGACATCGAGGCTCGGCCGTACCGCCTCGTCTTCGCCGTTGACGACGAGCTGTTCTCCTTGGATCTTGAGCTCAAGCGCTCGGGTCACGACGGCCGCTGAGTGGGTGGTGCACGGCCGGCCTAATCAGAGTCTCGCCTGCGTTAGCCGAATCGCAGGAAGTAGGCCGCCACCCCAAACGCGACGCTGACGTTGAGTGAGCCCTTGACCCCCTGCATCGGGAGGCGAACCGTCCGTTCGCAGCGCTCCAAGATCCGCGGATCGACGCCGCTGACCTCATGTCCGAGCACCAGCACGATCGGGTCGCGCCCTCGCTCGCCGAGGCAGGAGGTGAGCGGGACGGCGTCGGGACCTCCTTCGAGTGCCCACAGCCTCGCGCCGGTGACGGCGAGTCGCTCAATTTCGTCGAGCCCATTCACGTGTCGAGTCCATCGCACAGAGGCTTCAGCGCCGAGGGATGTCTTATTCATCTTTGGGTGGTCGGGTGTGGGTGTGAAACCGCCGAGGTACACATGTCGGACACCCGCACCATCCGCCGTTCGGAACACCGCGCCCACATTACGCAAGGACCGGACGTTATCGAGGAACACCTCGAGAGGAGGGCCGGTCACCTCGTCATCCCCGCGCGCCTCGAAGGTCGGATAGGGCGCCTGGTCCAATGCGGTGGGTCCGTCACAGTGCGGACAGCGCTCTCCGAGGTCAGAATTTTCGGGCACCGGGAATCGAAGTCGGCAGCTTTCGCGTTGGCATACGCGGGTCTGGTGCTTCGCCATCCACGAGAACCTAGCCGGCGTGAGGAGTTGGCACCAGTCCAAGGCGGTGGCCCTCCTCGTGTCGCCGGCGCCAGGCCCTTTCATGATCGAGGCACCTACGCCAGCAATGAGCTATCGAAGTCACCATAACGCCCTCTATGTCGAAAACGGGGCGTTGAGAGCGGAGAATGCGCGACTGCGGCATGAGTTGAGCGAGGGCCACGCTGCGATGGCTGAGGTCCGGCGAGGTCGTGATGACGCGGAGCGTCGGCGGGCGCGAGGCACGTGCTTGAGCTGTGGTGGGATCATTCTCCCCGTCGCTGTGTTCGCGGGTCACAGACTGGGAGCGCCGCTGCCGCTGCGGATGAGCACCGCCCGGTTTTTAGATGCCGCGGGTGGCTACACCGAGGCGTCCCTCGTTCACGCGCGTGCGTGTGCGGCCTGCGGTCTCATCCATCATTTCGTGGCGATCGATGGGGGAGCCGCTCTCGCGGATGATGAAGAATCTTGATGACCCGGCGCGCGCTGGAGCGTTGAGTCTAGGAGATGGCGTCGCCCGCGACGAAGACCTGTTCAATCAACGGGGAGCCTGCGTGATAGACGAGATCGCGGTAGTCGTCGGTGTCGAGCAACAGCATGTCGGCAGACAGACCCGGCGCGATGCGACCCACCTGGTCGGAGAGGCCGAGGCTCGCGGCGGCGTTGTGTGTGACGGCGCAGATGGCCTCCGCGGGCGACAGCTTGCAGCCGTAGCAGGCGATGGCCAACACCATAGAGAGGTTCTCGAAGGCGCACGAACCTGGGTTGCAGTCGGACGCCACCGCGACCGCGAGGCCGGCGTCGACGAGTGCGCGACCGTCAGCGAAGGGCTTGCCGAGCACGAGTGAGGTGCCCGGCAACATGGTGGCCACGACGCCCGTCTCTCGCAGGAGTTCGATCTCGTGTGCGTCGAGGTGCAACAGATGATCGGCGCTTCGTGCCCCCATCTCGGCGGCGAGGACGGCGCCACCCGTGTGCCCAAATTCGTTGGCGTGTACCCGCAAATCCAGCCCTAGCGACGAGGCGGCGGTGAGGACTTCGCGAGCCTCGCTGATCGTGAAGGCTCCGCGATCGCAGAAGACATCACAAAAGTCGGCGAGGCCCTCCTCGTTGATCGCCGGGAGGATGCGCTCGCAAATGTCTCGGATGAACTCCGCACGGGCGGACTGTGAACCCTTGGCTTCCTCGGGGACGGCGTGCGCGGCGAGGCACGTGGTCTTCACGCGAAAGCCCTCCTGACCGAGTCGTCTCGCGACGCGCAGCTGCTTTCGCTCAGTCTCGAGATCGAGTCCGTAGCCGCTCTTGATCTCGAACGTCGTCGTTCCGCAGCGGCGCATCCGTTGAATGCGACGAAGACTCTGTTCATAGAGGTCGTCATCGGACGCCCCTCGGGTTGAGCGGACGCTCGAGAGGATCCCTCCACCGGCGGCGAAGATGGCCTCGTAGTCCGCTCCGGCGAGTCGCAACTCAAGCTCGTCACGGCGGTGGCCCGCCCACACCAGGTGGGTGTGACTGTCGACGAGGCCAGGCATGAGGACCTTCGATCGACAGTCGACGATCTCCGCATCCCCGATCTCTCCAGCCACCGTTGCCAGATCATCGCCGATCCACACGACCTTTCCTTCGCGGACGAGCACGCTCGCGTGTTCAAGGATGCCCAGATCGTTCATCTCGAGACCGCGGCGTGGCGCGGCCTCTCCCGCGAGCGTGAGGACCTGCGCGGCGTTTTGGAACAGGCGGGTGTTGCCGTTGTTCGCCATCACTTCAGATCGCTCGTTCGTCCGGGGATGTCGACGCGATGCTCGTTGGCGAAGGCGATGGCCTCGTCGTAGCCGGCGTCCACGTGTCGCACCACGCCCATGCCGGGGTCACTCCTCAAGACGCGCTCCATACGTCGCGCGGCGCCATCCGTCCCGTCGGCGACGACGACCATCCCCGCATGGAGACTGTAGCCGATGCCGACGCCGCCGCCATGGTGCACGGAGACCCATGTCGCACCTGCGGCGGTGTTGATGAGCGCGTTGAGGATGGGCCAGTCGGCGATGGCGTCCGAGCCGTCCTTCATCGCTTCGGTCTCGCGGTTGGGTGAGGCGACAGAGCCGCAATCGAGGTGATCGCGACCAATAACGATGGGCGCCTTGACCTTCCCGTCGCGGACCAGGTCGTTGAACAGGCGGCCAGCTTTGTCGCGCTCGTCATAGCCGAGCCAGCAGATGCGGCACGGTAAGCCCTGGAACGCGACTTGCTCTCGCGCGAGCTCAATCCAACGGCGGAGTGGTTTGTTGTCCGGAAACAACTCCAAAATTGCAGCGTCGGTGACGGCGATGTCTTCGGGATCCCCCGAGAGCGCCGCCCACCGAAATGGTCCCTTGCCCTCACAAAAGAGCGGACGAATATATTCGGGGATGAATCCACGAATATCAAAGGCGTCTTCCACACCCGCCTTGACAGCCTGCGCGCGGATATTGTTGCCGTAGTCGAATGCGATGGCGCCCTGACGTTTCATCTCGAGCATGGCCGCCACATGTCGGCCCATGGCGTCGACGCTGAGCTCTACGTAGCGCTCGGGATCGTCTACGCGGAGCTGAAGAGCGGCGTCGAGGCTCATGCCGTCAGGGACGTAGCCTTGGAGCTCGTCGTGGGCCGAGGTCTGATCGGTGACGATGTCGGGGATGCGGCCGCGCCTCACCAATTCAGGCAGGACTTCGGCGCAGTTGCCGACCAAGCCCACCGAGAGGGGGACGCGGGCGGCGACCGCCTCATCGATCATGGCGAGGGCTTCGTCGAGGCTGTCCGCACGCTTCATGAGGTATCGGTGCTCGATGCGTCGCTCGAGGCGTTCTGGATCCACTTCGACGCAAAGGCAGGCCGCGCCGTTCATGGTGGCGGCCAAGGGTTGCGCGCCTCCCATGCCCCCGAGACCACCGGTGAGGACGAATTGACCGTGCAGGTCGCCGTCGAAGTGTTGGCGTGCGCAGGCGGAGAAGGTCTCGTAGGTGCCTTGCAAGATCCCTTGGGTGCCGATGTAGATCCAGCTCCCCGCGGTCATTTGCCCGTACATGGTGAGGCCGAGGGCCTCGAGCCGGTTGAACTCGTCCCAGGTGCCCCACTTCGGCACCAGGTTGCTGTTCGCGATGAGCACGCGAGGGGCGTCTTCGTGGGTCTTGAAGACCGCTTGCGGGCGACCGCTCTGGACCAGCAGCGTCTCATCGTCTTCGAGTCGCTGAAGCGCGGCGATGATTCGGTGATAGTCCTCCCATGTGCGCGCGGCCTTGCCGGTACCGCCGTACACCACGAGGTCCTCGGGTCGCTCTGCGACCTCAGGGTCGAGGTTGTTCATCAGCATGCGGAGCGCAGCTTCTTGGGGCCAGCCCTTGCAGCTACGTTCCACGCCTCTGGGAGCTCGAATGGTGGGCACGCTCATGGTTGAGAAAATAGCACCGGTCGGGGCGCGCGGGCGTCCATGGAGATTCGTCGCGGTGGGATTTCTCTCTCGTCGCGGCGTGGAGCGTCGTGTTGTCGTGGCGGGCGCCGCTACCACGAGGGCTCGAACATCGGACGAGCCTGCGCGGGGCTCATGGTGACCCCAAAAATAACGTCGCCACCCTTGGGGGCGAGGGCCACGTCCATGTCCTCGATCCATGCGGGCTGGTCAGAGTCGTTCGCCTCGTTTTCCTGCTTCCCTTCGAGAATTTTTTGAGCGAGCCACACCAATGCGGAGGCCTTGAAGCGCTCTGGTGTGTGCAAACGCACGAAGAAGCCTGCGTGCTCGTAGGTCGCGGCGGCGGCGACGAGCCCTTGAGGTTTGGGGAGCAGGGCCGCCAACGGGCCGGCGTTGTCCATGCCCCAGCGGAGCACCTCCTCGTCCGCGATGAAGAAAAAGCAACTGTCCGAGGGGACGGTCATGGCCAGTTTTTTGAGCGCCTTGGACCAGGTGGGCTTGCCCGCCGCTCGGGCATCTTCCACCTCTGCCGCCAACGCCGGTCGCGTCACGACAACCTCATCGGAATCTACCTGGACGAGCATCACTGGCTCGTCGCCGATCAAAACCCCGTCGAGGCTCCATCGGCGATCAGAGTGTTGCGTGAGCGTCCCGCTGGCCACGCCGGCTTGGAGGAGCGCGCCGATTTCTCGTAGCTCGACGCTGACGAGGCTTCGCGCGTTGTTGTCATGCCGGCCGGCGAATGTCACACGATCGAGCGCAGCGAAGGAGTCGATCCCGAGCGCAGCGAAGACGTCGCAAATCGCCGATGTGATGGAGCCCGGCTGCTCGGAACCCTCGTCGCCGCGGTCGCGGTCTCTCTGGTTTTGTTGACGCCGATCACGCCGCGCCTCCTTGGCGCCCGCGAACGCCTCTCGCATCGCTTCGTCCTCGAGTCCTTGTAGGTCGGGATTGTCGACGCTGACCGCGAGCCAGGCTTCGTACTCCATGGCGTCGCGTCGCTCCTCGTCGCAGGTTAGTCGATACTCCAATACGCCCTCACCAAGGATGGAGAGCATGCGACTGTTCTTGAGTCGTTCAATGTCAAACACCGCCAGGGTGGTCAGATCCCGGGGGAACGATTGCACCCCGTAGGAGAGTACGGACGCGTCATTTCGCTTCTTCCCGAGCTCCCAGTACTTGCGAATGAGTTGGGTCAGTCGCGCTTGTTCACCCGCGCGCTTGTACAGCTTGATGAGTCGAAAAATCGCATCTCCGGTCAGCGCGCGATCATTGGGGTTGAGAGAGACGACCTGCTCAAAGTTCTCCAGCGCGCAGTCGGGTCGATCAAACTCGTCCATGCAGTCCACGCCCCGCCGGTAGTAGCGCTCCGCCTGCGATTCTCCGCTGCGGCCGGACACGCGGGCGACCGACTCTCTCGTTGACGTCGCCGGCGCGGCGCAGGCGACGAGGAGCGTAGGCGCGAGACAACGCAGGGCATGGGTGAGACGGCGAGGCAAGGAAAACATGCCGAACGAGTGTGCCATAGCTGCCCGTGCTTAGGCGAGCAGGCGCGCGCAGGGAACGACTATAAGAGCTTGGCGCGTCGAAGTAGGCCCGCGGTCGCGAGGAGCGGCAGGCCAATGATCCCAGTAAAGTCGTCGCCCTCGATGGATTCGAAAAGCTTGATTCCCGCGTCCTCAATTCGATAGGAGCCGGCACAATTCAGGGGCTGATATCGGTGGATATAGGCGGCAGCTTCGTCGCGGGAGAAAGACCTCATCGTCAGTCGATGGACATCAACGGCTTCGTACGCGCGATCGCTGTCCGCTTCGATCAGCACGACGCCGGTCACCAGCAGGTGGGTCCGACCGCGCAGGCGCATCAGCGTCTCCATCGCGCGCGCCTCTGTACCAGGCTTGTGCAGCACCTCTGGAGGATCCTCGGAGATGACAGCGAGCTGGTCTGCACCGAGAATCCATCGCCCTGGGTACTTGGCCGCGAGGGAGCGAGCCTTGTGTGCCGCGAGGAGGCACGCGAATTTGCGGACGCCGAGTGTCTCGAGCTTGGCGTCCATTGTCCGCTCATCAAAGTCAGGGGGCGCCGCCTCGAACGGGACCTCAAGTCGCTGCAACAGCTCGCCCCGGTAGGGGGAAGTGGACGCGAGCACGAGGGTCGGTGGTCGTTGCTGGTTCACGGTGCATCCTGGCAGAGCATCGCCACGTTACTTTTTCGCGACGCTCGGTTTGGGGGTGTCGTCGGCTGCCTCGAATTCCTTGGCGAGGCCATCTTTGGTCATTTGGAGGCGTTTGGACGCTGACTCGCACACTTCGGGAGTCTCCGCTTCCCCGCCCTTGACTCGCTTGACTCGTTTGAGCCGCTCATAGAGTTTCTTGGAGGGTCTCGTAGAGACATCGTCGAGGAGCTTGATGAGGGTGGCGCATGGGGCGTCGGTGCGCCGAAACTGCGTCAGATCTTGGATGAGATTTAGCTCCCAGTCGATGAGCGCTGCGTTGGTATCCAAGGTTCCGAGAGCATCGAGGATTCGATGGCGATCGATATAGCTGAGGCCCCGGTTCGATTTTGGCGTGTTGATTTGCTCGAGCAAGAAGGGGTGGCCCGAGGGGCCGAGGCGCTGGAGGGCCAGGTTCACAGCCTCCGCTCGGACGTAGCGTCCTCGCATCAGCTCGTCGAGCTCGGCGAAGAATTCGGGCACATCAATTAACTCTGGGCGTCGAACGAGCGCGTCTTCATAGCGAGCCAGGGCACGCGCGCTGTTGCTGCGGGAAGGCTTGATGGATAAGGCGCGGCCAGACTTCCACAACAAGATGGGATCTTCAGGGAACTCATCGCGCAGGGGTTGAATGATCTGGAGCGCGGTAGTGCTGTCGCTGGCGAGGAGCGCGCGATCAACTGCAGTGAGGGCGGAAGAGTCGATAGCGCTCGCGAAGATTTCGTCACCCTCAAGACGCTGTGGCCCTCGGGTTCCAAGGAAGAGTCCCCCCACGACTACGAGGCCAGCCGCGGCAGCGAGGAGGAGCGCGCCGCGCCTGCGCCCTCGGGGTTCCATACGTCGTTCATGACCGTTCCAGCCGCTCCCCTTCGCGGAGGCGGCGGCGGGGTGTGGTTCGACCGGCGTGACGCTGTCGGGGCGCGAGAGTGGGGAGGGCGCGTCCTCTTCACGTGCGTGCTCGGGCAGGACCCCGCTCTCTCCAGAGAGCAACACAAGTCGCGTCTGCTCGAGAGCGAGTCTCGCCTCTGTCGCCGATGAGACACGTTGATCTCGATCTTTTTCGAGCATGTGGGCGACGAACGCTTGGAGGGTCTCGGGGATGTCCGCTGTGAGGGGCGCGGGGTCACGTGTCACCTGCATTCGTGCGACCGCACCCAAATCGTCGCCGTCAAAGGGAGGGGCGCCCGCGAGCATGGTGTAGAGAATGAGGCCGGTGGAGTAGAGGTCTGAGCGAGCGTCGATCTCCATGCCAGAGGCTTGCTCGGGGCTCATGTATTGGGGGGTCCCAAAGATCATTCCGATCTGCGTCACGGGGGCGCTGTCCCCCTCGCCACGGTCGCTGGCATCCATGATCTTTGCGATGCCGAAGTCGAGAAGTTTCAGGTTCTCTGCGCCGCTGTCGTCTTGGGTGACGAAGATATTGTCGGGCTTGAGATCTCGGTGGACCACCCCTTGCTTGTGGGCGTGTTCCAGGGCGCGCAAGATCTGCAACGTGAACTCGACGGCGCGCAGCGGCGCGATAGGTCCAGTGATGTAGTCAGACAAGTCCTCGCCCTCGAGCCGCTGCATCACGATGAACATAAGCCCCTGCTCAGTCGTGCCGAGCTCGAGCACTTGGACGATGTTGGGATGTTCAAGCCTCGCCGTGCTGCGTGCCTCGCGTTCGAAGCGTCCTCGGAGGTGACCGTCTTCGCTCAGGTCGGGGCTGAGCACTTTGATCGCGACGGGGCGATGCAAGGAGATTTGCTCACCGCCGTAGACGACGCCCATCCCGCCTTCTCCGACGACCTCGTCCACTCGGTAGCGCCCCGCGATGACCTGGCCGCGTAGATCGAACGCCAGATATGGCGCCGATAGTTCATGGTTGGAGTTGGCCATGGCCGCGCGAGCATAGCAACCGAGGATGATGAGGTTCGGTCCTTGGGCTTAACTATGTCATCTGTGTGCGGGAGGCCCGCGTATGGGTGACGCGGGACAGTGCCGTCAGCGCTTCGCTGCGGTCGTACGCACGGTTTCTTGGTCTGGATTGGCGTCTGGAGTCTTCGGCAACTCGATGGGCTGAACGAACCCATGCCCGAGATCTTGCTCGATTCGGGCCAAGGCGTCTTGCGCCCACTGGCACAGCGCGATCTCGTTGGAGGAGTGAAAGTCGTCGAGCATCTCCTCGAGCTCTCGACGGGCGCGGGCGCTTTGCTTGAGCATGTGGGCGACCTCCGCGTCGAGCAGGCGAATTTGTTGCAAAGAGACGTGGAAGGCTGGCGATTGGGACAAGCCTTCGCGCGCGATGGCGAGCAACTCTGCGCCGCCCTCGGGGTCACCCATTCGCGCGCGCGTGTAGCCTAAGAACCCGGTGTTGATGAAGAGGTCATCTTCATTTCCGTAGAGTGTCGAGAGCCTGCGGGCTTCGTCAAAGACCTCGATCGCGCGGTCATAATCGCCGGCGCGCAGGCTCAGGTCTCCGAGGTTGTGGAGGGGGTTGAGGAGCATCCGGAATAGGTTCGCGGAGCGTAGCTCCTTGACCGCCTCTTCCATCTCTGGGATCGCGCGCTCCGGATCGCCGGACAGGACCGCCAAAAAAGCGATTCCAGAGAGGTAGCTGTTTCGCTTCGCGACGGGGACGTTCTTGGCGAAGGGCTTGCCCGTATCATGGAGCTTGCGCGCCTCGCCGAGCTGGCCGGACAAGGAGAGGCAGCGGAGTCGCACGCCGAGCACGTGGCATACGTGACTGTCTTTGGGGGCCTCACTCTTCATGATCCCCATGGATTTCCGCGAGAATGCGCCCGCTTGCTCGATGTCGCCGACGGCGATAAGGGCCTCCGCCCGCCGGCTGGCAATTCGGAACTCGAGGACCGTTTCATTGGCGATCTTTGCGGTCTCCGCGGCGCGCTCGAGCCTGGTCAGGATCGTGTGGATCTCGCCACTTTGAGGGGACAGCCGGTCCGTGAGACCGAGCCACAACAGCGCCTGCGCGCGGAAGTCTTGCAAAAGTTCCGCGATAAGTACGCCGGCTTCGAGCATCGCCGTCTCCTCGCGCACATCGTCGAGCGTCCCCTGTCCCTCCCGAAGGAACATCAAGGTCGCCTCCAAGATCTTCTTCATGCTTTCGGGGCCACCGTAGCGCCGAAGCCGAGAGATCATCCGCGCCAGCACCTGCGCGCCGAGTCGTGGCTGCTTACTCGCAAAGAGCTGACGAGCGGCGGCGTCGAGGGCCGGGACCACATCCAGTCCCGTTGACGCATGGTCGAGGAGCTGCGCTCTCACAAAGGTGAAGTTCGGATCGGTGAGGTTGAGCTCCTCGATCCGCACTGTGAGCTCGATTCGAGTCTCATCGAGAGACTCGGAGTAGCGATCAACGACCGCCTGCCGTACCGACTCATGGGCGAGGGAGATCATGTGTCCAGAGGCGTCAACCCAGCGGTTAATCAGCCCCTCACCGGCGAGCCGGTCGAGGGTGCGGTCGTATCGATCGCGACGGAGATCCGTGAGATCGAAGAGCTGATCCTTGGAGATGGGCGCGTCAAGGAGGAAGAGGACGCTCACGATCTCCCACGCGCTCACACCGAGGGTGTTGAGGCGGCTTTCGGCCCGTTCCGAGAGCGTCTTTTGTAGCTCTCCGGCGGCGGAGGAGGTGTCACGAAGCACCCACCCGGTCCCATCACGGATGAGGATTTGCTCCTCAATCAGCACGCGGAGCGTCTCGCGGAAGCTCAGCGGGTGACCGCCCGTCAGCTTGTCCAGCATGAGGGTCAGGTTTTGCAGGGTGCTCTCACTCACGCCGAGCGCGATCCTCAAGAGCGCGTTCATCTCTTTGACGGAGAACGGTCTCAGGTGCCAAAGCTCAGCGAGCTGGTCCCGCGACAACATCTTCAGGAGCGACGTGATGCGCGCGTGGGGCACGGTGGTCGCGCACAACAAAATGCTCGACTGGTTGTGGTCGATGGCATGTACGAGCTGTTCAAATCGACCCAGGTGCTCGCGACCCCGGACGAGGTCGCTGAGGTGGAGGACGAACGGGCGCTCGTTGGAGACGCGGATAAGAAATTCGACGACAGAGCTCGCCGCGCTCTGATCGGACGACTTCCTCCTCGCCAGTTGGATCAATGGATCAAACTCCTTGACTACGGGGGAATTATCACCGAGCGCGGTGGCGATTTGGACGACGACGGAGGCGAAGGGGCCAAGCGCGGACCGCTCATTGTTCCAGTAGTTTCCCTCGACGAATAAGCCCCCTCCGAGCTGCACCTCCCGTCGCAGCTCGCTCATGAGACGTTGCTTGCCCATGCCCTCCGGGCTCTCAACGATGATCGTCCGGGTGAGCTTTGTGGTTCGCAGTCCCGATGAGATGGCGTCTGCACTGGAACAGAGTGCAGACGCGTCGCTGTCCTCCGATGCGCCGACGACGATCTCCGAAGCGCGCATGAGGAGAATGTCGAGGTAGCCCGCGCGATCTTCGAAGGGGAGGTGCTCCACGAGAACTCGCGCGAATTGTGCTCGGTCTACCCGCGATTCATCGCGGTCTGGGAGCCCTCGTGACTCTCGCCGCATGAGCTCCAACACGATGGCGCGCGCGCTCTGGGGTCGGTTGTCGGGATTCGCGTGCAGCATGCGTCCCACGAGCTCCGCGACGACCGATCCGCAGCGGTCCACGAGCGTACCGGCGAGCTCTGGGGTCCAATCAAGCTGTAGTTTTAGCGCTTCACGAAAGTCGCGTTTCGGGAACGGTTTTACGCCGAGGACCGCCGAGTAGAGCGTCGCCGCGAGGGCGTAGATGTCGGAGCGGTGGTCGGTGGCTTTTCCCTGAATCTTTTCTGGGGCACAAAAACCCGGGGTGCCAAGCAGCGTGAGCCCATCGATTTCGGGATCGTTCATGGCGTCCGCGGAGAGCTTGCCGCGGAGCATCCGCGCGAGTCCGAAATCGATCAGCTTCGCCTGGGGTCGTCCTGCGAACTGCGTGACCATCACGTTGGAGGGTTTGATGTCCTCGTGAATGAGCCCGAGCGCGTGGATATAGTCCAGCGCGCGCGCGAGCTGGAGGAATAGATCGACGATGACCTCGCGGGGCGCGTCGACACAAAAATCAACGAGATGCGGACCTTGGACGAGCTCTTGTGTGAAGAACGCTCCTTCAATTTCTCCGCACGCACCAAAGTCAATGACCTTCGCGAGGTTGGGGTGGTGCAGGTGCGTGAGGAGCCGAAACTCGTCCTTGAATTGTTCTGTGACGCCGTCTGAAGGGGTGTTGGTATCGGACGAAAAACGACGGCTTCGTGGGCGCTGGCTGTCGCGTTGGAAGCGGTTGTTGGTGGAGAATGTGCCGTTGCTGCAGGTATTTTTTGTGTGGCCACCACGCGCATCGGTTGTGGACTGTTCTCGGATCACCTTGAGCGCGACGGTGCGATCAGCGATCTCATCGAACGCTTCATACACGGCGCCAAAGCCACCCGAGCCGATCAGTCGCTGGATACGATAACGGCCACCAATCCGCTCTGGATGTTGGGTTGGTGCGTTGCTGTCGCCGCCCTGCGCTTTGGTCGTCCGTTGGTTCACGTATGCGTCGTATCTTCGCGCGTTTATGCCCCATCTTGCAGATGGCGCCCCTAATCCGATCTAAATCTCTAATTTAGGATAGTTTATCCACGTGTTCTTTGACACAGTAAATACGGGACTCAATCATCAACGCGTCCCTAAATAGGACGACCATGATGCGCGTATTCGCTAAATCATCTTCTAATGAGGTCTAGAGGGTGAACGCGTAGACAGCGTTCAAAGGTTCGAACGCTTAGGTTCGTCAGCAATGAGCGATGACCGCACGTTCATTATTTCCCGGGACGGTCGGATCACGTGTCGGAGCGGACGCGGCGAGGCCCCCACACGGGGCGTTCTCCTGCCCGGATGCTGGCGAAGGCTTCGCGTCCAAGCGCCGCCTCTCCCGCGTCCACGCAGAGCTCGTAGCCTTGCGACTCCCGCTTGATGCGAATGGATTCGGTCTCGCCGAGTGAGCCGAGCAGCGCGGACTTGAACGCCGCCACTGCGGTCGGTGAGCGTGTCGCGACCTGCTCAGCGAGCGCGCGCACCCGAACGAGTCCGGCGTCGATGTCGTCATGGACCTCGTGCACGAGTCCCATGGAGTGTGCCTCGACTGCGTCGACGCGTGCGCCTGTGCAGCCGAGGAGGAGCGCGGCCGCGGGACCGATAGCGGCGGCGAGCTCTGCCGATCCGCGCGCGCCAGGGATGATCCCAAGCCCGGTCTCTGGCAGGGCGAACGAGGCGCGAGGGGTGGCGAGGACGAGGTCGGTCGTGAGCAAGTACTCGGTCCCCCAGCCGAGCGTGACACCGTGGGTAAGCGCGATGTTGTACACCGGCAAACGCCGGAGTCGGCACATCAACGCGCGTTGCCGATGTACGTGGGCCTTAACGGCCGCGTCGTCCCACCCCGCGCGCTCAGTGACGTTGGCGCCCGAGATAAACAGGGGGGTGCCTTTTCGTGACTGTCGCCGGCTCAAGGTACACATCGTGCGAATTGCATCGTTCGATTCGATGAGGTCGCACAGCGCCTCAAAGGCCTCAAGTTGTGCAATGCCGACCTCGTTGGCTTTGCCGTGCTCAAGCTCGAGGATCAACAGGCCGGTGGTCGCTTCAAAGCACGGGTGAAGGGCATCGATCGAAGAGAGATCCATGCGCGGAACCTATCAAAGGTCGGCGGGTGCTTCAGGATCTCGCTGGAGGAGGGCTTGATACGCCTCTGGGCGGTCGATGTTGTCCAGCACGGCCGGGTCGTCGACGGTGACTCGAAGACGTGCAGGGGCTGACTTCGCGGCGAGGAGGGTGCGAGGAGACTCGGTCGGCGGGAGCGCGAGGAGACTCTTGAGGGCGACGCGCGGCCACACGACGGGGTGGCCTGAGGCGCCCCCGTATGCCGGCTGAATGAAGGCGTGGGGAGAGGCGGCGTGCGTCGCGAGGAGGGTGGCGATGGTCGTCGCCTTGACGTGCGGACGATCGACGGTCAAGACGAGCACGCCACACAGATCCGGCGCGCTCGCGAGGGCGCGCCGAAGACCACATTGCAGGCTCGAGAGCGGGCCATCCGACCATTGCGAATGATGCTCCAAGACGATGGCGTGGTCGAAGCGGTGAGCGTGGAGGGGGGTCGCGCCGTCGACCACAACGGTCACTGTACAGGCGTCGGTGAGATCGACGCAGTGGTCCACAAACGCACGCCCCCGCCACCGCAAGGTCGCCTTGGGAGATCCCATCCTTGAGGACGCACCGGCGGCGAGGACGATGGCGGCGACCGGGGGAGCCTCCATGCCGGCGCCCTAGTTCGCTCGCTCGTAGACGTTGACGCTCTCTTCTTGGACTTCGGCCTCATCGTCGAGTGCGAGCAGATCTCGCGTTAATCGGACGACCTCATCGGAAGGGGCGACCAGCGCGCCAGGCAGCGCGATCCCGAGCGCGGCGTGCTGGGGGGAGAGCGTCGCACCAATCGAGATCTCAGCGTCGAGCGCCGGCTGCTTCACGATCTCGTGGAGAGGTACGATACGCTTCGCGGGCGGTGACTCGAGCTTGTCGA
>JBDQGY010000050.1:0-20403 GCA_040265175.1 Nannocystaceae bacterium
AGGGAAGAACCCCTGTACCTGGCCGAATGCTTGTCTCCCCAGGTCTGGGAGAGTAGTCTAGGCCGCCTGCGACAACAGGGGGCAACACGGCCCCTTGCAACGTCGCGGGATGACTTCAACCACAAAGGACTTAAACCGAAATGTTTCGAGACAAATTGACGATTCTTGCTGCTGTGACCGCGTGTGCGCTGGTCTTCACCAATGCCGCCTGTGAAAGTACGGATGCCGATGACGGCGCCTCCGCGGAGAGCGGAGACGGAGACGGCGACGGAGACGGAGACGGAGACGGAGACGGAGACGGCGATGGCGATGGCGATGGCGATGGCGATGGCGCGTGCGGACCCACGCACGAGAGCGAAGGCACCCTCGCCGACGGCGAGTCCTGCGTCTCCAATGATGAGTGTGCGTCCGGCCTTTGCCTGTCCTACTCGGACGTCCCCGCCGATCCGGACGCGGTCTGCACCGCGTACGCGACAGACTGTGCGACGCGCGTAACGGGCACCCTCCGAAACATCGTGGACATGAGCCCGGTCGGAGGCGCGACGGTCGCCGTGGTCGGTGCCATCAGCGCCGCTTCGAATCCCACCGGTGCGACCCGAATTGTGGAGGGCACCACCAACGAGGATGGTACCTACGACATGCTCACCCCCGGCGGTGACGACCGGCCGCTCGAGGCCATCGCCATCGCGGCGCTGGCGGAGAAGGGCACCGACTTCTATCTCAGCTCTACCGGACTCGATTCGGCGGGACCTGGCAACCTCTACGGCCCCGGCGTGGGACTCCACGACATCTGGGCGATCGCGGTGTCGGACGTGGATGCATACAGCGCGTTGTTGGCGGCAGACATGACGTTCCCTCAAGACAAACTCCCCCTTGGTGATGCCGGCGGCGTCGTCGGGCTGGTGCGTGACACGGCGACTGGCATGCCGGTAGCTGGCGCGACGGTCGTACCCACGGCCGGCGTGGACAACAGCGCCGCGGTCGTCCGCTACCTCAACGAGGCTCAAGACGGCTTCGACGAGTCGGGCACCGGATCGTCCGGTGTGTTCGTCCTCGTGAGCCCCGGATTGGCGGAGACGTTCGAGGCCGTGGTGAACGGCGAAGTCGTGGCCGGGGCAACCGCAGGCAGCGCCAGCGGTGCCGTGTTCATCATGGCGATGGACATCTAGGCTCCTCTCGAGGGCCGCCTCAGGCCCTCAAAATCGCACGCGTCCCCGCTTTGGCGGTGGGCGCGTGTGTTGTTTTCTGGGGCGGATTGGTCCTGTGCGCGTCACTCGCCGGCGCAAAGTTCGCAGCCGTCTCCTCACAAAGAGGGCGGCCTGGAGGAGCGGATCGATCGCCCGGGCTGGGACAGGCTGCGGTATAGTTCCCCGACGGTCCGCGTGTAGGCTGGCCGCTCGGAGGACTTATCTAATGATGCGATGTCGACCACTTCTTAGCTGCCTCGCGCTCTCGTTCGCGATGGCTTGTACTTCCACGGGTGATGGGGACGCCGGCGGCACCGCCGACGGTGAGACCGGCGGGGAGGACGGCGGGAACGCTGCCGACTATCCGCTCCATTCCTGCGCCGACGTGGAGGGTCCATGTGTGGAGATCCCCGCCGGGGACTCGGAGGCGCTGCAAGTGGCGGTCAATTCGCTGGAGGACGAGACCACGGTCATCCTCGCCACGGGAATCTACGAGTTCGACAACCAGGTCACGATTCGCGCCGACGGCATCACCTTTTGGGGTCAAGGCCGGGGGACCGAGGGGAGCTTTGAGGAGGGCACCATCCTCGATTACGCGGCCCAAACCACTCAATCCAACGGCGTGGACGTGGTGGGCGATCGCTTCACCATCGCCGACCTCGCCATCGTCGACGCCAAAAAGGACGGGCTGCGCATCGAAGACAGCGACCTCGTCACCATCCAGCGCGTGCGGGCGACCTGGCGCGCCGTCGGATCGACGGACAACGGCGCGTACGGCCTGTATCCGGTGAAAGTGTCCCGAGTCCTCATGGAGGACTCGGAGGCCTACAACTCCGCCGACGCGGGCATCTACGTAGGCCAATGTCAGCACGCCATCGTGCGCAACAATATCGCCATGGGCAACGTGGCAGGCATCGAGATCGAGAACACGCAATTTGCCGACGTATACGGCAACTACGCCGAGGACAACACCGGCGGGCTGGTCATCTTCGACCTCCCTGGAAACCCGGTGGTGGGCCGCGACGTCAGCGTGCACGACAACATCGTGGTCAACAACAACCGCACCAACTTCGCTCCGCAGGGCAGCACCGTCGCAGCCATCCCGCCGGGCACGGGTACCTTCGCCATGGCGTCGCGCCGAGTGGAAATCTTCGACAACACCTACGAGGGCAACAACTCCTTCGACATCGCGGTGATCTCGGGTCTGCCGATCCAAGGCGATCGAGAGAAGTGGAAGCTCAGCAAGGCGGAGCTGGTCGGAGACGTGACGGGGCTGAACCTTCTTGAGGACGACACCGGCGAGTTTGTCTACAACTACCGCAGCGACAACGCCTTCGTGCACGGCAACACCCACACCGACACCGGCGCAGGCGCACCCAACACCAACTTTGATCAAGAGCTCGGGTTGCTCTTGCAGATCGTCTACGGCGCCAGCCCCATCGACGCCATCTTGTACGATGGCTGGGACGAGACCTCGTTTGACGCCATGGACCCGGCCCTCAACAGCAACGACAATCACATCTGCATCGCCGATGCCGCCGCCGACGGCGCGACCTTCGCCAGTCTGAACATGGAGGCCCTCATCGCCAACGGTGGCGTGCTAGCGGATCTGTTCCGTCCGGCGGAGCCCTACGCTCCCTTCGACTGCGGTGACTTCGTGAGCGGTCCGATCCAGCCGCCCTCCCTTTGATGCCATGCGAACGTTCAACGCCACCATTCCTCGCCAACTGAGCATCGCGGCCATCGCGGTGGCGCTCTCCTCATGTTCCACAGACGCTCCCGAACCATTCCGTGGGGTGGATCTCGCGGTGGGAGCGCCGGACAACCTGTCCGAGATGAACCTGATGGAGTGGGACGGCGAGAAGATCAGCTACGCACCCGGGGTCGAGCAGTATGAGCTGAACACGTGGCTGTTCTCCGACTACTCGCTCAAGGACCGCGCGATCTACATGCCGGAGGGCACCGCGGCGACCTACCGTGACGAGGAGGTGTTCGACTTCCCGGTGGGCACGGTGATCTTGAAGTCGTTCATGTTCCCGGCGGATTTCCGATCGCCCACGGAGGATATTGATCTCATCGAGACTCGAGTGCTCGTGCGTTTTGAGGACGAGTGGAAGGCGTTCCCCTATGTCTGGGACCATGAGCTTGGCGACGCGGTGCTGCGTGTTCAGGGGGACGTGAGAGTCGTGGACTTTATCGACGAGGAGGGGGTCGCGAAGACCTCCAACTACTTGGTGCCCCAAAAGAACCAGTGCTCAGAGTGTCACCTCCTCAAGGACCTCGCCACCGACGAGGACTACATGACCCCCATCGGCCCCAAGGCGCGGCACCTGAATCGCGTGAACACCTCCGCAGGGCAGACGAAAAACCAGCTGGTTCATTTGCAGGCACACGATCTGTTGGTGGGGATGCCCGACCTCGCAGAGGTGGGGGTCGCATACGACTTCCGCGAGCTCCTCGCGGAGGGCGTCACAAGTCTCGACGGTCCGACTGTGGAGACGGCGGCCCGGGACTATCTGGATATCAACTGTGCTCACTGTCATAACCCAGAGGGTGTGAGCGGCATCTCCTCGCAGCTGTTCTTGAACTACGACAACACGGACCCCTTCCACCTCGGGGTGTGCAAAAAGCCTGGTTCCGCGGGCAAGGGCGGCGAGGGGAGGACCTACGACATCGTGCCAGGAGATCCGGACGCGTCGATCCTCGTCTATCGCACCGAAACAGAAGAATTGGGCGCGATCATGCCGCTCATCGGCCGCAGCCTGCCCCACGGACAGGGCGTCGACGTGCTCCGCGCGTGGATCGCAGCCATGCCGGCCGACGACTGCGAAGTCGCGCCCTGACCATCGGCGGGTACACGGCAAGGGAGCGCGCCCGCCAGCCGGTGTCGCGAGGGGCGCGCCCGTCCTCCAGAGGGCCCTATTAGGTCCCGCCGCTACGATCGGTGGCAGGAACCTGCGATACTCTCAGGCCTCCATGGAGGCTCGGGCACCCATCGTCGCGTTTACGCTGCGCGTTCTTGATTCTCTGGAACCAGAGATCATCGCCACTGTGTGCGCGAGTGAGATGGTGACGATGTTTGGCGCGCGCGCGGCGGAGGTCATCGACAAGGACGGAGAGACGTGGGCGAGCGCCGGGCGGCACGACGCGGACATGACGTGCTGGAGTTTTCCCCTCGACAGGGTCTATGGGCTCGCGCTTAAGGTGTGGGTAGATCCTGGGCCGGATGCGTCGGTTTGGCAACAGCAATATATCGATCTGGTGTCGGTGGTGCGGCGGGCCTTGAAGCACGGCCAGATGGCGACCGCCCACCGCGATGCGGCCGAGCGTGATGAACTCACGGGGGCGTTGAACCGTCGTGGAATTCACAAACACGGCTCGCGAATGCTTGAGCAGTGCCTCGCCCGCGACGAGGTGGTGACCGCGATGTTCATCGATCTCGACCACTTCAAGCAGGTCAACGACGAGCACGGACACGACGCAGGAGACGAGGTGCTCCGCACGTCGGCGCAGCTGATCATGGAGGAGGTCCGCCCTACGGACCTTGTGTGCCGGTGGGGGGGCGATGAGTTTTTGGTGGTGCTCCGGTGTGTCGCAGGTCCGTGCGCCGAGATCGTTGCGAAGCGGGTGCGGGCGGCCTTCACTCCGCTGATGGCGGAGTATCAGATCGGCTTGAGCATGGGCATCGTGGACACCAATTATCGTGGGCTCGAAGAGGTGAACCTCGACACGCTCGTACGAGAGGCGGACGTGTGCCTGTATCGCAGCAAGAAGAGCGGCCGAAACAAAACGGTCGTTGCCGTGTGAGGGGTCGGCCCCTCGGAGCGGAGTTAGTTCGGGGGGAGACGTCCGCTCGCTTCATCGCAGTCACGGCACGGCGCCATGCTCGGAACCTCGCGCAGGGCAGGCAGCACGGCCGAGGAACTCACGGGGGGGGCGTCGGCCTCCAGCCAGCGACGGCCGCGAAGGACGACCAGCGTTGGAGCCGCCGACGCTCCGAAAAAGCTCACGCGCGCGAATCCGAGGTGTTGGGAGAACAGCTCGGGCCGCAGGCTCGTACCGCGTGTCCACGGCGTCCCCCGACGACCTGGTGAGGGTTGGCGCATTCCGTCGATGACGAGCTGCGCCAACGGCCGTTGGATCCATACCTTGGAGGAGCGGGCGATGGCGCCGGCGATGTCTCCGTTCCATTGGGCCCCGGCATCTCCAGAGGCGAGCACCAGATCGAAGTAGCCGCCTTCAACCCGCGCGCGGACGGACGGAGGAAGTCGGTGGAAGACGGCGGAAGCGCGTCGTCCTCCCTGGCCGGTCGGCCCCGCCGACTCCACCGGTTGGGGTAATACGAGGATGTGGAGGAGCCCCGGCGTCCGCGGTGGGAGTGAGGCCATGACCTGCGCGAGTGCTGCGGATCTTGTCGCGTCGGAGGGGAACTCGGGGACCATGGTCAGGCGCGCCACGGGTCGCGCGGCGTCGAGGTTGGAGGCGAACAACTCGACGTGAGCGGGGCGCGTCCATCTTCGCGCGAGCCCGGGGACGAGCGTGACCGTCTCGGAGAGGTACTCGGACCGCGTCTTTTCGATGTCGGCGGGGGGCAGCACGCAAGGATCTGCGTGGACGTCCCTGGAAGAGTCTTCACCACTCGGTCTGCATGAGACGAGGGTGACGGCGCCGTGTTGGAGATGTAGGCGGAAGGCTGGGGGGACAGGGCGCGCCACTTCGCTCGCGAGGGCGTCGAGCAGGGCGTCGCTGGCCTCCGAGAGATCTCCGCCGGTGATGAGCGCGCGAAGGGGCCGAGAGGATACTGGGGCATCGATCTCCGCTCCGTGCCCCGCTCCAGTGGGCGTCCACGGGTCGGGAAGATGCGCCGCGAGGCAGCCCGACATGAAGCAAGCGCCGAACGCAGCGATGAACGAGAGCACACGCATGGGACCTTGGGCAACGCTACCAGTCCGCGGGGTTCTACGCTCGGCATCCCAGGAGAGACCGCGCGGGGTGTGGCGCGTCCTCCGCGGTGGAGGAGATCTCACAGCGCCGGGCGCATTGCAGCCTTGCGCCGGTGGTGGAGGCTCCGCGATCCTCTGTCCATGGCTGAACCTCGATTGTTGCAGCTGCGGATTAACGGCGACGCTCACCACGTCGCCGCGCCTTCGCATTGGACGCTGCTCGAAGTGCTCCGCTACGAGCTCGATTTGATCGGCACCAAGCAAGGATGTGACAAGGGAGACTGCGGCGCGTGCACCGTGCAAGTAGACGGTCACCCCGTGCTGTCGTGCTTGACCCTGGCCTGCCAAGCGCAAGGTCGGACCGTGCAGACGGTGGAGGGGCTCGGCTTCTCTTCGCCCTCGGGTTGCCATCCGCTGCAAGACGCCTTTGATCGCTACGACGCCGCTCAGTGTGGCTTTTGTACGCCGGGGATCTTGATGAGCGCGCACGCGATGTTTGAGCGTCTCGGACGGCCGGTGACCCGCGAAGAGGCGAAGGAGGGCATCGCCGGGAACCTGTGCCGCTGCACCGGGTACACCAAGATCATTGACGCCATCGTGGACGCCAGCGAGCGCGTCTTCGAGGGAGCGAGCCCCGCGACGGCAGACGAGGTGGCGACCCATGGCTGATCGTGACGCGATGGACGAAGGTGTGTCCTCCGAGGAGGCCGCGCGAAACGACGAGGACTCGACGCCGCGCGAGGCTTGGCAGATAGGTACGAGCCACCGGAAAGTGGACGCCATGGAGCGGATGCGCGGGGTCACGCGCTACACCGACGACCTCAAGCTCCCGGGAATGCTGCATTGTAAGATCAAACGCAGCCCCCACGCCCACGCCAACATCGTCTCCCTGGACACCTCCAAGGCCATGGCTATGGAGGGGGTGTTCGGCGTGGTCACGGGTAAAGACTTCCCCGAGCCTTACGGGGTGATCCCCTGGACACCCGATGAGAACGCGCTCTGCGTGGAGAAAGTGTGCCACGTCGGGGATGGCATTGCGGCGGTCGCGGCGGTGGATGAGGACACCGCCAACGCGGCCATCGACGCTATCGAGGTGGAGTATGAGGTCCTCCCCGCCTACTACGATCCCCAAGAGGCGCTGGCGGAGGACGCGGTGTCCATCAACCCGTGGTCGCGCAAAGGGAACAACCTCTCGAAGGACGTGGTGCTCGAGTTCGGCGACCCCGACGCCGCCATCGCGGGCGCGGAGCTCATCGTTCAAGGGGACTACCACTTCGAGGGCACCACCCACGCGGCCATCGAACCGCACTGCGCGGTCGCGAGCGTGGAACCTGGATCTGGGGTGCTCACTGTGTGGTCCGCGACGCAGGTGTCTCACTACCTTCACCGTGAACTCGCGAAGGTTCTCAAGCTGGCGGCTCACCGAATCCGAGTAATTCAGCCGCCGCTTGGCGGGGCATTCGGGGGCAAGAGCGAGCCTTTCGATCTCGAGTTTTGCGTGGCCAAACTCGCGATGATGACTGGGCGGCCGGTCAAGTGCCTCTACACGCGGGAGGAGGTGTTCTACAGCCATCGCGGTCGGCACCCGATGAAGATGAACTACAAAACCGGCTTCACCAAGGACGGCAAGATAACCGGCGTGGCCTCTCGCACCTTCCTCGACGGAGGCGCCTACTCGAGCTTTGGGCTGGTGACCACGTATTACTCGGGGCAGCTTTTGTGCGCGCCCTACGACTTCCCCACCTATCGTTTTCACAGCACGCGGGCCTACACCAACAAACCCGCGTGCGGCCCGAAGCGGGGGCACGGTTCAGTGCAGCCACGTTTCGCAATGGAGATCCAACTCGACAAGGCGGCGGTGGAGCTTGGGCTCGACCCCATCGAGCTTCGAAGGCGCAACGAGATCGGCTCGAACCGCGCCACGGTGAACGGGTTGATGGTGGGCTCCAATGGATTTTTGGACTGCCTCGCATCGGTGGAGCGGCGCTCAGAATGGACGAGCCGTCGCGCCACGCTGGGCTATGGCCGCGGGCTCGGGATCGCGGGGAGCACCTATATTTCAGGTACCAACTACCCGATCTATCCTAACGAGATGCCGCAAGCGGCGGTGCAGATCTGCTTGGACCGCAGCGGTCGAGCGCGGGTTTTCTCGGGCGCAAATGACATCGGACAGGGGAGCAACACCATGCTCGCTGTGATCACCAGCGAAGAACTCGGGCTGCCGCTTGAGGATATCCGCGTGCTGTCGGCAGACTCGGATCTGTGCCCCGTGGATCTCGGCGCCTACAGCTCTCGCATCACGTTGATGGTGGGGAACGCCTGCCTCGACGCTGCCAAGAAGCTGCGCCGAAAGGTCTGCGGGGCCGTGGCCAAACGCTGGGAGGTGCCACGCAAACGCGTCACCTTGGCGGGTCGCCGGGCGATCGATATTGAGGATCCCGAGCGCAATGTGCCGCTCGCGGAGGCGTTTCAGTGGGCGGAGGCCGACCACGGCCTGCTGGGCGAGACGGGCAGCTACAACACGCCGAAGGACCGGCACGGCAGCTATCGTGGCGGGACCATTGGCGCGTCCCCGGCTTACAGCTTCACCGCGCACCTCGCTGAGGTGAACGTGGATGACGAGACCGGCGTCGTGAACGTGGAGCGCATCTGGTGCGCCCACGACTGCGGGCGCGCCTTGAGTCGCAAGATCGTAGAGGGACAAATTGAGGGGTCGTCGTATATGGGATTTGGAGAGGCGCTCATGGAGGAGCACCTCGTGGACGCGGCGCACAGCGGCGTGCACGCGGGACCAAGCTTGCTCGACTACCGCATCCCGACCTCCGTGGACACGCCGGACATCGAGGCGATCATTGTGGAGGCACCGGACGCGCAAGGTCCGTACGGCGCCAAGGAGGCCGGGGAGGGGCCGCTGCACTCGTCGATCCCCGCCATCGCCAACGCGATCTACGACGCCGTAGGCGTGCGGCTCGATCGCCTGCCGTTCAGCCCGCCGAGGGTGCTCGCCGCCATCGAAGACCGCAAAGCGCGAGAGGCGAGCGGTGAGCTCGCGCCGCACAAAGATAGCCCTGACGATGAGAAGAGGAGCGCCTGATGCTGCGTCTACCCCAGTTTGGAATCGAAACCCCGAGCACTGTGGAGGACGCGGTGCGCTTGTTGAAGACCCCGGGCGCCCGCGTGGTCGCGGGGGGCACGGACATCCTCCCCAACCTCAAGCACCTGCTCGACACCCCGCCGGTGCTGGTGAGCCTGGCCGCCGTGAGCGCGCTTCGAGAGGTGAAGGTGGAGGAGGGAGCGCTCCTCATCGGCGCGGCTGTGACGCTCACGGAGGTCAGCGAGCACCCCTTGGTGCGTGAACACGCGCCCAGCCTCGCGCAGGCGGCAGGCCTCGTGGCGGGACCGTTGCATCGCAACATGGGCACCCTCGGTGGCAACGTGAACCTCGATGTGCGGTGCCGCTACGTCAACCAGACGAAGTTCTGGCGCGATGCCTTGGGTGGCGGCTGTCTCAAGTCCGAGGGCAACGTGTGCTTCGTGGTCCCCAAGGGGCGCAACTGCGTGGCGGCGTTGAGCGCCGACACGGTGCCGGTGCTGGTGAGCCTCGACGCGACCTTCGACTTGGTCGGAGGCGAGACTCCTCGGACGACAGACGCCCAAGATTACTACCGGGCGGATGGGATCCATCACATTGTGAAAGAGCCGGAGGAGCTGATGATCGCGGTGCGGATCCCTCTCGCCCAGTCGCCGCGGCGGGCCACGTACACCAAGTGGAGCGTGCGACAGTCCATCGACTTCCCCTTGGTGAGCGCGGCGCTTCGGTTCGACCTTGAGACGGATTCCCCCCACGGCGTCGTCACCGCCGTAAAAGTGGTCGTAGGCGTGCTCAACCCTCGCCCGCGGGTGGTGGGCAAGCTCGACGATGTGCTCGGTAAGAAACTATCGGATCCCGCCGTGGCGCGGATTGTCTCTGAGGCGGTGCACAAGCAATGCAAGCCCCTTGAGAACGTGCCCTACGAGGCGCCATATCGGCGATCCATGCTGAAAGTGCTCACGAGACGCGCGGTGGAGGGCCTTTCGCAGTAACGCGAGGGCCGCTGCAAACTCTGCGAGCGATCTGGACGTCGCTGCGGAACCGCCACATTGTGAGAATTGTCGTGTAGAAGCGCGCAGGATTCGTTGTAGGCGCTTGCGCTTGGCCTCCGCGCGGGTCAAGGTCCGCCCGCCTATGTCCAAGACACGCAACGTCGCCATCATCGCCCACGTCGATCACGGCAAGACCACTTTGGTGGACGGCCTCTTGGCGGAGGCCGGGGCCTTCGCGCGTGGAGACGAATCCGATCGCGCCATGGACAGCGGGGACATCGAGCGGGAGCGGGGGATCACGATCACCTCCAAACCGACGGCCCTGTTGTGGAAAGACCACCGGGTCAACATCGTGGACACACCAGGGCACGCCGACTTTGGCGGCGAGGTGGAGCGCGTGTTGAACATGGTGGACTCGGTGCTGCTCGTGGTGGACGCGTTCGAGGGCCCGATGCCGCAAACGCGCTTCGTCACCCAAAAAGCGGTGGAGCTCGGGCTCAAGGTCATCTTGGTAGTCAACAAGATTGATCGAGACGGTTGCGACCCCCACGCCGCGGTCGACAAGACCTTTGACCTGCTCGTGTCGCTCGACGCTAGCGAGGACCAGCTTGAGTTCCCGGTCATCTTTTGTAGCGCCCGGGAGCGCTACGCCATGGCCGATCCCGAGGACGCGCCGGGGCCCATCTCGAGTGTGCTCGACCTCGTGCTCGAGCATGCGCCGCCGCCGGCCACCGAAGAGGACGCGCCCTTGTCCATGTGGGTGTCCACCCTGTTGCACGACAACTACCTCGGATTTTTGGCCATCGGTCGCATCAAGACCGGCGGCGTGAAGGTGGGAGACCGCTTGGCGCTCGTGCGCCCGAAGCCCGGTCAAGCCTCCGATCCCCAGGCGGATTGCACGGAGGTGTTCCGGATCAGCAAGCTCATTCAGTTCCAAGGGGTTCGTCGCTTTGAGGTGGAGTCCGGGCGCGCCGGTGACATCATCGCCATCGCAGGGATGCAGTCACTGGAGGTGGGGGACACGCTCACGTGCGAGGCCCTTGAGGGGCGCCGCTGCTTCCCCAAACTCGAGGTGGACCCACCGACGCTCTCGGTGCGATTTCGCGTGAACGACGGCCCCTTCGCGGGCAAAGAGGGGCAGTGGGTCACCTCGCGCAAGATCGCGGAGCGCTTGTTCCGTGAGGTGCGATCCAACGTGGCCTTGCGGGTCGCCAACACCGAGACCGCAGAGGAATTCGAGGTGTCCGGGCGCGGCGAGCTGCACCTGTCGGTCCTTATGGAGACCATGCGTCGGGAGGGCTACGAGTTTTGCGTCTCGCGGCCCAAGGTCATCTTGCAAGAAGATGAGAACGGCAAGCGTCTTGAGCCCTACGAGCGTGTCTCCATCGCCTGCGACGCCGCTTACGCCGGGGCGGTCATCGAGAAACTAGGCCGTCGGCAGGCCGAGATGACGGCGATGGAAGAAGAGGGGGGCGGACGTCAGCGCATGGAATTCAAGATTCCTTCCCGCGGACTCATTGGCTACCGCTCGGAGTTCATGACCGATACGCGCGGTACGGGCGTCATCTCCAGCGTCTTCGAACGCTACGGTCCCTACCTTGGCACCCGCCGTACGCGACCCCGCGGGGTGCTCATCGTTCTTGAGCCTGGGGAGACCATGACCTACTCGCTCGCGCGCTTGCAAGAGCGGGGCACCATGTTCGTGGGCGCGCAGGTGCCTGTGTACATGGGCATGATCTGCGGGGAGAACAGCCGGGATGGTGACTTGGTCATCAACCCGTGCGTAAACAAGAAGTTCACCAACGTGCGCTCCGCCGGCGCGGATGAGAAACTGTTTTTGACGCCGCCGCGGGTGCTGTCCTTGGAGGAGGCCCTCGCCTTCATTGAGGACGACGAGCTTTTGGAGGTCACCCCGGAGAATCTCCGGCTCCGCAAACGACAGCTCAATCACAGCATGCGCAAGCGGGAAGAGAAGCAGGCTGCGCTCGGCTAGCGACCGACTCGCTAGTTCCAGGGGGTCGCGGTAGGGTCGTGCGCGACCTTGTCTCGCCCGGCGTCCTTGGCGGCATACAAGGCTCCGTCGGCGCTCTTGAGCATGCGCAAGATGATCTCATCTGCGCTGAAATCCGAGGCGTAGACCCCCTCGATACGGGCGACTCCCACCGACACTTTGGGCGTGTACAAGGGTCCTGAGGGCGTGGCGAGACACACTGAGCGCAGGCTCGCGTTGACCTTGCGGGCGGCGACGATCCCTCCCGCGAGATCGGTACCGGGAAAGATGAAGGCGAACTCCTCGCCGCCGATGCGCGCAACCATATCCGCAGACCGAATTGCGTTGGCGAAGGCTTGCGAGGCCGCCTCAAGCACGCGGTCCCCAAAGTCGTGCCCGTGGGTGTCGTTGACCGACTTAAAGTGATCAAGGTCGGCCATGGCGACGCACATGGTCTCGCCGTTCCGCGCGATGCGATTGATCTCGTAGACGGCGCGACCCCAAAAGGCGCGCCGGTTGGGGAGGTTGGTGAGCACATCCGTCAGCGAGAGTTGTTCGAGAGCTCGGTTGCGTGCCTGAAGTTCGCGGGCGAGCTGCTCTTTCTCCGCGAGGGCCTGTTCGAGGCGTTGGAGGAGGTCCTCGTAGCTGAGGTTGAGTTCGGAGAGACCGCGGTTGGCGTCCACGAGGATCTCCTCGATCGACGGTTGCGCCTCGATTTCGAGCCCGAGCGCGTGGGCGGCGTCTTGTACATTTTGGGGAAGCTGAGCGAGCAGCTCCTCGAGGGACTGCTGGAGCTTCGGGCGTCGTTCGAGCATGGCGCGACCGATGGAGAGCGCATGTTTCTTATCGGTCGAGTTGAGGACCGCGGCGAGTTCTTCGGCGTCGTGCGCCACCTCGGCGCGCGCACGCTCCTCGATGGGAGCCCGCGCCGGCTCGTGATGAAATCGCATGGGGACGGAGATCTCTCTTGGGAGGCCCCATGCTTGGCTCAGTTCCGCGGCGAGTTCGTCGTGGGTCTGGCCGAGCAGGTCGAGCTCTTGCGCGCGGCGGGGGGCCGGGTCGAGGGAACTCAACTCATTCCAGCACTTTGTAAATTCGGGGCGTCGCATCAAGAGGCCCAGCACCCCAAGGTCTTGGAGCAAACTGGCGGTGAAGGCCTCCGAAGGATCAAACTCGACGGCGTGGTCGTGTTCGGCGATCAAGCGCGCCGCGGCTGCCCGCTGAATGGAGGACTGCCAAAACTTGCCGAGGTCAAAGTCTGCGATGCGCTCTCGGGAGACGCAGGCGCGGGTCGCCGCGCACAAGGCGATGTTGCGGAGGGCGCGAGCGCCGAGGACCGAGATGGCGCGCCGCACGGAGGAGATGCGAGAGCGCTGCCCGTAGATGGGGGAATTGGCGACCTTGAGGACGCGGATCGCGAAGCTCGGGTCGGCGCCGACGAGCTTGCCCAGCGTCTCGATGCTGACGTCGGACTCACGCGCTGCTCGAATGACCGCCGCGAGCGCGCGAGGCGGCGAGGGAAGGTCTGCGAACTCTTCGGAGGACGTCACACCTCAACTTTGCGGTGTTCTCGTCCCAGCGTAAAGGGGCGGCCGGCTCACATCTTGGGACGCATGCGCCGAACGGCGGACAGAACGGCCCCGGAGGGAGAACAGGTGAATGAATCGCGCGCATTCGCGCGACGGCTTTCGCGCCAGGTGCGTTCGGGGAGACGCGAGCCCCCCGGGTTCACACGGTGAACCCGGGCGAGGTCTCGCCCAAAGGGGGTGGGGGGTCGCAGCGACATCCGCTATGCTCTGTCCATGAGACGGCACGCGTTGCAGTTCAGTTTTGTGTGCGTGACGGGTGTGGGCGGATGCTCCAACCCGAGCACCGAAGACACAGCAGGGGCGAGCGGAGAGACGAACTCAGAGTCGGGCACCGAGGTGACCTCGGCGGTCGATAGTGGCGAGACCGGTGGCGGGAGCGCGACGGAAGACGGAGACGGAGACGGGGACGGGGACGGTGGAGACGGCGATGGGGATCTTAGCGCGGTGCGATTCCTCGTCATCGGGGACACCGGCGAGGGCAACGAGGCGCAGTACGCCGTGGGGGACGCGGCCGCCACGATCTGCGAACTCAAGGGATGTGAATTCGCGCTGCTCCTCGGCGACAATTTTTATGACATCGGCGTCGACTCTGTGACCGACGTGCAATTCATCGACAAGTTCGAGTTGCCCTACGCCGACCTGCTCGCGGCGCAGACCCCATTTTACGTGGTGCTTGGGAATCACGACTACGGCGAGCTGGCCAGCAACTGGGAGCTTGGCACCTACCAGGTCGACTACGGCGCGATACAGCCGCTCTGGCGCATGCCTGACGCCGGCTATTGGTACGACTTTCGTCCGCGAGACGATGTGCACTTTTTCGCCTTCGACACCGCGCGAATCATGGGCAACGAGGACGAGGACGTCCAAAAAGGGTGGCTCAACGCCGTGGTTGGCGCTTCGGATGCGCGCTGGAAGGTGACCTTCGCCCACCACCCGCTGCGCTCCAACGGAGAGCACGGCAACGCGGGAAACTACGAGGGGCTCGGTATTTTGCCCGACAACATTTTGTACGACGCCGCGGGCAAGGGGGTCCGCGAGGTCTTCGATGATGTGCTCTGCGGACGTGTCGACGTGTACTTCAGCGGTCATGACCACAACCGGCAGTCTTTCTCCTCGGACTGTGGCATTCACAGCGTGGTCTCGGGGGCGGGCGCCAAGGTCACCGATTTCGCGTACCGCGATGACAATTCGGCGGTGGATTTATGGGGAGACGATCAGCGGCCCGGGTTTATGTGGGTGGAGATCAACTTGGAGACCGACGTCTTTAAAGGCGAATGGTACGACCTCGACGGGAACCTCGATTACATCCACTCCTTCTCCAAGTGATCATTCGGGCGCTGGTGTCGCAGGCGTGGTAGCTGGGAGGGACACGGCGTAGGTCCGTCGCGCAGCGCGAATTTGGTCCGCGACCGCCTCGTTGATCACCCAGCGGCGGTGGTGCAGGCGCACCCTCTCCTGGATGGCGTCGAAAGGGAGCGTGTCGCCGCCCGGGTGTGTGGCGAGCACCCGCAGTAGGGTTGGGCGCGGGGACTCCTCAAGAACACGCCACACGCCCGGGGTCGCAGCCTCAACGATCTCGGCCAAGCGTGGTCCGAAGGTGCGGGATATGGTCGCGGATCGCATGCGCTCCCACCGATCGAAGCGTGCGCCACGAAGCGTCGACGGGGCGAGCCCCGCGTCGAGTGAGGTGAGCGCCGCATCCAACGCTTGACGGTGCGTGTCGGCCGAGGGGCGGGGCGCGAGGGCCACCAGCTCAAAGTCGTAACGGGGCTGGCCTGTGAAGGCGTCCTGGTGGCTCGCGTAGTGGCGGAGAAGCGTCGCTTCGTCGGGCTCGGTCACGTGGACCCTGGCTTCGAAAACCGAGCGCATCCACTGCACGGCCCGGGGCCGAGAAGCGTCGCCCTCGTGGTCCATGGCGAGCTTTTTAGCCTCACGCACAAGGACCTCCTCGTCGACCCACCCCTCGATCATCGCAGGCAGCGCCGGGCGCGACGCGGGGTCCATGGCGGCTCGTCTGGCCTTGAGCTGGGAGACGATCGCTGGATCCACCGAGATGGTGGGGCGATCTCGCAAGAGGCGACCGGCAGCCCCGGTGTCCACCTCGCCGAGGTTCGTCGCGCCGCCGCCAAAGACGTGAACGAACAGCGCCGCTGCCGCTGCCGCCGTCGCGAAATGGAGCGCGGGTTCGCGGAGCATGGTGTGGAGGGGGGACCGCCCGGTCACGGGTCCAGGGTACCAAAGGCAGGGGGGCGTGGCCGACCCGCTCGGGACATGTGCGTCCGCTGGGTGGAGTGTGATAGTGGAGATTCGTGCACAACGACATCCTCGCCACCACCTCGATCACCGCCCCCGACGCCACGCCTCAGCGCTGGCTCGTGGTGTTGCACGGGATTTTGGGGAGCCGGGCCAACTGGCGCAGCATCGCGAGGGCGCATGCGGCGAGTCATCCAGAGCGCGGGGTAGTGTTGATGGACCTTCGGCAGCACGGGGACTCCCTCGATGTTCGTGGGGAGGACACGCTTGAGCAGTGCGCGCGGGATGTGGGGGCGACGGTGGAGGCGCTCGGCCTGTCTTGCGACGCGGTTTTGGGGCACAGCTTTGGTGGCAAAGTGGCGGCCACATGGGCGCTCGGCGGGGCGTCGGAACTCACCAAGGTGATCGTGGTGGACGCGCCGCTCACGGCGGGGCACGTAGGCTCCTCTCCATCCGTGGAGAGTGTCCTCGAACATCTGCGCACGCTCCCCTCGGAGTTCGAGGGACGCAAGGCGTTCATGTCCCACATCGTCGCGCGGGGACTCTCCGAGGGTCTGGCGGCGTGGCTGTCCATGAACCTGCGGCGGACCGCCAGCGGGACGGTGATGTGGACCTTGGACCTCGCGGCGATCCAGCGCTTGCTTGACGACTACATGCGGTCGGATCTGACTGCGCTGTACGAGTCGCCGCCGGGCGCGCTCGAGGTGATGGTCGTCGCTGGGGGCGCCTCCTCCGCGTGGCCGCTGGAGGCTCGTGCGCGGGTTGCGGCGGCCGGTCGGCGGCACGGCAGGGCGCGCGTTGAGGTTCTTGAACAGGCGGGCCACTGGGTGCACGCAGATGACCCCGCCGGGTTGCTCGCGTTGATGTCCTCATTCGTCCCCTGAGGGGCGGTTTCAGGGCAACGTGACGGTGGTGGGAGTGGCCTCGTTGGCCGCACGGTCGAGGGCGGCGGTCACGAGACGTTCGATTTCACTGGCCCTGCGCCGGCCATCAAAGCGCGCCACCTCGCGACCATCGGACCAGAGAATCAACGAGGGGGTCGACACCAACCCGAATCGCTCCGTGAAGCGCGGATCGTCGTCGAGGCTCACGTCGACCACAGACACCCAATCCGCCGCGCGTTCGGCGAGGGTGTCCAACTCCGGAGAGACGAGCTGTCCCGCCCGCGTTTGAGATCCTGCGAACTGTGCGACCACGGGTAACCGGCTGGTGTCGACCAGCCAACCCAGCAAGTCGGCGTCATCGACGGCGAGTGCGACGTGGTTCTCAGGGGGCGTGGGTCTGGAGTAGGTGCTCATGGGGCAGGGATCAGGGGCGGGCTCGTCGTTGTGCTCGATGCGGCTGTACCACGATTGCGGTTTAGCCGGTCCTTTTGGAGGGGGTGATTTCCGAAAAAAACGTAGGATTTCAGAACATTGATCGAACTATGTAGGTGAGAGACGATTTAGGTTCTCTCGTTTTGGCACACACCAAAAGTGCGTCGATCGCGCCTCTTGGCATCAAAACTGGGTGAGATCGTTGAAGCGAGCGACCTTTCCCTACGTGCCCCCAACCCTTGTGGCGTTGCCCACTCGCGTGGCCGTGGAGGCCCGTTCTCAAACCCATAGATAAGGCCTCTTTCACCAGGCGCAAGGTCCATTTCCCTGCGGGCGATTTGAGAGTGATCCTTACGTACGTAATCCTACGAATTCTCGCCGCATCATCGGTAGGGATCGGACCGCCCGGGAAACTTTGGATGCCGTTGAGCAGGGTGCTAGCCCGCTCATTGCCGCGCCTAGGCGGCTCACCATGGGTACTCGAGACAAATTGTGCTACACGACCTACATGTTGCGGATGAGTCGTATTCTTCGGTTTGCAATCTTTGGCGTGCTTCTGGGGACCTTCGGGTGCGCGGACAAGGACTCGGGCGGCGACGGCGGCACGGATGAAGGCGGCGATCCGGTGTTTGAGCCGGTACCCGCTCGAGGGGGTCTGACCATCCGCCGCGTGGAGTTCAATCCCTCCATCGGTGTCGACATCGCGCAGGATGGAGCGTGGGTCGGGGCGAGCGGCCGCCAAGGACAAATTCCACGCTTCCGGACGGCCATGGCCCGCATCTTTTGGGGAGACCTGCCCGCCGACTGGGTGCCGCGCAAACTCATCGCGCGCTTCACCGTCGAAAAGGTGGGGGGCGAGATCGTGGAATTCGACAATTACCGCGGGCCGCTGCTCGTGGAGAACGAGTCCGATGAGGGCAGCTTTAATGACCAGTTCTTCGTGCAACTTCCTGCGCAGCATGTGGAGCCCGGCGCTAAGTTCCAGGTCCAGTTGATGGAGGGAGAGGAGGGCTACGAGGACATCCCCGAAATTTCGCCGCCCTCGGTGGCGCTGCTCGACGGCAGCGACTACATCGGCGTGGAGGCGAGTCCCATGGAGACCCGCGTGGTGATCGTGCCCGTGCAGTACACCTGGAATGAGTGCGTCTCCGACACCGCCACCCTCACCGACGCGGAGAAGCAAGGATTCGCCGACCTGCTCGCCAAGAGCAACCCCATCGAGGCCGCCAAGGTGGTCTGGCGGGAGACGGGAATCGTCCGCACCACGCAGATCGGCGACCCACCGGATCTGTGGGGCGCGCTGCAGCAGATTCGTGCGGAGGATGAGCCCGACCCGAACGTGTTTTATTACGCGCTCTACGACTCGTGCGGCGGACCCTTTGGCACGCTGGGCACCGCGCCCACCGCCAACATTCCCCCCACCAAGTCCTCGGCCACCGCCCGATTCGCCTCCGGCAAGTGGCACAAGGAGCAAAATGTAACCGCGTGGGAGACCTTTGTTCACGAGATTGGACACGTGCAAAGCAACCCGCACGCGCCGTGCGGTGGAGCAGCAGGGACCGACCCCGCATACCCCCACCAAGACGCGAACATCGGCGTGTGGGGATTCGACATCGACCCGCAAAAACCTGGGCTGTTCATCTATGCGCCGAACACGGGTAAGGACTATATGAGCTACTGCTCCCCCAGTTGGGTATCGGACTACCGGTGGAAGAAACTCTTTGACCACATGCGCGAGCTGACCTCGTGGGACTACGAGTCCGCGGCGCCCACGCCAGACGCCGAGGGGGCGGTCAAGCTCACGGGCGTCGTCTACGACGACGGTTCGCAGCGGTGGTGGGTCGTCGACGGGCTCGTGGCGGACGAGGTCGGCCACACCATGGAGCCCATCCGATCCGGTGACGACGCCACGGCGCTCTCGTGGCCCGCTGTGCGCTCCGACATCCAGGACATGGAGGGCAGCAGCTTTATCCAGATCCAGCTGGGTAGCGAGGATGACGTGGAGGCGATTCTTGGGTCGGGGCTGCAGTTCCGACTCGACGGGCTCGACTACGCGGTTGAAGGCGCCTCGGTGGAGGACCTGCGACGCGCCAAGGAACTGCAGCAGCCCTAGACCACCGGCCGCTTAAGCAGACGAGGCCGTGTGGAGTCACTCCGCACGGCCTTCGTCGTTCGTCGGGGCGGAGTCGAAAGACCGCCGCCCCTTCTCTCGGGCTAGAAGAACGAGTAGTTCACGCCGATCATCGTTGTGGTGTCGAGTTTCTGAACGCCGGGCAACGGCAGGTTGTCAAACCGCACGTTGACGCTCGCGTTCATGGACAAGCGTGCCGCGAGCTTCGCGTCGATGGCCACTGTGCTGTTGATGCGCCAGCGCTTGATCTCAATGAAGCTCTGTAAAAACTCCATCCCGAACGTCAAGGACACAGCCTCTTTGTACTTGTAGCCATAGCCCGTGGCGAGACGCGCACTGTGGTTGATGAAGTTCTGATCGAGCACCGTCGTGGGCGCTCCGTTCGCGTCAAGAATAATGTTGCCGTCGCCATTTTGTTCCAAGGTCGACGCCTCAGTTCTACGGTCATATTGAAGCTCATAACCGCCGTCGAGCGTCAGTGTGTGGGTTGGACCGCCCAGGGCGACCCAGGTAAGTCCAGGGGCTACGGTGACGCGTGCGTCGAGGCTCTGGAACCGATCGTGCCGCGTCGTTTGCAGCACGAAGGCCGTGAAGTTGTCTCGAATGAAACCGTCGTAGCGCATGCGCGCCTCCACGTTGGCGGCCGTGTAGAGCCACTCGGACTCTGCAGAGTTACGATTGGCGCCGACCACCCCGGCGAGTCCGCCGATGAACTGATGGCGTCCACGACGAACGGTCGTGTCGAACTTCCCATTGATGGCGAGATTATTCGAGTTACCGGTGTTGAGCACGAAGCCCGCACCCAACGTGACGGCGGTCGTGTCGTCGGCGGAGGGATCGTCGCCATCGGCATCCGCGTCCGCGTCCGCGTCGGCGGGAGCGTCGGCGGGAGCGTCGGCGGGAGCGTCGGC
>JBDQGY010000051.1:0-20363 GCA_040265175.1 Nannocystaceae bacterium
ATGGTAATTATGTCCAAGATACGTACTACGGCAATAGTATTTCTGTCCAATGGCGGGGCTTTGACTGCGATGGAGACGAGTCTAGCCTGCAGGAGTGCAGTGTGTCAATGGACGATGATGGCTCTTATGAAATTGAAAGATATGGCTCCGAGAGCAACTCCAATTACAATGATGCATGGGTGGTGTGCTCCCACGACCCCGCTGTCGGACCCGGCCAGGAGTGCGAGGTGTGTCCCGCCGGCCAGTACAGCGACGCCGCCGGCTCCGCCACATGCACACAGTGCCCCGCCGGCTCCTCCACATCCGGCAATGCCATGACCGACCACGACAGCTCCGAGGACGTACCACTTGGTGTTGCTCGCAGGCGGAGCGGCAGGCACCCCTTGCATGTCGAGCGCGGGCGGCATGGCGCCCACGTCCCCCACGGGGGGAGGTGCCGGTGCCGGTTCAGGTTCGGGCTCGGGCTCGGGCTCGGGCTCGGGCTCCATCATCGGCGCCTGGGCGAGTTCATCTACGAGTTCGCCGAGGAGGTCGTCAAACTGTTCTGCGTCGTTGCCTTGGGGACTCAAGTCACTGCTGCTTTCGATATGGGGGGGGAGATACAGAACCTTCGGGCTCGAAGGCTCGTCGATGCGCCCCTGTTGATACAAGGATAGGGCCCGTTTTGGAAGTCATTGGTCAAAAATTGCTGATCGGGGGCTCATGAAAACTGGCCAGGGTGCTCATTGGTTCAATAGGTGACGTTCCAGCGACGAGACCATGTCCAGGACACCTCGTTGAAGGTCCGCGGGCGTAGGGCCCGAGGGGCGCCGGCGGGTGTTGAGCGACCGGGATCGGTCATCAAGGAGTTGCAGGCGGCTCTCATCGAGATACAGGCGGCGGTTGAATTCAATCTGTAACGCCTCAACACCCCGTTCCGGTCTGCCAAAACGGTCGGTGATCGCTCCGCCCGTGTAGGGGTCATCGATGCGCACATCGAGTTGAGGAAATGCGCCAAGCGCGCACCGCGCAACTTCGACTGTTTCTGGCCGAACGCTGCGACCTCGACAGGTGCTGAGCACGATATCCGGGCGCACTGACGACGGCATGCTGTGGATGTCGAGCAACATCGCGACCCCGAATCGCTGCAGGCGGCGCTCGAGTAGCGCGTCAAGAGCGGCGAGATACGGGCGGTGGTACCGCCTGAGACGGTCTTCCATCGCCGGGTAGGCCAGGGGAAGCGCCAAGGTCGCGACCCCTCCGATGGCCGCATGCCAAACAACACCGCGGTGATGGGGGCCTATGACCGCTCGAAAAGAATCAGGATCCCCGGGATCGGCCCGCGGGCGCGGGTCCGGATGGGCCGGGCAAACGTGTCGGCTGATATCCCGCTCGTGGCGGTTGAGATCGACGACGAGCCGGCTAAACCTCGCCCGGATTCGAGCGGTAGAAACGCCCGCTGCAAGCGCGTCGACCGCGAGGTCGGCGTTCTTTTTGAGGTTGACCTGCGGGGCACGGCCGAGCTCCTCAGGCCATTCGAGCCCCACGTGGGGAAACGAGCAGACCATGGGCGACGCGCGAACCTCAGGATCGAAGTCGAAGGCGATCCCGGCACCTTCGAGAGGGGTGGAATCGACGGACATGGGATCGCTCTGCGTCAAGGGCGTAGCCTAACAGGTCACCCCAATCCCCCAAATCCCGGACATAAAAAAAGCGCCGCTCGCAACGCGATTGGCGCTTCGTGACCCCACCGGGAATCGAACCCGAGCTTGCGGCGTGAGAGGCCGCCGTCCTGACCGCTAGACCATGGGGCCGTCAGTGGTCGAGGAACATGCCCCAGACGAGTTCGAAGGTCAAGCGTGTCTCTGCAATTGGCGTGGACGGCGGCGGTGCCGCCTCGGGCGGCGGTTTAGATTGGAGCGGTCACGTGTACACTTGCCGCGTGCAACGTCAAACCACTGTCCTCTCGCGGCTTTTTACGGCCTTCGACCTACGCGTGGTCAGGCCCGAACATCCTTGGGGCGGTGCACGCCGTAGGGGCCGGGGTCGGCTGTGCATGGCGGGATGCGTTGTTGCCGGGCTCGCGCTCGGGCTCGGCGCGGGTTGCAAGGGGGGCTCGCCCACGGCGGATGTTCCGGCGCCCGCGGAGGCGCCGCGCAGCGAGGCTCCGGCGCGAAGGCTCCCGGCGCTCGCGGGGGATCCTGACTCGGTCGCGGTGGGAATTCATGGCGCGGTGTCGAGCGCGGAGTTGAACGCGAGTCGGGTTGGACTCGCCGTCCTCGAACGTGGCGGCAACGCTGTGGACGCTGCGGTCGCGGTTGGGTTTGCGTTGAGCGTTACCCACCCCTCCGCGGGAAATATCGGCGGCGGTGGATTCATGATCGTGCGAGAGGCGAGCGGCCGCGCGCGCGCCATCGACTACCGGGAGGTCGCTCCCTCGGGAGCGTCGCGCGACATGTACCTCGACGACGAGGGCACGCCAACGAAAGACAGCCGCGTGGGTGCCCGCGCCGCAGGCATCCCGGGTGATGTTGCCGGATTCGCAATGGCTCATGAAAAGTACGGCACCCTGCCATGGCGCGATTTGGTCGCCCCGTCAGTGCGGTTGGCCCGAGAGGGGTGGGCCCTCGATGAGTTTCACGCGAGCGACCTTTCGCGGGCGGCGAGCCGAATGCACAAACTCGGCTTTCACGACTCCGCGAAGGTCTTCGAACGGGCCGATGGTACGGCGTTTGAGGTGGGAGATGTGTGGCGCCAACCGGACCTCGCGAACACGCTCGAAAGTATCGCAACTGAGGGCGCCCGTGCATTTTACGAAGGACCGCTCGCGAGGAAGCTCGCGGAAGGAGTGCGTGGCCTCGGGGGCATCTGGACGGAGGCGGATCTGGCCGCATACGCCGCGGTGGAGCGGGATCCGGTCGAGTTTGAGTACCACGGTCACCGCATCATCACGATGCCGCCTCCATCCGCAGGGGGGGTTGTGCTTCGCCAGATCCTAGCCGGAAGCGACCATCTCGCCATGGCGAGCTACCCATGGCAGTCCGCCGACATGGTTCATCTGTATGTGGAGACGCTGCGGAGGACCTACGCAGATCGCAACGAGCTCATCGGTGACCCCGCGTACGTGGACGTCCCAATGGACGAGCTCTTGAGCACCGCCTACGTTGCCAAACGGCTTGAGTCTGTGGATCCCGCGAAGGCGACGCCCTCCTCGGAGGTGGGCGCAGGCCTCCCACTGCCAGCAGAGAGCCCCCAGACCACACACTTTAGTGTGGTGGACGCCGCCGGGAATGCGGTCTCGAACACATACACGCTCAACGGTGGTTTTGGCGCGAAGCTCGTTGTGCCGGGCACGGGGGTCATCCTAAATAACGAGATGGACGATTTTACGGCGAAGCCCGGGACCCCCAATATGTTTGGGCTCGTGCAGGGCCCACAAAATGCGATCGAGCCCGGCAAGCGCATGCTCAGCAGCATGACCCCGACCATCGTGGAAAAAGACGGGCAGCTCCGCGCCATCGTCGGTTCACCTGGCGGCCCCACCATCACGACGACGGTCGCGCAAATTGTTCTGCAGCTCATCGACTACGGGAGAACGCTCCCGGAGGCGGTGGCGTCGCCGCGAATTCACCACCAGTGGCTCCCTGACAAGATTCGAGTGGAGCGGCGGACGCCGGCGGACTTGCGGGCCTCGTTGGAATCACGTGGACACACGGTGGAAGAGGTGCGGTGGGGCGCTGGCAACATCGGCCACGCCAACTGCATCGAGGTTGATCCAGAGACTCGTGGATTCCGGGCGGTCGCCGACACGAGCCGCGACGGCGGCGGGGCGGTCGCGTTTTAGTCCCCTCTAAAGCCGCAAGACTAGGCGGATTTGCTGCCACCCCGGCATGCGGGTGAAGGGGTGATCGCGCCGCCGCGGATCCGCCATTGCTCGGGCGTATGGGCTTGGATGGACAAGGCGTGGATTCCCTCGCTTAGGAGCGAACCCACGGCGTCATGAATCGCGCGATGTCGAGCGACCCGAGACATGGGCTCGAAGCGTGCGCTCACGATGACCACCTTGAAGTGGGTCTCTGAGTTCGCAGGCACAGAGTGCTGGTGGGACTCATTGAGGACCTCAAGGTGTGTGGGATCGAAGCGTCCGCGCAGTCGCGTCACGAGATCGGCCTCTACGACTCCGCTCATTCCGCGGGCTCCTGCGCCGTGGGGGCTGCGTCGGGGAGGGTCGCCGCGATGACCTGCGCGAGATCGAGGACCTCGATCTCTTCCTCCTTGTTGAAGTGTTTCATGCCGTCGCTGAGCATGGTTTTACAAAACGGGCAGCCCACGGCCACCGCGTCCACGTCTGCCTTCACGATCTCCTCCGCGCGGTTGATGTTGACCCGTTTGTCGGTCTCCTCTTCCATCCACATACGGCCGCCACCGGCGCCGCAACAGAAGCCGTGCTCGCGATTGCGATCGAGCTCTTTGAAGGTGCCTTTGCCTTCGACCGCGCGCTGAATGCCAGCTCGCGGGTCGTCGTACACGCCGTTCCAGCGTCCGAGGTAGCAACTGTCGTGGTAGGTGAGGTTCTTGTCGAGGGGGTTGGCAACCTGGAGTTTGCCCTCTTGCATGAGTCGGGAGATGAGTTGGGAGTGATGCACCACCTCGTAATCCCCCCCAAACTGCGGGTACTCGTTCTTGATGACGTGGAAGCAGTGAGGGCAGGTGGTGACCACCTTGCGCACCTTAAGCTCGTTGAGTCGATCGACCTGTGCTTGGGCCATGAGTTGAAAGTTCATCTCGTCGCCGAGGCGACGCACAGTGTCCCCGGTGCACATCTCTTCTTCTCCGAGCACCGCGTAGCTCACTCCCGCCGCCTCCAGGATGCGGACGAGGGCGCGCGTTGTCTTGATGGCACCGTCGTCGTAGGCGCCGGCGCAACCAACAAAGAACAGCCACTCGGCGTCCGGGTTGGACTCGATGGTGGGAACCTCAAGGTCGCCAGCCCACTTCATTCGGTCTTGGGCGGGAGCGTTCCAAGGGTTGCCTTGGCCATCGGTAATGTTGCCGACCACCCGCACCGCCTCTGCTGGCGTGCGACCTGTCTCGTCGTTGAGGACGATGTGGCTGCGCATTTGGAGGATCTTGAGGGGGTGATCGATGAAGACCGGGCACACTTCTTGGCAGGCGCCACAGGTGGTGCACGCCCAGAGCGTCTCGTCCTTGATCCGGCCTCCCACGAGGGGCGGCATGTCCGAGAGCATCTCTTTAATCTCAGCGATTTTGTCCTTGTTGGCGCCCTCGGGAAGCTCCTCTTCTTCCTCGTCGTCCATGGCCTTTGGCAGCGGCCCGCCGGCGGCCTGAAGCTCAAGCAACTTGCCCCCCCGGGCCTTCATCTCATCTTTGAGGTCGTGGATGAGGTGCATGGGCGAGAGCGGTTTTTGGGTCGCGAACGCGGGGCAGTACGTCGTGCAGCGCGAGCACTCCGTGCACGAGTAGTTGTCGATGAGACTTTTCCAGTCGAAGTCTTCGATTCGTCCTACGCCCCAATTCTCAAAGAGGGGCTCCGCGTCGGGGTCGTCGGCCTCGCCGTCGAAGAGCTTGAGCTTCGGCATCGCACCCCGCTGGCCTTGCTTGCGTAGCAAGATGTTGGGGCCAGAGCCGAGCACGTGGATGTGCTTGGAGAAGGGCAAGTAATTCATGAACGCCAAAATGGTGATCATGTGCGCCCACCAGTTGCCCTCGCTCGCGAGGTGCGCCTTGTGGGCGTCCATCGTGCTGACGACCGCCTCCTTGGTGCCTCCCAATATGCCGAACAGCTGCCCCACATAAAACGATATGATCGCGTCCGACTCGTACGTTTTGGTGGCCGCCATATGAAACGCGTGGTGGAGAAAGTGGGTGAGGACCAGCAGACAGATGGCGCCCAAGATGAGCATGGCGTCGAGGCTCACCGGCACGAAGGCCGGCCGGACGAAGACGCGCCGCACAAGCGCGTACACCACGGCAGCCAAAACCACCAAGTTGGCGATGTCGATGGCGGCCTTGATCGCCGCCCACAGCGGGCTGTCAACGCCGCCTAGGAACAGGCTGAGGGCGTCACCGGAACCGGCGGCCAGGTTGGCCGGCTCCCCGAAGGTGATTTGGCCGAGCAGTCCAGACAGCAGCATGTCTGTCGTGGCGATGGAGACCACCAAAAAACCCCAATAGATCGCGAGGTGGTGCCACGACCGGCGCTCCTCCATGACCTTGCGCTGCCCGAAGAAGAATTTCATGAGGCTCGCGACGCGCATGCCCCAGGATTCGCTGAGGTTGGCGGGTTTGCCCAGCGCCGCGATGCGCACAAACTTTCGAAGGTTGAAGCCGAACAGGCTGAAAGCCCCGATGACTACAAGGATGAAGGCGATTTGTTTGTCGTCCATGGTCCGCTCCTGCGACTCGCGCGAGGACCCTATACCACAGTCGGGCCCGGTGCTCATGTCGCCGGCTCCCCACGCGGAGCGAGGAGCCTACTCCGGCGGCGGCGGCCTTCGCGCTGCTGGCGAATGATGAGCATGCTCATCGAATGAACGGCGAGGGTGCTACGATCGTGCGGCGCCGTGGAACACCGAGACCTCCTGCTCATCAGCGATCTGCACCTGGGATCACACCTCAAGCCGCGGACCCGTGGAGAGTACGTGCACCTCGCGGCGGAGATCGAACGTACGTTCCCCCAGTTCATCGAGCACTACATGGCGCGCGGTCGATGGCAGCTCGTGGTGAACGGCGACTTTATTGACTTTTGGAACGTGGAGATCGACGCGATGGAGGGCGACGCAGAGGCGCTCGCGGTGGCGCGCTTGCACGCGGTGCTCGACGACCACCCTGCGGTCGAGGACGCCATGACGCGTTTCTTAGAGGCCGGCAACGGCGTCGTATTCGTGGCGGGGAATCACGACGCGGAGTTTTTGTACCCCGAGGTTCGGCGCGCGCTCGCGTCCAGGCTCGAAGGTGGGATCGATGGCGGGTCATCATCCACAGATGTGAGCATCACGCGGACGGGGGTGCAGATGCTGCAGCGGATGGAGGCGGGGCGCGTGCGGTTCGTGCCGTGGTTTATTCATGAGCCGTCAGGCGTATGGATCGAGCACGGGCACCTCTTTGATCCAGCGTGTTCGACCCACGCCCCCTTGGCTCCGACCCGCGGCGGGCGCCTCGTACAGACCGTGGCGGAGGTGGCGACTCGGAGCTTCGCGAACTTGATGCCCGAGATGGACTATCACGCGCCGGACAGCTGGACCGTTGCCGATTACATACGGTGGGCCGCAGGGCGAGGGCTCCGCTTCGTCGTACGCGTGGTCTATCTATATTTGGGGATGGTGGGTCGTATGCTCGGCCTCTGGATCCGATATGGGCGGCCGGACAAAGAGGGGCGGGCGAACCACGAGGCGAGGCTCGCCCGGATGGCCGCGAACGCCGGCCTTCGAATGGGGACGCTGGCGGCCCTGGAGCAGATGGCGCCTCCGCCCACCGCGGTGCGTATCGGAGGCGTCTTGTCGGTCACCGCGAGGGACTATGTGCTCGCGCTCGCGGGAGGTGTGCTCAGCGGGGTTGGCGTCGGGGTGGCGCTCGGTCGACCGTTGGCGCTGGGACTCTCCCTCGGGGCAGTTCTCGGGTTGGCGGGGCTTTGGGCGGTGCGACGCAACAAACGCGCGCGGGACGTGGGCGGAGACATGTTGGAGGTCGCGTCTGAGGTGGCGCGCGTGACCGACGTCCCGCTGGTCTTGATGGGTCATTCTCACCACGGAGAACTCGTCGATGTGGGCGCTGCTCTCTACGCGAACTCCGGGAGTTGGCTCGACGGGTTTCATCTGACGGCGGCGCGAGACACGGCGGGACGCCTGGCACGCGTCGACTTGCGGCGGTGGCGAAACGGCAGCGTGTGTGTGGAGGAAACCCGCGCCATCCCCAAGGTGGTCCGCGAGGACGGTACCCCCGCGCCGCCGCCAGAGGTTTCGGGTGTGCTCGCCGGAATGTAGACGACACGAGACGCGCGGAGCGGGGGGCTTCACATCTCTGGGCGACCCGCCTAAACTCTGGAGGTGGCCGATGCACACATTTTATTGATCGAACCTGACTCTGACGCGGCGGCAGGCCTGAGAAGTTCGCTGGAAGAAGAGGGCTACCGTGTCTCCGTGAGTGACGACGGAGTTCGGGGCCTCGTGTCTCTCGACACAGCGCCGCCTGACCTCGTGATCAGCGAGCTGGAGACGCCTCGTCTCGACGGGATGAGCCTCGTGCGCGCCATGAAAAAGCACGAGGAGACCGCGTCGATCCCCGTCATCTTTTTGACCGCGCGTGCGGACGCCCGCAGCATGATCGAGGGCATCAACGTCGGGGCAAAATTTTACATCCCCAAGCCATACGAGTTCGGCACCCTCAGCGGGAAAATCAAAAAAGCGCTGGGCGGTTAACAATCACGGCCGAAGGAGACGCGGAGACGCGGCGCCCCGCTTGCTCGCCACGAGGCCGTCGGCGGCGGCGCGGCCGGCGATGTACTGGCCCTCGATACCGAGGTGCGGATAAGACATCCGGCCCGCATACAGCAGTCGTTTGACGCCGGTCTCGAGCGGCAGTCCGCCGGCGATGCTCCGATCTTCGAAGTCGTACAGCGCGTCCATGGGGTAGGGGCGCGCATCCGGCGAGGCGCCCGCGTTCCCTCCGCGAGTGGTAACGAGGCCGAGTCCATCGTTGGGCGAATAGGACCACTCCAGATACTCCTCAAGAAACGGCAGCCCCCCATGGCGGCGCAATGCGGAGAGGGTCAAGTCTCTCAGGTGCGCCTTGGGGAGATCAGCGGGGACGACGGTGGTGACCGACAGGCACACGGTGTCAGGCGTCGCGCGGACCAGCTTATTGGGGAGTCGTCGAACGTACAGCGCTTGGATGGGAGACGTGGGGGTGGGGTCGCATGTGGCGACGAGCGTCTCGGAGAAGACGGGCGAGACGCCTTTGTTTCCCACGGCGACGTGGAGCGTAAAGCGCCGCGCGGCTCGTTGCACCTTCGCCAGGCGACGGGAAAAATCACGACTCAGGCCGCTCGCCTCCGCCGCTTTGCCGAAGATGTCGATGGGGTCTGAGGCGAGGACGAGCGCGTCGCAGCCGTAGTGTTCGTTTTTGCCCCGGAGTTTGACGCCGCTCACGCGGCCTCGCTTGACGTCGATTCGATCCACGTGGATCCGCGGCTTTACTTCCGAGGAGCGCGAGTGGATCCGTGAGATAAGCTGGGCCCTGAGACCGCTCAGCCCACCTTGAAAGTCGGTGGGGCCTTCTCCCCAATACGCGCGCATGCGATGGCGAACCGCCTCCGGCGTCGTGTGTGGGGGCGCATCGGACAGCCACCCCGCGAGGGCGTGCACCCCCAAAAATGCGGAGGCGCGTTCGCGTTGCGCCGCGGATATATTCGGGACGGCGGCTTGGGGCGCGTCTTCGGTCGCGACGGCTCGATGGACTGGTGGGTCTAGCCCCGCCGCTTGAAAAAGATCGTCCATCTCCGTCTGCATGCGGGCGATGACGTCGGCGCGCAGGCGGGGCCGCTCGGCGCCGGTGTGACGCGAAATCTCCCGATCGAGATTCGCGTCGCCGCTACGCACGTCGAGCGTCGCGTCCTGCAAACGCCAGTGGTGGAGGCCAGGGATGGGGCGGACGTCACGCCGCATCTGAAGCCACAAGCCAAGCTCTTCATAGACGACCCGAACGAAGGGGCTCGACACCACCGTGAACGGGGCCGTCTCAAGCGGGAAACTGCGCTGCCCGACCTTCACCACCCCTTCGGGACTGTCGCCCGGGAGCACGCAGACGCGGAGCCCACGACCCGCGGCGAGCGCCGCCGCGGCGAGGCCCGCGATATCGGAGCCAAGGACGAGGAGGTCGAAGTGATTGGTCGTTCCCACGTCGGTTTCTCGGTCGCGACGCTACGAATCTTGAAAGAGCACCTGCGGCGCGTCGCTGCCGCCGCGTTCACGTACGTGACCCATGGCGAAGACTCGTTCGCCGTGTGTTCGGAGGGTCGACGTCACCTCTTCGGCCCGCGCCGCATCCACGTACAGCAGCATCCCAACCCCGCAGTTGAATGTGCGGCGCATCTCCTGCTCGGACACGCCTTGGGCAGCGATGGCCGCGAAGATTGGGTCTCGCGGCACCACCGACAGATCGAGCTGGACCGCTTGGTGATCTTGAAGGCCGCGTTGAGGATTTTCGAGGAGCCCGCCGCCGGTGATGTGGGCCGCGGCGTGGATCGGAGCGTCGGCGAGGGCGAAGCCGGTGCGCATGGACTTCACGTAGATCCGGGTGGGGCGAAGCAGGGCGGCCGCGACGCTCATGTCACTGCCGGGAAGGGAGGCGTCGAGTTTGAGGCCCGCATACGCAGTGTCCAGCAGCGCCTTTCGGGCGAGGCTGTAGCCGTTGCTGTGCAAACCATCCGACGCTAGGCCCAAGACAACATCCCCCACCTGTACCCGGTCCGGTCCGAGAATTTTTGAACGCTCCACGACGCCCACAGCGGTGGCCGCGAGGTCGTAGTGGCCATCGGCGTACATGCCGGGGAGCTCGGCGGTCTCTCCACCGAGCAACGCCGCGCCCGCCTGGCGGCACCCGTCGCAGACACCGGACACGATGGCTTCGACGTGGGCAGGAGCGAGGGCTCCCGTGGCGATATAATCGAGGACGAACAGCGGCTCGGCGCCGGTGACCACGAGGTCGTTGACGCTCATGGCGACCAGATCGATCCCTACGGTCGCGTGTTGGTCGGCGGCGATGGCCACGAGCAGCTTGGTGCCGACGCCGTCCGTGCAAGAGACGAGCACGGGCTCGTCGAGATCCTTTGACAGCGCGAACATGCCTGCGAATCCCCCGATACCGTCGAGCTGCTCCGGTCGTCGCGTCGTGTTGACGAGCGAGCCGATGCGCGCAACTGCGTCGTTGCCGGCGTCAATATCGACGCCCGCGTCTGCATAACGGAGCCCAGAGTGCGCCTTTTCCGCGTCTTGTTTCGCGTCTGCCACGCTGTGTGAATAACAGCACGCGACCGAAGAGGGCAACGGTTGCGAGACGCCGGGCTTTGGGGCAAAGATGCAGTCCGGACTCGCAGAACCTCTGCGAACGGAACGCAAGGAGCACGAAACGCATGGCCTGGTGGCGTCGAAAGCACGAATCCGTCGAGAAGCCCATGGGGCAAAACAAGGTGTCGGTCCCCGCCGGGCTTTGGAGTAAATGCGACGAGTGCGGGGAGATTACCTATACGGAGGAGCTCATCGAGAACCTCCGTGTGTGCCCCGTGTGCGGCTTTCACCAGCCAATGCCCACCCACGAGCGGATCGCGGCGATGGTCGATCCGGGGAGCTGGGAAGAGCACGACATGGAGCTCGTGTCGGTGGACCCGCTGGGATTTGTAGACCACAAGCCGTACGCGAAGCGGCTTGAGGCGGCGGTGCAGAAGACGAGCCGACCGGACGCCTTCGTCTCCGGAACCGGCCAGATGGGGAAGATCCCGGTGAGCGTCGGCTTTTTTGCCTTCGAATTCATGGGAGGATCCATGGGATCGGTCGTCGGAGAGCGCTGCACCCGCGTTTTCGAGCGTGCGCTCGAACTGCGCAGCCCCGCCATCGTGTTCTCGGCGTCGGGGGGCGCGCGAATGCAGGAGGGAATCTTGTCCTTGATGCAGATGGCGAAGACCTCTGCGGCGCGGGCCAAGCTTCGCGACGCAGGTCTCCCGTACATCTCGGTGCTGCTCCACCCGACCACGGGCGGCGTCGCAGCGAGCTTTGCGTTCCTCGGGGACGTGATCATCGCGGAGCCCAAGGCGTTGATCGGCTTCGCCGGTCCTCGGGTGATTCAGCAGACCATCGGCCAAGAACTGCCGGAGGGTTTTCAGCGCAGCGAGTTTCTCCTCGAGCACGGCATGGTGGATCGTATCGTCTCGCGACTTGAGATGCGCGAGCACCTCGCCTTGATTCTCAAACTGCTCGGCAGTGAGACCGCAGTGCCCGCGGCGCAATGAACCAGGCGGCACGGGGCTGGCGCGAGGAGCTGTTCGCGCGCAGGACCATGGGAGTTCGCCCGGGGCTGGCGGCGATCACCACCGTGGATCAGGCGCTGGGATCGCCGTGTGCCGAGGTCCCCATGGTCCACGTGGTCGGCACGAACGGGAAGGGCAGTACCAGCACCATGGTGGCGCACCTGCTCCAGTCGGAAGGTGCCGGGCCGGTGGGGTTGTTCACGAGCCCGCACCTGCATCGGGTGGGGGAGCGCGTGCGCGTGGACGGCCGCGCCATGCCAGACGCACGGATCCAATCACGCCTCGCGGAGGTCGCGGAGGCGGAGTCGGCGTGCGGGGTGGTGCTGAGTTTCTTTGAGGTGCTCACCATGATCGCGTTGCTCGAGTTCCGGGCGGCGGGGGTTCGATCGATGGTCTTGGAAGCGGGGCTCGGCGGTCGCCTCGACTCGACCCGCGTCCGTCGCTCTCGCGTGATCGCGGTCACGTCTATCGCCTTGGACCACCAAGAATTCCTCGGGGATACACTCGCCAAGATCGCCACGGAGAAAGCCGCGGTGATGCACCGTTCCGCGCGGGTGGTGACCGCCTCGCAGGGGGCGGAGGTGATGGCTGTCTTGCAGGCGGTGGCGGCGCGCGAAGGCTGTCCGCTCACGCTGGCAAAGGTGGCGGCGCGACCACCGATGGGACTGTGTGGCGCTCATCAGCGGACCAACGCCGGCCTCGCATTGGGAGCCATGGCGGCATGGCGTGGCGAGCACCGAGCCACCGCACCTGAGCTTGACGTGCTGGACGGGGTGTCCTTGGCGGGCCGTTTTGAGGTGCTACGTCGGGGCGAGCACACGGCCATCTTCGATGTCGCACACAACCCCGCAGGCTTCGAGGCCTTGTCGGCCACGGCCCAAGGGCGGCTAGGGCCGCTCGATAGGGTCCTCGTGGGATGGGCGCCGAGTCGTCCTGAAGAGAGCATGCTGAACGCGTGCCCACGTGGTCGGATGATGGGGTGGGTTCCCACGCAGGTCGGCGACCCCACGCCAAACGCGCCGTGGGACCACGTGTTCTCCGGACCTCTGGATCCGGGGATTTTGCCCTGGCTCACCGCCACCGGCAGTTATTCGCTCGTGTGCGGCTCCCATCGGGTGGTGGGCCCGGCGCGGGCGGCGTGGCTTGGCGTGGGCTCGCAGGAAGACCCCGTACTCACGGATCCCACGCGATGAATCCCGTTCTGGTCGTCTTCTTGGATTGAGGGGCCTTCGTTCGCTACCCTGTGTCCATCATGGCGAAGCTCCATTCAGCTACTCCATTCTGCGGTGCGTGCATCGCGGCGTTCTTGCTCTCGTCTTCGGTTCCTGCCCTGGCTGCCGCCCCCCCAAGTGGAGAGGGAGCGCCGGTGGTGCCATCGGAGCAGGCTGCGGGGGATCGTCGAAGCCCGCCGCCGGCGCAGCGCCGTCCACCACGCCCACCTCCGCGTCAGCCTCTGTCACGAGGTGGGGAGACCGCCGCCCCCGCTCCGGCGGCTGCGGATACACCGACTCAAGATCTTTCGTCGTCATGGAGCTACAGCTCGGAGGAAGCCCCCGAGCCAGCGTTCGTCCAGTCCGCCCGGGAGGCAGAGCTCACCATAAATCCCATAGGCTTTTATCAAGGCGTCAGCGTGACCGGCGAGAACCTCCCGCCACACGTGGCCAACGAGCTTGGCGTGATGCCAGCGGTCCTTACCTGGTCCGGCTTCGAGCGCACGGGTTCAAGCTCACGGGTTTTCTTTCAACTGAGCGCGGGGGTGGAGTACGAGCTGACGGCCCAGGGCATGCTGGTGAGCGTGCGGCTGCCGAACACTTCGTCGAGCGTTCGAAACAACATTCGTCGGCTCGACACCCGCTATTTTCGCACGCCAGTGACGACCGTGACCATGCGCCCCCGCGGCCCAGACATGGTGATCTCGTTGACCTTGCGACGAGAGGCGTCGCCCGAGGTGACCATGGTGGACGGCGAACACGGCTACAAAGTGCTGGTGCTGGAGTTCCCCGATACGTCGGCAGAACTCGGCAGCCCGATAGTGCAGTAGAACTCAGGATCGAAGCATGCCGCGGACGCCCACGGCCGCGCAGCAAAACAACGTGATCGTCGGAGAGACCGCGGCGCCGACGGCGAGCAGGGCGGCCCCCGCGGCCGTCTTCGCGACCAACGTGGCTCGCTCATCCGCGGAGACGTACGAGGTCATGAGCTCGTCGAGTCGTGCGTCGTCGCGCCGACTGGCGGCCCATTTGGTAGGGAAGCGGGGCGAGTTTTCCCACCACAGCTGCGTCGCGATCTGATGGAGACGACGCAACTCAAGAGTGACGTTCGGGTTCTCTGCGAAGATGACGTCGGTGGTGCAAGTACGCAATCCCGGGACGTGTACTGCCGCGCGAGCCAGGGAGAGCACCGCCTCTGCGAGGATGCCTCGGGCCGCTTGGGCGTGGCGGCTACGCGCGCCGCCGCCTCGTTCGCTGGCCCGCTCGAGGAGTCCAAAACCGCAGGTGAGCGCATCTCGGGCCCGTTGGAGGTGGACGATACTGCGATCCATTTGTAGCCGCGAGCCGCTGTCACCGGGTCCAATCCGGTAACCGTGGAGTGCATGCAACTTGGCGACTGTCATCGTCTTCTACTTAACAGCGTAGGACCGAGGAGGTGCCTTCGCCACCCTTATTTTGGGCGACGGCTCGTGCGGCGGGGATCAGTCGTCCTTCGTGGCCTCGTGAACCGGCGTTTGTGTCGCACGCTCGAGTTTTTTCGCCTCGGACCAAAATTTCTCCATGGTCTCCAAGCCCGCCTGGTCCAGCGGAATCTGAGCCTCGTGACAGCGGGTAACGACGTGTGTGAAGCGGCGAATAAATTTCCTGTTGGCGCGCCGGAGAGCGTCTTCGGGCTCGATGCCTAGCTTTTGCGCATAGCGAACCATGACGAACAGCACATCCCCAAGCTCATCACGAATGTCGGCATCACCTCCCCGTTGGACCGCCTCTTCGAGCTCGTCGAGTTCTTCACGGAGTTTGGCGCGGACGCCGTCAAGAGTGGGCCAGTCAAAGCCCACAGCGGCCGCCTTGTCCTGCAGTCGCCACGCGCGCTGAAGGTTTCCGAGCCCCCGAGGGACCCCATCCAACGGGTTCGAAGGCCCCGCGGACGCGTCGTCGCCCTCCAGCGCTCGCTCTCGTGCTTTCATCTCGCTCCAGGCGCGAGCGAGCGCGTCGGTGTCGGGGGGAGCCGCGCCCGGCGCTGGATTGAACACGTGGGGATGTCGGCGAATCATCTTGCTCCGTATGGCCTCCACCACGCCATCGATATCGAAGGCGCCTTCGCGTTCGCGCAGCGCCGATTGAAATACAATCTGAAACAGCAGATCGCCGAGTTCCTTACGGTGTGCCTCGGGGTCCTCCATGGACTCGTGAACCTCGTGGGCCTCTTCGAGGAGATAGGGCTTGAGACTTTCGAGTGACTGGTCCTTGTCCCACGGGCAGCCGCTGTCCGGATCGAGCAGCCTGTTCATGAGATCGCGAAGCCCCTCGAGCCCATCACGAAGTCCGTGTTCGCGGTGGTCCTCGACGCCGTGCCTCGCAGTGCCCTTGGGTCGTGCTACGCTCACAACTAGACGCCTACCACATCGCGCGGGCAGGGCGCAGCCAAAGGGGTCGTTGAACAACGGGCGAAAAATGATTTTTGAGGCGCCAGGAGCGCTCCAGGCGCTGTTTGGGACGCCGGCCAGCACACGACGGGCGCTGGCCGAGATCGAGCGCGCCACGGGGGTTTCCGTGTCCATTCGAGGTGGTGAGTTAACCCTTCGCGGGGAGGAGTCCGCGTGCGCGACGGTCGAGGCCGGTCTGCGGCAGGCCTATGAGCTGGGCACACGGGGCCAGCCCTTGCGTCCCGAGGACCTCGGGCGTGCGCTCGCGGTGCTGGGCGCTGACCCCGAAGGGCGACTCGAGTCGTGCTTCGGCGACGTATTGATCACTCGACGCGGCGGCCGACCTGTCACGCCACGAAGTCTCGCCCAAAAAAATTACATCGACATGATTCGCCAGCGGCCGCTCACCTTTGGTGTGGGACCGGCGGGGACCGGCAAGACCTACCTCGCCGTATGCATGGCGGCCCGCCGCCTGCTCGACCGGGAGGTACGGCGCATCATTTTGACGCGGCCGGCCATCGAAGCAGGGGAGAACCTGGGCTTTTTGCCGGGCACCTTCGAGGACAAGGTCAGCCCGTACATGCGACCCATCTACGACAGCCTCTTCGATGTGATCGAGCCTGCGAAAGTGCATCGTATGGTCGAGCAGGGGATCATTGAAATCGCCCCACTCGCCTATATGCGCGGCCGGACGCTGGCCGAGGCCTTCGTGATTCTTGATGAGGCGCAAAACACGACACCACAGCAGATGAAGATGTTCCTCACGCGACTCGGTGAGCAGACCACGGCGGTGGTGACGGGAGATCCGTCGCAGATCGACCTGGCTCGGGGTCAGCGCAGCGGCCTCGCAGACGCCCTCGATGTGCTCCGCGGTGTGACGGCCGTGGGTGTTCAGCGCTTCTCTGCAGACGACGTCATGCGGCACGCGCTCGTGCAAGACATCGTTCGCGCCTACGATCGCGCCGCGCAAAAGCGCGGAGAGCGCGGGCGTGCCTCGGACCGCGAACACCCCCCGTCAAAAGGCCGCGCGGAACCAAGCCGACGCGACGAGGACACCGCGAGCACGAAAGTCTTGCCACCTCGGCCCTCAAAGGGGTAACCCGGCGACGTGGCCTCCGTACCCAAGCCCTCGCCGCCTGCGGTCCTCGCTCCGGAAGAGTTGCTCGCCGCCATGGTGGCAGAGATGGAGCGGTCGGAGGCGCGGATGCGGATCCCTGGCAGCCCTCGGCCGTACCACATCAGCTACAGCCTGCGGCGGACGGAGCTCGTGGAACTCTCGGCTGCATGGGGGGCGATGACTCGTCGCCGTCACGCCCGTCGTAACCGCGTGTTCGCGCAGGTTCGGGTGGGCAGCCCGCGATTTGACAACGTGATGGATGGGGGACTCGGTGACGAGGAGGAGGAGGAACTCGAGAGCTTTGACTGGATCGACGCGCCAGATGAACTCTCAGCGGAGGCGCTTCAGATGGCGCTGTGGAAGCTGACGCAGCTTCGATTTGACGAGGCTCAAGAAGCCTACCTCGATCACAAAAAAGCTCGTGTTTCTGAGTATCTACGGGATGAAGTGGATAGCTTTTCGAAACAAAGATGCGTCCAGCATCGCGAAGCTGTCGACCCACGGTCGCTGGAGCCTGGTCCGTGGACCGAGGTGCTCCGACGGCTATCTCGGCGGTTTTTGGAGCACCCAAAGGTCTACGATCCCAGCATCAATCTGCGCGTCGAGCGGACCGTCCGGGTCTTGTGCAACACGGACGCCGCTCGGGTGATCACCGAGGATGTCTACGTGGAGGCGAACGTGACCGCGTGGGTGCTGAGTCCCGATGGCGTGTACGTGGAGAGCGACCGCAGCTTGTACCGGCGCCGGGTCGAAGATGTGCCCACCGAGGAGGAACTCACCGAGGCGCTCGAGTCTGTGCTCGCGGAGCTCGCCGAACTCGAACACGCCGTGAGTCCTGGCTCCTATCTTGGGCCGGCGCTGTTGTATGGGCAGCCGGTGGCGTGTTTGTTTCACGAGGCGCTCGGACACCGTCTCGAGGGAGAGCGGCTGGTGGCGCGCGGAGAGACGAGAACCTTCGCAGACCGCGTGGGTGATCTCATTCTCCCGAGAGGCCTCGACGTCGCCGATGACCCAACCCTACGTTGTCCAGAGACCAGCGCGCCCTATTTTGGCAGCTTCGCGGTGGACGACGAGGGGGTTCGCGCGGAGCGTGTGGACCTCGTTCGCGACGGGGTGCTCCAGTCATTTTTGCAGTCGCGGGCGCCGATTCCATCGAGCGCAAAGTCGAACGGTCACGCGCGGCACGACGGTGTGCGCTTCCCCATGGCTCGCATGGGGAACCTGGTAATCACCGCCTCCCAAGAAGCCGCCATGTCGAGCGAGGCGGAACTTCGTGAGCGGCTGTTCGACCTCGCGCGGGCGTCGGGACGCCGCGAAGTGATGGTAGTGGAGCGCGTGCGCCAAGGCGAGACGCAGACGAGCAGCTACGATTTTCAGGCCTTCAAGAGCGAGCCGTCTGCGGTCTACTTGGTGGATGTGGAGACCCAGCGTACGCGGCGGGTTCGCGATGTGGAGTTGATAGGCACCCCGCTCGCGGCTTTGCAGCGGATCGTCGCGTTTGGGGGCGCCACGGGACGGGATGACGGTTGGTGTTGGGCCGAGAGCGGCTCGGTGCCCGTGAGCGGGTTCGCGCCGATGATGGTGTTTTCCGAGATTGAGCTGCAGCAGCGCAGCACCACCGGCTTTCATGAGCCCTTGTTGCCTGCGCCCGTATTTGAGGATGGCAGCCACGGGCGCACCTCCGGACTGCGAGGCCGTGGGCGGCGAAATCAACGTTCATAGGGCGCGAACACGCACTTGCAGCGGTCGAGGTGTCCCATTTTTGACTTGCGGTGCAACGCAAACACACCAACAGAGATAAGTATGGGTGACGGCGACATGCGAGCGAACGATGCCTCCTACGAGCTCGACGGACGTGATGTTGTGGGCGAGGCCCGTCCCGCGGCTGGCGAAGTCGCTCGGATGCACCGCCTGGCCCAAGAGCTGCGCAACCCGGTGGGATCGCTGTCCATGGCGGTCGAGATGGTCCTCGGCCCGTTGCGCCACGCGATCGACGCATTGTCCGGGGATGACGCGCGGCGGGTCCAGGGCACGCTCGAAGCGATGAGCGAGTCGTCACGCCAACTTCGGCAGCTGGTGAGCGACCTCAGCGGCCTCGCTGCGAGTGTTGGAGAGCACGCATTCCAACCGCATGAGCCGGCGCCTGTGAGGAGCTCGCCGCGAGACGAGCCCGTTCAGTCCATCGCGGAGGGACCTGCCCCGCGGCCGAGGACCTCGACGCTCGACGTGAGCGATATCCTCCGACGACTTGAAATTATTACCGTGACGCGAAGCGCGGTACCAGCCCTGCTCGCGACGGATTTTGAGAAGGACTTGTTCGTAGACGCCAACGGGCCGGAGCTTCTCAGGGCGCTGTCGGCCCTTGTGGACAACGGCGTACACGCCGCGTGCGCGTTCGAGGGCGGCGCAGGTCCATGGACAGTGGACGTGCGGGCGTACCAACGCGACGGTCGCGTCAACATTGAGGTACACAACCGCGGAGAACCGTTGCCGGAGGTGGTCGGCGCATGGTTGATCGCGCGCGATAGCGAGGAGGCCGCTGCCTTCGCGGCAGACAAAAAAAAGTCAGGGTTACCCCTCGTCGCGCGGGTCGCAGAGGCGTTTGACGGAGCACTCTCTGGGCACTCCGCCGCCGACATGACGATCATGACGCTGTCGTTTCCCGCAGTAGCGTCGCCACATCGCGAGGAAGCCGAGGGCGAGCACGCCCCGACCTCCCGACGCTCCGCCCAGGCCTAGTCGTCGTTTTTGGCGGCCGCAGTTGCGGCTTTTCGCTACACTCCACGCATGCAGCGGTTCTCAATTCACGTGTCGGAGGAGGCGCGTCCTCTCCCTCCGGAGGTCCCTCGCGTCTTGGCCCGTCGCCTCGCTCGCATCACGAGGGCGGCCGGCCTGGCTGAGGAAGAGTGCGCCTCTGTTGGCGTCCGGATTGTGGGGGACGAGGAGATGAGTCGCCTGCATGTGGCACATCTGGGGCTCGAAGGCCCCACCGACGTGTTGTCCTTTCCGATCGGTGATCCTCTTGAAGACCCGTCGACGGCGGGCATGGGGGACATCGCGCTCAACTGGGCGCAGGTGCGGCGGCAGGCGCGGGGACCTGGGCTCGTCGCCTGGATGGACGAGGCGAGCGTGCTGCTGGTGCACGGCTTCGTCCACCTACTCGGGCACGACCATCGGACCCGAAGGGAGGGGCGTCGCATGCATCGCGTGGAGCGGCGTCTTTTGAGGCGCATTCGAGTCGCTGATATTCCTCGTCCTTACGGAGTTGCCGGATGAACGTGGCCTCCTCCCCGGCGGGACAGGTGATCGTTCACGGTGGCGCGGGGGTCGTACATCCTTCTTTGCACGGGGCTGTGTTGGAGGGGACGCGGCGGGCGGCCGAGATCGGAGCGCAGGTACTGAAGTCCGGCGGTGACTGCCAGGCCGCGGCAGTTGCGGCGGTTCGCCATATGGAAGACGCCCCGGCGTTCAACGCGGGGAAGGGCGCCTGCATGAGCGCGGGCGGCGGGTTCGAGGCGGACGCGAACATCAAGCGTCATCCGCACTCGCGGTGAGATCTTCGCCCGAGGGGACGCTCAGAGCCCCCTCGA
>JBDQGY010000052.1:0-20277 GCA_040265175.1 Nannocystaceae bacterium
CTCCCGCTGCAATCGAGGTTGCCCGCGAACTGCGTAAATGTGAAGGTGCTGTCGGGGTTGCAGCCGATGGCGTTGGCGGAGTTGGCGTGCTCTTGCCCCATATTGTCCACGCCCACCCAGCCGTGGCAGTCCTCGGGCGCCATGCCGATCGGCCAGGTGTGGACGTTGCCACCGGCGCAGGTGGAGTCTTGGCCGGTCTGGAGCGCCACGAGGGGAAACGCGCACGCGCTGTCGCCATCCCCGTCGCCGTCCCCGTCGCCGTCCCCGTCGCCGTCCCCGTCCCCGGCTCCGGCTCCCGTGTCGGCCCCCGTGGTCCCGCCGTCGTCCGCGGAGGTCTGCGAGGTGGATTCTCCTTCGCTCGCGCCGTCATCCCCGTCATCGTCCCCGCATCCCGTCAGCGCCAGGGCGAGGGTCAACGCCACGGTCGCAGCGTCGTGCGACGACCGGAGGGGCCACGCGATGGGGAGCAAAGAGGTCGACCGAGTCAATCCAAAAATCTGCATGCGCAAGACCCTACGCGATGCTTGCTTTATTCACGACCGCGCACCGTTGGCGCGCGGCTACTTCACGGTAAAGAGACTGTAAAGTGACAGGATCAGCCTCGCCCCGCGGACCATACGGACGCCCCGTCCACCGCCTCGGTCCGTCGCGAGAATCGCCACATCCCGTAGATGGAGAGCCCCACGAGCAACACCCCCACGGCGTACACCAGGTTGCCAAAAAGTTGAGCGCGATGCAGCAGGTGCCAGCGCGAAAACAGCCAGTTCCAATCGTGCATGCCACCCCCCACCAAGGGGAGCTCGGTGAGCACAGCGTCTTTCATGTACCGAGCGATATTAAACATGTTCTGGCCGAGCCACAGCACCATGACCGCCGCCGAGAACCGCTGGCTACGTCGCCAAAAATAGACGCCGCAGGCGAGGGGCCAAAACAGCTGCCCGAGCGTGCCCCCTAAAAAATGCATCACCCGCCCGAAGGGGGTGAGGAAGAGGTGTCCTGCCTCATGGAAGGCGAGGTCCACCCAGTCCATGAAGCGAAACTCTCCCGGGGTGAAGACCATCAAAGCGCCGTACACGCCGAGTCCCGCGGTCACCGCCAAGCGCCCGCGGTCGAAGGAATCGAGCCAACCTTTTGCGGGCAGGCGTCCCTCCGGCAGCCGTGGAGCGGGGCTACGCTTCACGATCGCTCTCCGCCGCTGGGTTCACTCGCCTCACCACGACGCCATGGTAAAAAACGCCGCCGACTGGATCCCGTTGTCGTAGCTCCATGTTCCTTGAGATCCGATCTCGCCACTCGGAGGGCTCATGGCGTCCGACTCCAGCGGGAACGCGGCTGAGAATGTGTGTGTGAGCGTCTCGGGCGGTTCGGGTTGCACCTCGACGACCTCGAGGCCGCCGGCCAGCGCGCTCAGGTCGAGGGTGAAGGCTGCGGAGACGCGCGGACCAAGTCCCGCAGGATCGCCCTCTTGATACAAACGATGCACAAGCGTGGTCTGAAACTGCTCTGCGAACAGCCCGTCACCGGTGGCGAAGTCCAATGCCACATCCACCTCGATTCGATCTGGACACTCAACGTAAATGGCGGGCTCCTCGCTCCCGTCGCCGGGCGTGGGCGCCGAGGCGACATAGCGGACCTCGCCTCCCTCGTAGAGCGCGCCGAGCGTGAGTTCGACCGGCCCAGGCGTGGCGTTCGTCACCACCACGAAGCCCGCGCCGTCCGCTGCCGGATCGGTCCACGTGAGCGTCAGTGGCCCCACGCCCACGGCCGCGTCCAACAGCGCTTGCCCTGCGATTCCCGCCGCGCTCACCTCGTCGACGGACGCGAGCACCGTGACCGTGTCTTCGCAGTCGTCGCCGTAGCCCGTACCTTCGTTGTCTTGGTTGGACGGGTCCCCCTTGTCGTCACATGCGGAGATCCCCGGGAGCGCGAGCACAAACGCGAGGACACCCTGCCAAGACGCCAGTCGTGAAGAAGCCATGCGCGAAGTCTAGCCTGGCCGGGGTGCCCGCGCGAACGAAAAGGTCCCCGGGCTGCCACCACCCACCTGAGCCACGCCTCAAATCTACACATTTTCCCCGACCCCGGGGAATAGAGGGCACTGGTCCGGCGTGTCCGTTCACGATGACCCCAACGCGCACCTCCTCAGACTGGATCCCCTACGCCGTGGCGATGCTCGGCCCCCTGGCCCTGTGCGCGACGCAGTTTTGGCGCCCCGTGGCGCAGTTGCCTACCCCCCATGAGCCCGCGCCCGCCGATTGTCGAGCGACGCTCGTGGCCCCCACGGAGTCAGAGCCCCTTGAACATGAAGACAGCGGGTGCGCGAGCGACCTCGTGTGTCACCCCGACCATCTCGACCCACTTGAAATTGAGAAGGTCGCCCACACGCCCGCCATCAACTTTGGATTTGTGCGCGACGGATACCTCATTTTGAGCCAGTCGGTGGACACTTCGTGGGGTCACGGGCCATTGCGCGGGCGCGAGGGGCCGCCCTCCAGAGATCTTCACACCTACATGTACGCAGAACAAGACGCGGACCTCGCCGCCATCCCCGAGGAGTTTCGCGGCGCGGACGGCTCCATCGTGGACGTCTACGGCGATCACGGGAAAATTTGTGAGGCCCGTCTGGGCGCCCTCACCGTCGTTGCAGAGTTTGACGGTATGCCCTTCTTTAGCGAGCACGGGTTTGTTCCGCATGACGACGGCACCCTCGATCATGAACAAGGCGAGGCGCTCCGCGCGTCGATCTTCAAACGTGAAGACCGGTGGCTCACGGCACAGATCAACCTCCCCGCATCGTGTGAGGGGGCGGTGTTCGCCCGCAGCGCCTCGCTGCCCGCCCCGCTGATGTGGGCGAGCGAGGTCGGCATCACGTCCAAGAAACGCCGCGAGGATTTCCTCTCGGCCGCCGAGGCCAGGCTCCGCGACGAGTACGAGCGCTACCTCGACACGCAGGCTGTCCGTGCACCGGACCTCGGCGGACCACGGGACTGGGACACCTTCGCCCGGAGCAGCTATCAACGACGGGTCTATCGAGGGGGCACGGGCCTCAAGCGGGTTTTGTTCCAGTCCGTGGGGGAAGCCCCGCAGTCCTGCGGCGACGGCTTCGATGCGTCGCACTCCAAGACCACGCTGCTGCGCGCCGGCGACGTCGAGCCCCTCCCCCCCATGGACTGGCTCCGCGCCCCGCCCGTGGCCTTCCTCGACGTGGACCACGACGGCCGACTTGAGGTGCTGATCTACGAGGTCGATGATCGCGACAGCTACAGACTCCTCGACGGCGCCGGCGAATCGATCGCCACGAACGCCCGCCCGTTTTACGGTTGTCGGTGCTGAGCGCGGCCCCTCGCCTCATCATCGCCCGCGTCCACGGTGCAGGCCAGGGTCATGCTGATGGCGCTGAGGTCCTCGCCACTTTGCGCGGCCCATATGTTGAACGCATCTTGCACCCGCGCCAGGTCTCTCTTGGAGGTGGGCCGCTTGTCGACGATGCCCTGGGTCACGAGGCTCAGCACTACGTCCTTGGTGAGCACAAAGGTCGGCTTGCCCAAGCTGCGCAGCACCCGAGGCCCGGTGTCACCACCGAGTCGGCTGCCGCGCTTTTTTAAGTGCGCCCACAGCCCCACGATGTCGTCCTCGGGCCACCGCGCGACCATCTTCGCGAAGCTTCCATGCTCGGCGGCTTCGTCGAGCAGGTAGCGCGCATTCTCCACGACCGCCTCGATCTTCTGCCCGTTGCGGACAATGCGTTCATCACGGCGCAGCGCCGCGACCTGGGCCCCCGAAAGGTTCGCCACACGCTCCGGATCGAAGCCGTGAAACGCCGCCTCAAACCCCTCCCACTTGTTGTTGATCACGCGCCACACAAAACCCGCTTGAAACAGCGCCTTCGCCATGGCGGAGAGGCAGCGGTGATCTGGCGTCGCCGCGATGCTCCGGGTGGACTTGGTCTTGGGCATGCGCGCGGCGAGGGCCTCCTCGCCCTTGCGCGCCACTGCCCGCGCGTAAAGTTTATCAAAGCTCAGCATGAAGAGGCCTCGAGTATATCCTCGAACCGAGGCGAACAGACACGTGCACCGGCTTCGCTGTACCGCACCCGTTGGCGCCCCTCAGGTCGCGCTCCGCCACCCACCAGTGCGGACCCAGATCGTCACGTCGACGAGCATGCGGGTGAATGAAGGCGCCACAAAGAGCACATCCTGGTAGTTGGTGGGGTCGTAGGGTGTGCGGGAGATGGCGTCGAGGTCCCAGTCTTCGAGTCGCGGCTTGGTGTCGAAGTCGGACAACTCGCCAATGCTCGACAGCAGCCCCGCGCCGTAGGCCTTCACGTCGCCGCGCTCTTCGACGACGCCAAACTCAAGTGTGTACCAGTACATCTGCTCGAGTCGCTTCATCTCCGCGTCGGAGGCCACGGCGGCCGCCCGTCCCAAAAGACGGTTTAGTTCGGCGATCCCCGGGTGCACCAAGGTGGCGGCGTGACCGATCAGCTCGTGCAAGATGTCGGGCTCTGGCGTGTACAAGGGCTTGGAGTGATGGCGGATGTATTGGGTGGACAAGAACACCCGCTGTCCGAGGTAGCGCATAAAGGTGCGCGGGCTGACCAAACCGGCGACCGGCTCCATCCGAAATCCAGCGGCGGCCTCAAGCTCGGGATTGAGCGCGCGAAGTTGGGGGATGTCCTCGGACGTGAGGGGCAGCACCGTTTGAAGCTCCAAGATCTCTGCGCACACCCGATCCACATGGACCGGGGCGAGCCGTTCTCGCACAAGCCTCCACACGGCGTGCTCTTCCTCGGCGTACGGCGCCGTTGGGACGGGGCTTCCGGTCTCGTAGGCGAGGGCAATTTTTGCGATGGTGTCGCGGCGCTCGCGATAGATCTGATCCCGAAATCCAGGGTGATCTCGGTCGAGGACGAGGAGGTCGTCGGAACCTCCCGCGTGCTTCGTGAAGTAGGGAAGCTCCTGCTCCATACGCGCAGGGTACTCATCCTACTCATGCTTGCCCACCTATCTGTCTCAATCCGGGATGTAAACCCCCTCGCAACGTCCGCGCGGCTCGCAAATTAGGGCTGATCCAGGCGTTCCCGTGAACGAGCGGTATTGCCCGCGACGGGACGTGGGTGCTAGGTTTCTTGCGATGGAGTGGAAACCGGCTGATCGAGGATGTTGCACACATCCTTCTCGCGAAGGGGCGCGAGCGCGGACCCCACTCGCTGTGGCGGTCGTCGCGTGCCTCTTGGGATGCAGCGCAGACCCTGGCGATGCAGCCAGCGACGCGACCGAATCCGGTGGCGAATCCGAGGAAATCACCATCGAGGTGATCGAGGACGCCCCCTCCCCTTCGACCACGGTCCCCGCGGACGCCAGCATTTCGGGGGCGCCGATCACCGACCTCGCGACCTCGGGCACCGAGATCTTTGTGGCTACGGCGGACGGCCCCGCCCACGTCGTTGAGACCAATCTCGACGCGGTGGAGGTCGTCACCGACGGCGCCACGCCCGCCAGCGTCGGCACGATCCTCGAGGCGCGCACCATCGACGGCGTGGCCATGCTCCGCGCGACTGAGGGCGTCTTTGCCAACGACGGCGACCGCCTCGTCTACCACCCGCTCTCGGATTTTGTCGCGGGACTTGAGGAGCCTTCACTGTTTGGAGGTTCGCGCTCGACGGACGGCACCCTCGCGTTGTGGATCTTGTCGAACTCGGGCGACTACCGCCTCACCGAAGGCATGACCCATCAATGGACGATCCCCCAGTTCGCACCGACCGACCGCCTCACGATGGCCGTGGAGTCAGAGGGGGTCGCCCTCCTCGCCCAAGGCGATCACCTCGTGGAGCTCACCTTCGAAGGCGGGGGCACCCGGGACCTCGAAACACCGATGGGGCCCGTCCAGCACGGCGTCCGGGATGAGACCGCGCGCCTGTACGTGGGTGGAGCGCGCGGCGTCTTGGTGCGAACCCTCGAGGGGGAGCTGCGCCACTACACCCTGGGCGCGAGCGCCAACGCCAACGATGTCACGGCCCGCGTCGATCAGCTCGTGGCGCGCCCCGGGGGAGGCGTCTACGCGCTTGTCGGGAGTTCGGTGCTGATGCTCGACGACGAGGACGCAAGGATCGAAGAGTTGCTCACGTTCGAGACCGCCCCGACAAAGATCGATGCCGACGGCTACGGGCACCTATGGGTGCTCCGAGACGGCGCGCTGACTGCCTTTTACACCGGCGAACCAGTCTCCTTCGCCTCCTCCGTCGCACCGATTTTGAGCGGCACGTGCAACGTCTGTCACCAAAACGACGCCTCTGGCGCCGTCCTCATCGATTGGTCCGACTACGACCAGGCCGTCGAGCGCGCACAGGCCTTGGGGGCGCGCACAAAAGACGGGAGTATGCCACCTCCCGGCACTGGATTCGTCCTTGAACCGACGGAAATCGCCACCATTGATCGCTGGATCTCCACTGGAACCTTGCCATGAACCGACCGCAGCCACCTCCGCATGTCACCCGCGCCTCTTGGCGCCTCGTCGCCCTGGGCGTACCTTGCTTCGCCGTCGGACTCGGGGTCTCCACGGCCCTCGCCGATCACGACCCCTCCGCATCCCCAGATGCGAGCACCTGCCATCTCTACGATCCGGTAGAGCCCGAGGTGCTGCTGCGGCGCTTGTCTTTGGACCTCAATATGCGCGTCCCCAGCATCGAAGAGTACGAGGCGCTCGCAGGTCAAGCCGAGGTACCCGAAGCCACGTTGGAGGCGCTCTTACAGGCGGAGGACTTCCGCCAATGGGCCCGTCGGTTCCACATGGATCTGTTCTGGGGGAACGTGGACAACGTCGCGCTGAACAGCGGGAACGTGAAGCTCAACACAGCGACCTTGGCCGGCGGTGACCAGGTGTGGAAGTCCGCGAGCGCTGGACGGCGGAAGAAATATCGCGTCGAAGACACGGTCTGCCAAGACAAACCTCAAACAGACATCGACAAGGACTATGTGCTCGGGGACTTCCCGGAGTGTGAGCAGGTGGGCAACGCCTGCTTGGAGGGGTGGGTGGAGCTGGTCCCCTATTGGCACACGGAGGCCCAAGGCACAGTGAAGGTGTGCGCGGCCGAGGCCCAAACGGCCGCGGAAGGTCTCAACGGCACCACCGTGGTTGCCTGTGACTATCGCGGCGCGAACGCCTCCGCCGAGTGCGGATGCGGCCCTGATCTCCGGTGGTGCTACACGGTCAACTCGGAGGACACAATCCTCACCGCCATGCAAGAGCAGCTGCTGCTCAACGTGGACCAAGTGACCGTTGGGGGCGCGCCGTACAGCTCCATGATCACCAGCACGACGGGGTTCACCAACGGCACGCTGCAGTTCTGGAAAAAGCATCTGGCGCCCATGGCCAACCTCACGAAGACCTACGCCGACTGGTCTCCTGGCGACGCCCCGCTCGCCACCGATCCCGTCGCGACCGACACCACCTGGGTGGTGGAGCAGCGGGGCCCGCAGCACTCCGGGATCTTGACGGAGAACGCCTATTCGCTGCGTTTTGCGACCAACCGAGCGCGCGCCAACCGGTTCCGTATCATCTTCGAGGGCCAGTATTTCCAGCCGCCGTCCATCGAGGATGGCAGCGACTGCGACCCCGCAGATCCAGACATCACAGAGCGCTGCACCTGCCGCCAGTGTCATCAGGTCCTCGAACCCTTGGCCGCCTCCTTCTCCCAGATCGCGCTCGCCGGCTCGGGACTCATCGATAATCTCCCCGAGTATGACGAGGACTGCATCGGCTCCAACAACATCGCCTGCCGCCGATTTTATGAGACACAAGAAGACGGCGCGAAGCCGGGATGGCTTCGACGGCTACAGTTCGCCGATGACGAGACGCCGACTCACGCCGCTATCAAGGCGCATATCGAGGCTGGTCTCCCCGGACTCACAGAACCGGTGATCTCCAGCGGCACCTTCGCACGGAGCATGGTGATCCACCTCTGGACGCACTTCATGGGTCGCCCGCCGATTCTCGACCCGCTCAATCCCAACGTGGAGACGGCGCAGATCGACGCGCTCAGCCAGCTGCTTCGCGACGATGACGACTTCCGCGGCATCGTCCGCGCCATCGTCTCCCTCGACGAGTACAGGAGGTCCCGATGAGATTCGTAGATTCACGCCACGCCACGTCCCTTTGTTCCCTCGCGCTCGCTTTGCTCCTCGCGGGCTGCGGCACCACGACCACCGGCGCAGAGGACGAGGGGGTCGCCTCGGACTCCTCCACCACCGGCGACGACGGCGCGACCGAAGAGACCGAAGAAGGTCCGAGCATCACTCCCACGCCTCCGCCCACCAAGTCGAGGGTCGGCAAGCGCATGACGGTCGCCCAGCTGCGGGCCTCGATCCCCGTGATCGCGGGCCCAGACGAGGACGGATTCCCGATCACCTGGCGCGCCAACGCCGGGACCAATCCCTCGGGGACGGAGATGTTCGCGGACAACAAGCTCGGCCCGGCGCTCGGAGATCCCAACTATATCGAGCGTGTCGAGGAAGCTGCCATCCCCAACGCCTTGTACGTCAAACTCATGGACGATATGGCGCGGCAGGTCTGCACGAACATGGCCGAGGCCGACCGCAAGCGGATAGACTCCGACGCGCGCGTACTCTTGCGCGACACCACGCTGGAGAGCGTTGAGCCGGCGGATATCGAGGCCAATCTTCGCTACCTGCACTTGCGGTTCTTTGGCGAGCGTTCTCGCGCTGGCGAGGACCCCACGATCGATGCCCTCAAGAGTGTCTTTTTCACCGCGCACGACGAGGCCGTCACCAACGACGACCAGGTCGCCCAGACTCCAGTCCTGGAGGGCTGGCGCGTCGTGTGCATCGCCATGTTGAAATCCCCGGAGTTTCACATCTACTAGGAGCCCCCATGCCGCATCACATCTCACGTAGAAATCTCCTCGGTGGCCTCGGCGCCGCCGCGGGTGTGCTTTCGCTCGGTGGCCTCTCGCTCCGGCAGACCATGGCCGCGGGCGACAAGCCGCCGCTGGTGGTCCAGATCACCTTCAGCGGCGGTTGGGACACCCTGCTGACCCTGGATCCCCGCTCCAATCTCGACTTCACCGACCCTGACGGGAAGATTTATCCCGCCTACGATCTGGCGGCCAATGGAGATCCGCTGATCCTCGACGCGCTCGCGAACACCAACGGCACCGGCGTCTTTACGGACGGCCCGTCTGGGATGACTTTGGGTCCGTCCATGCCTGCGTCCTTGCGCGCCATGGCCTCCGATCTGTGCCTCGTTCGCGGCGTGGACATGGGCACCCTCACCCACGCCGTCGGAAAGCGCTACTTCTTGACCGGCAAGTTCCCGCGCGGCCTGTCCGCGAACGGCTCCTCCCTCGGAACGCGTGTCGCCTACGAGGGGCTCGCCCATGAGTCGAGGATGTCGCCTGCCATCCCCAACCTGGTCATCGGGATGGAGACCTACAATGAGGGGCTCGACGCCTCGATCTCCGGCGTGTCCATCTCGGACTTCGAGGACATGGAAGATCTCGTCAACGCGCTCCGGCCGGAGACGCTCCTCGCGCCCGGCGCGGCGGAGGCGGTCGAGGCCTACCTAGACCGGGTCACCTGCGGGGAGCTCCGTGCCGACGGCTCGAAGAAAGTCACCACCTTCGAGGCCTCACGCGCCTCCGCGGCCGTCTTGTCGAGCGGTGCGCTGTGGTCGAGCTTCGATCTTGAGGGCAACCCCGATCTGTTAACTGGACTGCTCTCGCACTTTGGCGTCGCCGACTTCGCCAGCCTCGACAGCCAGCGCAAGAAGTCTTACGGCGCGGCGATGCTGGCGTGCCAGGCCCTCGCCTCGGGGACTAGCCATGCGGTCTCGCTGGAGGTCGTCGATGGGCTCGACACCCACGATGAGGAGTGGCAAAGCGAGCACTCCGCCAGCCTCCGCGTCGGCTTCGAGGCGGTCGCCGGGCTGCTGTCATTCTTGAAGAACACCCCGGACGGAAGCGGAGTCCTCCTCGATCGCACGGTGGTCCTGGTCACCAGCGACTTCGCCCGCGGACCCGAGCTCAACCCCCGCGGAGGCCGAGACCATCACCTCGCCAGCAGCTGTCTCGTGGCAGGCATGAACATTCAAGGAGGGAAGGTCATCGGCGCCACCACCAACGACACCATGGCCTCCATGCCCATCGATCCGCGGTCGGGCGCTCCCTCCGAGGGCGGCGTGCTCATACGTCCCACAGACATCCACGCCACGGTGCTCGAGGCCATGGGCCTCGGGTGGGATCACCTCAGTAACCAGACGCCGCTGCTGATCCCCGCGATGCTGAAAGCCTGAGCTTCCGGCCGCTCCTCAGCGCTGACCGCCGAGGAACAAACGGCGGCGCGGGCCCTTGTAGGGCCAAAACAGCGCGTCGCCGACGCGCCCCACGTTGAAGTTGCGAAGCTCTTTGCGGGTAAACGATCGAGGGGAAATCGCGGGGAGATTGGTCCGGACAAACTTTAGGATCCGATCTCGGGCGTCTTGAGCCGCCCCCACCCGATGGGCATCGACCTCGGACAAGAGCGCAGCGTCGAGGGACGTATCCACAGTCCGAAACTCAAGGCTGTCCCAAAGATGCAATATTTCCGAGCGCCGCTCGGGATAGGACAACGATTCGTCCGACCAAATGGTGAGCAGCTGGGAGGGAAGCTGGGTGAGCGCCTCTTCGCACCGTCTCTGCCATGCCTCCGCTGCGAGACCGAGCCGAAAATCAAACGTGCGATCCAAAAACGCAGCCATCTGACGGTTCGGCGTGGGGAGGTAGCCATAGCGGCCCCCCGCCGCCGCGACAGGAGCGATCGCACCGGGCGCCGCACCCCCTGGGTTGCTCAACTGCACCGGCGTCTGCTCCCACGCCCGATTTTGTTGGATCGCTGCCTGGGGCGAGTTGATGTCCGCGTTAGGATCCGCGCCAAACGCCGCTGCCGTAAGCGTGGCCGCGTACGCGCCGAGGAGCGCCGCCCAGCGTTCCGCGCGATTGGAGACCGTGCGACCGCTGGATGATTTCTTCAGGCGCACACACACCACGACCGCACAAATCGAATCGGCCTTGACCTGCACCTGCGACTCAGGGAGCAGCCGCACCACGCCATCTGGCCGAATCAGCGCGTCGAAGCGCTCTCCAGGGGTCCCCTCGTAAGCGAAGCTCCCATCTGGGAGAGGGTGAAGCCCCAAAGCGAACGCGGTCGCGAGGCTGGATTTCTCCACCAACATCGCGGGACGAGGACCTTCTACGTTGGGCGCGACCAAGAATCCTCGAGGCACGTTGGGCGCCGGCGCCACCCTCTGCGCGCCCCCCGTTGGCGCCGCACTTTGGTGTTCGACCGTGGGCGCGACCACCTCCGAGGGTGCCGCGTTGGCCAGCCGAGCGTTGCTCGCGGCGATCACCACCGCGAGCAACACCGCGACGCGTCTAGCCACCGGTGGGGCCACCGCCCGTGGGGCCGCCGCCCGTGGGACCGCCGCCCGTCCCTGGGTTGCCGGTGTCCACTCCGGTTTCGCCCCCCCCGTCAAAGCCCGTATCCACGCCCGTATCGTAATAGCCGGTCTCGCCGTAATCCCCGTAGTCTCCGCCGCCATAACAGGCGATTTCAAACGCATAGCTCTCCGCCTCACATACATAGTAGCCCTCGAACTCCTCGCATTCGAGCCCCGCGAAGCAGGCGTACAACGCGACCGTTGCGTCCCCGCATTCTGCGGACTTCCCATACGAGAACTCGATCTCAGCCTCACACTCGGCTCCGATCTGATTCGCCTCACGGGCATCAGAGCCGCACTCGACAAGCTTCGCCGTCACGTCCGAACAGATATCGCCGTCGCCGTCGCCGTCGCCGGAGGTGCTGCCTGCGTCCATCCCGGTCGTGCCGCCGTCGTCCATGCCACCCGAGGTGCCACCTGCCTCTGCACTTCCGCCGCCGCTCTCCTCCGCGGTTCCCGTCCCGTCCGCACCGCTCCCGTCGGTTCCCGTGCCATCGGTCCCACCGTCCGCCGTCTCCGTATCGCCATCTTTGGGCGTACAGGCAACGGTGAGTCCAAGGGAGGCCGCAATCGCAACGAGCAGCGTACTGGTTCGCAGATAAGTCATTGTCATGCGAACGAGCCTACAACACGAAGAAGCGCGCTGCCAATGAGCACCGCGCTGCCGCGCTTGTGCTCCCGTTGGGAACACGCGCCCGTGACATGCTGAACGCCGTCCGTCCCTCAGCGCTCGCGCGTCGAGCGTCACCAGGTCAAAACCATGTCACAAAAACGTAGGTTCCATCACCCTCCTTCCAACGGACTCGCCACCGCCGGCAGGATCCTTCAAATCGCCTCAGAGGCCGCCGGTCTCCTGATTCGCCTCCGCGATCGCCCTCGTCCCCTCGACTGGATCGCCCTCGGCGCCTACGGTGCCGGGATCGGGCACAAGATCTGGTCCGAGGCGGCCGCACGTAAAACGCCATGCCCGTACTTCGCGTTCAACACCGACGGCCCCGAGCCAGAGTGGGAGATTGCCGCACCGATCCTCGCAAAATGGATCCTAAAACACGCCCACGACGCGCGACCGCTGCCGACGCGCGCAGACGATCATGAGCTCGTGGTGGAGGCCGCTCTCGGGCAAGAGGCCATCGGATGGATCGAAGGCGTGAACCGCCAAGGCGTGATCCGAGGCCCCTACTACCGTCGCTCGCGCCGCGACGAGACCATCGCCGCGCTCGGGGAGCAGATCTGGCGGTCCGCGGGCCATGATCACCTCACGGTCCGTGGCGGCGCCTTGGTACAGCAACCCCCAATGCCCCCCATGCTCGCGACCGAGTCCCTGCGACACCTCGAAACGCGCGTCCAACAGTTTCGCTCGCGGGACGCCTTTCGATCCGTGCTGCTTGTGGGGCCACCAGGTACCGGCAAGACCACCGCGGCCCGTCAACTCGCCGACCGCATGGGCACACGTTCTGTTCAAATCGACGTGGGGGCCCTCACCGAGATGTTGCGCGAATCAGCACGGCACAACCGCGAAGGCAACCAGGACCCCTGCCTCAACCTTCAGACCATCGTCGATTGCCTTCAGCCTCAAGCGGTGCTGCTCGACGATATTGATCGGGTCGGGTTCGGCGCAGAGATGCTCGGCGTGCTTGAGCAGATACGTGTCCGGGTGCCCCTCGTCATCGCCACGGCCAACAGCTATGAGAGCTTGAGTTCCGCCGTGCTGAGGCCGGGGCGCTTCGACGAGATGGTGCGGGTCCTCACCCCGTGTCGAGAGCTCGTGGAACAGATGGTCGGACCCAAAGATCCTCACCTCGACGCCTTGGCCGAGTGGCCCATCGCGTGGGTCTCAGAATACGTAGCGCGAAGGGACACCCTCGGCCCGAGCCACGCGAATGAGGAGTTCGAGGAGCTGCAGGTGCGACTGCGCGAGTTCAGCGTCCACGAGAAAATCGACAGCCTCAACCGCCGGGCCAACGGCGCCTCCTAACATCGTTCGGTTGAACGGTGACCTCAGACAGCCCAACAGCCGTTTTTATGGCTCCCTAGGTCGTCCAATGGGCGAATTGCCGTGGTAGTCTGAGGGGCTGCAAGCCCCACTCAGGGGCTCAATGGCCCGCAACACGCGCATTTGTTGGGGCGATACAGCAAAGTTTGCTGCATTGTCACAAACCTCCGCTATTTTCTAGGGGATTCGGTGCGAACGAAGGGCTCCATCGCTCCCGCCCCAGACCCTTGGTCTTAAGAGTCATCAGCTCCCATGAACGCCACACGTCCACTGTCACCTTTCAAGCACTTACGTCAGGACGTTCCTGCCGGGCTGGTGGTGTTCCTCGTGGCACTCCCCTTGTGTCTGGGCATCGCCTTCGCCTCCAACGCGCCGCTCATCTCGGGTCTGGTTGCAGGGATCGTGGGCGGCCTGGTCGTGACCTTGATCAGCAAGGCTCCGCTGGCGGTGAGTGGTCCCGCTGCTGGCCTGACGGTCATCGTGATCGACGCCATCGACGCCCTCGGAAGCTACGAGCTGTTCCTGGCGGCCGTCGTTGTATCCGGGCTCGTTCAGCTGGGGCTCGGGTTCCTGAAGGCGGGCAAAGTCGCGCACTTTTTCCCGGCGAGCGTCATTAAGGGGATGCTCGCGGGCATCGGCGCGGTGCTGATCCTCAAGCAGATCCCCCACGCCTTTGGGTTCGACGGCGACTACGAGGGGGATTTTACATTCGAGCAGGCGGACGGTCGAAACACGCTCTCTGAGATCCCCTACGCCCTCGGCCATTACCACCGCGGGGCTACTATCATCGCCATGGTGAGCCTGAGCCTTCTCATCTTCTGGCCTAAAATCGCCGCGAAGATTCGCGCCACAGCGGTGCCAGCACCGCTGCTCGTTGTCGCGTTCGGGGTCGGGCTCAACTACGCATTTGAGGCAGCATCGCCGGCCCTCTCCGTCCGTGAGCACCTGCTCGTCGGCGTGCCGATCACGGCAGGCCTCGGCGATCTGTTCTCCTCCCTCCCCCGTCCAAACCTCTCCATGGCCGCGATGAGTCAGTGGCTGGTGTGGAAGAGCGGCGTTGTGATCGCCCTGGTCGCGTCCATCGAGACGCTGCTTTGCGTGGAGGCGGTCGACAAGCTCGACCCGCTCAGACGCTCCAGTCCTCCCAACCGCGAGTTGAAAGCGCAAGGGGTCGGGAACGTCGTCAGCGGTTTGCTCGGTGGACTGCCCCTCACCGCCGTGATCGTGCGGGGCTCCGCCAACGTCTACTCCGGTGCGAAGACGCAGGCGTCGGCATTTTCCCACGCAGTGCTCTTGCTGGGCACCGTGGTCGCAGTGCCCGGACTCCTCAACCAGATCCCGCTCGCAGCGCTCGCAGCCATCTTGCTCCACGTTGGGTACAAGCTGATGCCGCTGAGCTTATTTCGCGAGATGTACCGAGAGGGCTGGAGCCGCATCATCCCCTTCAGCATCACGATTGCCGGCATCCTGTTCACCGACCTCCTGATCGGCGTGGGACTGGGCCTGTGTACGAGCGTGGTCTTCGTGCTCCACGCGCACATCTCCCACGCAGTGCGTCTGCGCCAGGGCGACATCGAGGGCAGCTATGTCATGCGGCTGGGAGAGACGGTGTCCTTCCTTCACAAACCGAAGATCCGCGAGATCTTTGACAACCTCCCGGAAGGTGCCTCGTTGTCCATCACGGGAGATCAAATTCGCTACCTCGACGACGAGATCGCCGATCTCATCCGTGACTACAAGTCGACCGCGGCAGAGCGCGGGATCATCCTCGACACGAGCGGCGTGAATCTGCATGACCCGAAACTCTCGGGCCCACACCCCACGCTACCAGCGAGCAACATCCCTCCGGCGGACGAGCACGTCAGCTAGTCACGAGCGACGGCCAGCGCGAGAGCGCCGACGCCCTCCACGCCCGCGCGCACTGTATCCCCCGGATTCAGCGGACCGACGCCCGCGGGGGTGCCCGTCAAGATGAGGTCGCCGGGTGCGAGCGCGATGGAGGCGCTCAACTCCGCGATGACCTCGGCGACCGACCAGATAAGCTCCGAGAGGTCCCCCTCTTGGCGCGCGTCGCCGTTCACCTCCAACCAGACCCGCCCTCGTGTAGGGTGCCCAATCTCCGCGGCCGGCACGATGGCACCGAGCGGCGCGGAACGATCAAAGGCCTTCCCAAACTCCCACGGGTGTCCCTTGGCCTTCGCGGCTTTTTGGAGATCTCGACGGGTGAGATCGAGCGCAGGTGCGTAGCCAAAGACGTGGTCTAGCGCCTGCCCAGGCGGGATCTCGCGGCCAGCGATGCCGATGGCAACCGCCAGCTCGATCTCATGGTGGAGGTTCTCGGTGAGCGGCGGGTACACGATGCTCGCGCGCAGGCTCGGGTGGGCATCGAAGACCGAGTCCGAAGGCTTGGCGAAGAAAAACGGCGGCTCCCGCTCCGGGTCTTGGCCCATCTCACGCGCGTGCGCAGCGTAGTTACGACCCACGCAGAGCACCCGCCGCAGCGCGAACCTATCGGAGCTGCCGGCGATCGCTGCGCTTGGTGTCGGAGGTGGTGGGATCACGTAGTCGGTCGACATAGCTGCTGCGACGCAGACCCGCGCCGTCATAAGCATCCTATCAGGTTCGCGGGTACGTCGCGCCCCTCGCCTAGCCTGCTGCGGGCGGCGTCGAGGTCTCTTCGATGAAGCGATCCTCGAGGCTCTTCCCAACCTGCATCTCCACGAACGACGTGCCGCGTTCCACGAGCACCCCGAGCATCGCCTGGGCCGCCTTGGGGGGCGTGAGCACCTCTGGATCGAAGTGGACCCGCAAGCGCTCCGTGTCATTGGACCAGTCGAGATCCGTCACGCACGGCAACGCGAGCATGGCCTCTCGCAGGGCCTCGGTCACCTCACCCCCGAGTCGAAAAATCACCACCGCCGCTCCGCCAATCACCCCGGCGAGGTTGTCTTGCCGAACGATACGGCCCTCGTGCAAGATGGCAAACTCGCTGCACAAGTCCTCCATCTCGGAGAGATTGTGGCTCGACACCATCACCGTCGACGCCCGCGACAGCTCGCGAATTAGGCCTCGCACCTGCCGCGCAGCGCTGGGATCGAGCCCGGCGGTCGGCTCATCCAAGATCACCAAGCGCGGCGTGCCAATGAAGGCTTGGGCGATCCCTACCCGCTTGTGCATGCCATGGGAGAGCATGGCCGGTTTTTTCCTTGCCACCTCCGGAAGACCCACGCTGTCGAGCACCCTCGCGCGCTCCGACTTGGCCTCCTTGGCTGAGAGTCCTTGCAGGCGACCATAGAACTCAAGCTGCGCGCCAAGATTCACCGTAGGTAAAAACGCCGCGTCTTGCGGCAGGATGGAGTAGGTGCCCTTGGGGGGCGCCCCCCCGGGAGGCGTGTGAGCGCCGAAGTGCTCCACAGCACCCGCGTCTTGTGGGAGGTAGCCGCTCACCGTGGAGAACAAGGTGGTCTTGCCAGCGCCGTTGGGGCCCACCAAGCCGAACACAACACCCGTTGGGACGTCCAGATCCACGCCCTTGAGCACGGTGTGGCTGCCGTAGGACTTTTGCAGACCGCGAACACGAAGCGCGAGGCTCATAGATCCCTCCGTCGAAAGCGCCACAGCCCGAGGCCGACGCAGGTCACGCTGAACAGCACAAGGTGTACGAACGTGGGGAGCCCCATGGAGAAGGAGTCTGTCAGCAGGTGATAGCGCGAGAGGCTCGGGAACAGGTAGGGCGTGAAGTCAAGCTCCGGCCGCCAGGTCGACAAAAGCCCACCAACAATCCCCAGGACGATCCAAAAAAACACCGCCACCGAGAGCACCCGGCGCGACTTACCCACCACCGCGCCAAGCATGCCTAAGAACGCGACATAGGGCACCGCGGTCGCGAGGCAGGTGAGCCACGCCCGGCCCATGTAGAGCGTGTCTTCGACTGGAGCAAAGGTGCCGCTGCGCGCGAGGATAAAGGCTGCGAGTAGCGCCGTGGCGACAGTGACCGCACCGGCGACCATGAGGTAGGCGCCCAGCGCCTTCCCCAAGTAGATCGCGTCTCGATCGCTGCGAAACAGCAGGTATCGCGCGTGCCGAGTCTCGATCTCGGACGCGGTTTGGTCGAACGCGAAGACGTAGGTCGCCAAGGGCACCATGGACAGCAAGCCCGCGAACAGCATCACGAGCATGGGCGGGTGGGCGTTCAAGACCTCCATAAGCTGGTCGATCGGAAGCTCGGTCATGCTCTGCAACATGCCTCCGCCCATCAGGAGCGCCGGGTGCGCTTGGTCTACCAGGGCATCCACGGCCTCCGAATATCCGCCGATCTGGTACCCCAGCACGCCGCTGGCGAGCATCAAAAGCACCAGACCCAGCGCGCCGTGCCGAGAGCGTAAATGTCGCCAGACCTCAAAGCGGGCGATGATCCAAATATCGCGGGGCAGCATCTGTGGACAAGTTACCACGGGGGGTGCTGTACATTCCCGCGCTTCGGCGCGCACCGCGTTCGCGGCGACCCCCTCGCTCTGGGCTGAGTTGAATGTCTCCCCCAGCGCCGTCGTCTCGCAACGGGCAAGCCACGAGCCTCGACCCGGCCGCACCACCGGGCTCTACCGCTTGCGCCCTTTCCTCGCTGGTGCAACCCTAAGGAACCTATGCATAAGTATGTCTTCACCACCGTCGCGCTCGCGCTCTCACTCCCCTTGACCACCGGGTGCTTCCCCGTGGAGGACTCCTGCAATATCAAAACTGACGGCCTCTACCTCCAGCTTGAGGCCATCGAGGAGAACGGCAGCGTGGAAGCCCAAGCCATCTTTTGGGTCGGGGACAACGCCGGCGGCACCTACCTCGAACTTGGCGACTGCGGTGATGAGATCGCGGTGAACGGCAAGGTGATGACCGCGAGCCCCGGCTACGACAACCCGGAGGTCTACGTGGCCTCCCTTGAGCCCTCCGACACCTACGACTTCGTGCTCAGCCGCCCCGAAGAAGACCCCTACACCTCCACGGTGAGCAACGCGCGCCCCGCGGTGAATGTCACAGGTCCCAACGACAGCACCCTCTCCCGCGCGGAGGCCTTCGACGTCAGCTGGGAGGACAACGACGGCGGGGACGCTCGCGTGTCGGTCAGCGGCTCGTGCATCTTCGGCTACAGCGAGACCGTGCAAGACGACGGCAGCCACACCGTGGCCGCCGGGAGCCTCGACGCCACGGATGAGGACGCGGGCGAGTCGTGCAACGCCAAGGTCATCGTGGACCGCGCCACCGCGGGCAGCATGGCGCCCGCGGTCACGGGCAGTATTCAAGCGATCTCGCGTGGGACGAGCAGCTTTATCACCGCGCCGTAGACCTTCTCCAGCCCTGCCGGCATTTTTGAGGGCGGTGCATGCACCGCCCTCATGTTGTCGCGCCTTCCTGACAGCTCTTGGAACGGGGCAGTCCGGGATCGCTTAGAGCATCGCGAACGGGAGCACGATCGGCGCGCCGCCCGTCGCGAGCACCTCCACCCGCGTCGCGGGCTGGTGCCAATCGGTCGTGTTAAGGTCACCGAGCACCCACGAAAGCGGCGCTCCCTTTCGTTGCGCCACCTCCATGGGGTCCAACGTGATCGTGCGACTCTCGAGAACCGTCGTGTCTTCAGCGTAGACGCGCACCTGAAGTTCGAGCGCCCCTTCCCCTCGTGCGGTCGAAGAACGATCTGCGAGATTCCCGGGGGAGCTCCCACTGGCGTCCGTCAAGAACGGTTTCGCGTTCCCCTTCTTCTCCGTGTAAATCGCACCGGTTCCAAAGTCGATGACCAACGCCACGACCCCAGGGATGACGCCGGGCAAGAACAACAGAATATCGAGCACCAAAGGCAGCGTCTCGATCGGGCCGCTGTTGTTCCCCTTGCGCTCGGGATGAAACATCGTCGCGCACGAGGTTGTGAAGCAAAGCGCAGCTGCGCAGGCGGCGATTCGAGCGGTGGAGCGTCGCATGACCGCGAGGCTAGCAAAAAAACTTATACCCAGGCCAAACTTCCGCCCATATCTCCGCACCCGCAGAGGGCGCCCAGGAGATCGAGGGACCCCGTCCTCAGCCCCTTCGGCGATCGACCATTCACGCACTCGCCGGCCACATTCGGCGGCGAACGTCATCTTCAACCCCATCCATGATCCCCGTGTTCTCCGCGTCCATGTCGCTATTCGCCTCGCCTCAACTCTAAATCTGGGACGCGAGGTAGGTCATCTCCGTCGCGACCTGGACGGAGCAGGCGTCGTAGGCCGCCGCTTCTTCATCGGTGTCATCTGCCACTTTCGGATCCACGTACGGCAAGGACACCCGCACCGTTGCACCCGACACGATCGGGCACGCTCCATCAGCCTGATCGCAGGTCATGATCGCGACGAATCCTTCCGTGGGATTGGGGGGCTGCTCGATGGTCTTGGAGAACGCTTCCATCGGTGGCGCGCCAGCGGCGTACCCCACCTGATAGCGGGGGTTCTCCGGTTCGCCCGGGGGCGCGTGAATCTCGAAGCCCGCCCGCTGCAGCGCCGCCGCCGCGCGGGGATTGAGGGCTGTGGCCTCGGTCCCTCCCGAAAAAGTCCGCACATGGAGATGCCCCGCGCGCACCGCCGCCGCCTGCGCCCAAAGCTGGCCCATATGGCTGCGCCGCGAGTTGTGGGTGCAAATGAAGAGGAGCACCGCGGCGCGATCGGAGGCTGCCTGCGCACGAACGAACGCGGCCACACGCGCCAGCGTTCGTCTTCGTGCCTCGGGGATGCGTCTCCACGAGGCCTCCCGCCCCTCCTCCCCACCCACGCACC
>JBDQGY010000053.1:0-20155 GCA_040265175.1 Nannocystaceae bacterium
GCGGTGTTTTACCTCCCCGATTCACCGCAAATCTCTACGCTGACACGCAAGCCAGAGATCGCGGCAGATCTCGGATTCCTCGGATTCCTCGCGGTCGTCGCCGTCTCCTTAGCGTGGTCCTTGTTCCGCCTTCGGAGAGGGAGAAATGGTCACGGGAGCCAAAAGGATTTCGCTTACTCATCGGTGAATCTTCTTTCGAGGAGCCGCACCGTTGAGGTCATCTCGGGGCGTCTCCGGGCGCATTTTGTACCTCATTTTTGAAGCGTCGTCGTCGGCGGAACAAGGACCACGCTAAGGAGACGGCGACGACCGCGAGGAATCCGAGGAATCCGAGATCTGCCGCGATCTCTGGCTTGCGTGTCAGCGTAGAGATTTGCGGTGAATCGGGGAGGTAAAACACCGCCATGCGCGCGCCGACAGGATGGCGCATGGCGAAGGCCTCCGCGGAGCTCGCCGGGGCTGACTGACCATCGCGACCGGAGGCTTGGAGCACATACGCGCGGCCATCAACGGAGTATTCGAGGGTCACACGCGCGGTGACGTACTCACGCCCGCCATGCTCGAGGACATCGCTCCTCGTCACGACACCGGAGGCGGCGAGAAGTTCATCGGCGTGGAGAGCGAGGCGCGCTTGGGGTGCGAGACGCGCGGCGCCAGCGGCCAAAAAGACGAGCGTGGCGACAAGCGTGAGCCAGCGACCGATGGCGACCCTCGATGAAGGCGGAACGGTGGTTGGCGGAGGAGACCCCGGCATCGCCTGGGAGGATAGCGCACGGGGTCGTGACTGTCCGTGCGGGGTCGCACCGCGCGGCGTGTGAAGCGTGTGAGTGGTGGTGCTCGACAATCGAGCGGTGCTCGGCTACCTACTCCATGAGTGACGACACCCACCTCCCAGGATGACCCACGGCCGGAGACACGGAAGATTCTCGCGATCATCGGCGGCATCGTGCTCTTGTTGACGGTCGTGTTCTCGATCACCATCATGGGTCACCACCGGACGTACCGTGAGTATCGGACGAGCACGCTCGGAGAAGAAGACGCGCGGGCACCGTGGAGCACTGAGACGTTCGAGGTGGACGAGTGCGCTGCGTTTGCGATCGATTGGACCATGCAGTGTCCGGGGATCGCGCCGTGGTGCCAAGCGGAGGTCCCCGTGGTGATGGAATCGTGCCTCGCGTCCCGCGATCGTGGCGCCTATTGCGAAGACGTGGGAGACAAGATCCTGAGTACGCGATTTGGATATGACGCCTGCAAGTCAGCGCGAGTGGAGCGCTTTGGAGCGCATGAAAGCTGCCAAGACCGTGAGGTCGAAGCCGATCGGTATGCGTGTCGCCACTTCAAAAAATACTGCGCAGGGGCGTATCGCTCCATCGCCTCCCATTGCCTCGCGCGGTCTCGCGAGGCCCCCGCGGACCCCTAACGATCAGCCCTTGGTTGGCATGATGGGCACGCGGACCATCTTCTTCGCTTCCATGTCGTAGCTAAATTCCATCGCGGCCATCTCGCGCTCGATGGGATATTGGAGGCGTCCAAAGCGAATGATGACGCCCGGCGAGACCGTTCCGGTCACCCGAATTTTTGCGGTAGGCCGCAGCTGTTTCTCGAGGGCCTTCAACTGTTTGCGGGCCTCTCTCTCTTGTTCAGTCTTCGGCAGGTCTTTGTTTGTCATTGCCATGGAACGGCCGATTTGGACGCTTCGGGCGTGCGCACGAACATTCCTGCGTGCGCGCATGGCGTCGATGCTTGCGATGTCGGGGACGCTGAAGTCGGGGGATACAGGGGTCGCGACCGCGAGGACGGTACGTGTGCGTCCCCGTCCTCCGGCGCTCTTCACTTCGATCAAGGTCTCTGCCATGACCAGTCCACCCACGACGCTATTTTTGATGATGACGCGCCGCGCATGAACATCGCTGTTCACGAGGTCTCGCTCGATGAAGAGGTCCCCAGCGGACTTGATGATCGCCTCTTGGCCGTGGCCGAGGAACACATCGCCGCCCGCGATAATCTGGCCGATGTCTCCTGCGACGGCGCCGCGCCCGATGATAATTTTCCCACACGCGTAGGCGGAGCCTCCGATGATCCCACCGCGAATTTCGACGTCCTCGGTGGCGCGCACGTAGAAGTTGCGCTCCACATCGCCGGTCACCGTGATGCTGCCCTCTGTGTGGAGGTTGCCGGAGCGCATGTCGACGGGGTTGCGGTGCTCGTAGTGCTTCGTGATGTCGAGTTTTCCACCCTCTTCGTACGCGATGACACCATCGAGCTTTGAGGTGATCCGCCCGGCGCTATCGAGCTCCACATTATTTCCGAGGGACCACTTACTTTTGCTTTTGCCTTTGTCGAAGGCGATCTCTTCGCCACGCACGCTCTTGCCGCTCTTGCCGGTCTGAGGTGGGAGTTCGGTGGCGACGAGCTGACCCACGGCGACGGGCGTGAGGGCCCCACGGCTGGAGAAGTCGAGGGTGCCGTCTGCGCGGCGTGTCCCCGCGAGGATGTCGGGCTCGAATTCAAGCTTCAATGTCGCCGGGAGATCTGCCAAAGCTGCGCTGCCTTTCGCGATGAGGAAGATTTGACCTTCCTCAAGCACCTGGGCGCAGATGCGGTCGCACATCGCGTGATCGGTCCCGAACACCACGCGTTGGGCTTGGAGATTTTTCAGGAGCTCCTCTCGGGTGATCGAGCCGCTTCTGGTCACCCGAAGATGGGCCGAGAGAGCGTCGTCGGCGATCTCAACGCTCACTTCCGCGCTTTCGACCTCCGTTGAAGCTGGCTCGGCCGCCTGCTCAGCTAGTTCCTGCGGTTGCTCCTTCATGGCGGTTTACCGTGCTTGGATGTGTTTACGGTTCCCTGTACGTCGTAGCGTGATGCCGCAGTTTGCGCAAACTAACGCGGAAAACAGCGTCTGATAGAGACAGATGGCACTCTCAACGCCGTTCTGCGTATAACGCGCAGCCTCTGGCGCCGAGTACCGATTCGGGCGCAGCGGTCGCGGCTCGTCGTCCTCATTGGTGGATGGCGCCGGGGGCGTTGGCGAGGTGGCGCTCCGCATGTCGAGCCGAGCGGGGCCGAGGGGGGCTCCTCCCTCGGGCGTCCGCGAAAACTTGCTACGCTCCGGGCATCTTGAAACGTTCAAGGGTACGCATCAGCCGGCTTGTGGGTGTGTTGGGCTCCATGGGGGTATTCCTCGGAGCCCGCATGGCGACGGCCGACGAGCCGATCACGTTACGCCCGACCTGGTCAGGGCCGGTCGATTTTTTCGCGCCGGGGGCCCCCTTGGCCGTGGCCGGCCCGGACAGCGGGACGTACGGGGACCTGTACAACCAGCCCGCGACCGCCAACGTCGACCCGGCGCTGATTCCTGTGGGTGCGGGGCTCGCCGACGGGTACCTCTACTGGGTTGGTTCGGTGAGCAACAACGACTGCGTAGACGCGAGCAACTTGGATTCGGATCTGCTGTTCACGCCACCGGGAGGGAGCCAGGTCACGGTCACGGCCGACGAGTGTTTTTGTTCGGCGGCGGGGGCTGCCAGCTACGACATTCAGATGTGTCGCGCGGACGTGACCAGTCTGATCGGCACCATCGCAGGGGATTATACGGTCGAAGGATTTGACGCGCTCATCGCCAATGGCTCGACGAACAACGCGTCGTTTAGTGTGGTGCTCGTCTTCGTTGCGGATGGTCTGCCACCGCGGCGGATCGGTCTGTATGACGGCGTGCAGACCATGTACACATCCACGCAAGCGCTCACGCTCGATGGGCTCGAGGTCGACAATCCCCCCGCGGCAAATCTGACCTGGTACGTGGCTGAAGGAGACGAGGGGGGCACGGGGACCGAGCAGGTCCAGGTGCAAGGAAATCCCTCTGGGGGCACGCTCGTTGTGTCGGACGGCTTGAACCCGGCCGGCAATCCGATGAACCACACCATCAACACCACGAGCCCCGCGCAGCCAGACAGCATCGGCGTCGACATCGACCAGTTCGACATCTCGGCGGCGCTCGCGTTCGGTGACACCTCGGTTGATGTGACGTATCAGGCTGGCACCGACAAGTGGTGGATCGCCTACAACATCGTGGGGATCGACGTGTACGAGCCGGTGTTTTCGTCGGCTTCGTACAAAACTTCGTCGATTGTCGTCGACGTCAACGATGACGGTATCGCGTCCCCGGGGGACACCGTCCGCTACGCAGTTCGACTGGCGAATAGCGGGACCGCGCCGGGCATCGTAACGATGACCGACACGGTCCCGGCGCAAGCGGCGAGCTGGGCGATCGTGGACCTCGCGGGTGGTGTGGACGCGTCCACCGCCGACACCGTGGTGGTCCAAGATATCCCCGTGGACGCCGGCCTGTTCGCGGAGGTGTTGTTCGACGTGGTGATCGCAGATGTGCCGGACGAGACCGCCATGACGAACACCGCATCTTTTGATGCGGCGCCGGAGGGTGATCTCGGCGCAGTCACAGCGGCGCCCGTGTTGATTCGCGTGGACACGGACGGTGACGGGGTTTTCGACAGCGACGACAACTGCGTGATGGACTTCAACCCGACCCAGGCGGACGAAGACTTCGACTTCATCGGCGATGCGTGTGACCCCGACTTTGGGGGGACGGACACGGGGACCACGGGAGATCCTACGGGTACCGACACCGGTTCAGAGGACTCCACCACGAGCGGTGATTCCATGTCGACATCCACGGGTGGCGCCGACACCGGCGACGGTGACACCACGGGAGGCGCGTCCGGGGACACGGGCGACACCGACACGGAGGGCGGGGCTGAATCGACGGGAGAGTCGGGCGGCACGGGCAGCGGCGGCGACGACACGGCCGGCTCGGATGGTGCTGGCTCTGCGGACGCCACCGCAAGCGGCGGCGATGGATTCGGCTTGGGTGACGGCGATGTGGATGGCTGCGCGTGCGCGCTGAACCGTGATGGGGCTCCGCCGCTGGGCACGATCGCGCTACTCGCGCTGATTCCCTTTGTGCGCCGTCGTCGGCGTGATTGACAAAATGTCGAAAATTGGTCGACAGGGTGGCAAACTCGTCGTTGACCTGAGACTCGCGATGTTCTAAGTGCCTGGAAACAAAGGATTCCATCGGCGGCTTTCTTCTTGCTTCGTTGGACGTAGCCCCATGTCAACCTCTTCCTCAGCCCCTGTCATTCTTGTTGTCGACGACGAAGCCAGCATCGTCGACGCGATGGAGCGTGTTCTGCGCAAAGAAGACTTCGAGGTGCTGACCGCACCGGACGGGCGTACGGCGCTCGAGCGGATTCGCCAGCAGCCGGTACACGTGGTGCTCACGGATCTTCGGATGCCGGGCATGACGGGCGAGGATTTGCTCAAGGCGGTCAAGAGCCTCGCGCCCGAGATTGAGGTGGTGGTGATGACGGCCTACGGCACCATCGCGAACGCAGTGGATGCCATGCGCTACGGCGCCTACGATTTCGTCTCCAAGCCGCTCAAGCGCGCCGACGTGGTCTCCACGATTCGCAAGGCGGTCGAGCGGCGCAACCTCGTGGTGGAAAACAAGAGCCTCCGGGCCGAGCTTGAGGCCGTGCGGCGTTCATCCATGGTGGGTAACAGCCAGGTGCTGCGGTCGACTATCGAAATCGCGGAGCAGGCCGCGGCATCCTCGGCGTCTGTGCTCTTGATGGGCGAGAGCGGCACCGGCAAGGAACTCCTCGCGCAGATGGTGCACGAGCGGAGCGCGCGAGCGGATGGTCCGTTCATCGCCACGAACTGCGCGGCCCTGCCCGAGAGCATCCTCGAATCGGAGTTGTTCGGTCACGAGAAGGGCGCCTTTACGGGAGCCGTCAAGGAGCGCGTGGGCCGGTTCGAGCAGGCTCACGGCGGCACCCTCTTCCTCGACGAAATCGGAGAGCTGCCGCTGTCAGTTCAAGTTAAGCTTCTTCGCGCCATTCAAGAGGGCGAGGTGGAGCCGGTGGGGGGCACGACACGCAAGGTTGATTTTCGGCTCGTGTGTGCGACCAATCGCAACCTCGCCGAGGACGTGAAGGCGGGCAAGTTCCGCGAGGACCTGTTTTATCGAATTAACGTCGTGCCGCTCTACGTTCCCCCGCTGCGCGACCGTGCGGAGGATGTACCGCTCCTCGTGGAGCATTTCTTAAGGATGTTCCGGAGTCGACATCAAAGTGATGTTCGTGACATTAGTGACGCTGCGATGGCGGCCTTGTCGAGCTACGGCTGGCCAGGCAATGTCCGAGAGCTGGAGAACGCCATCGAACGCGCGGTGGTTTTGTGTCGAGGCACGACCATCGAGCTTGAGGGGCTCCCCGCCGAACTCCGCGACACGGAGGCAGGACACGGGCGTCAGCTCGTTGTGAGTGTCGGTACGCCCTTACAAGAGGTGGAGCGTCGGCTCATCATGGAGACGCTGAAGTTCACCCGGGGTGACAAACGACTCGCTGCTGATTTGCTTGGTATCGCGACCCGCACGATCTATCGAAAACTCGAGTCGGGCGCCATTCAAGATGAAAGCTATTCACCGCAAACTTCCCGTTCAGAGAACGGTGACGACAGTGACGAGGGTGTGTATCACTGATGTCGGTGTTTCGCGTCAGCGTTCTTCGCGACGGGCGGGGTCGCCGCCTCGCTCGCTTCGCATCTTCCCAAGTTACAGGCGCCGCGCGCATCGCTGTGACCGCGCCCTCCCATGCTTCCAACGACTGAATTTCAGGACACGTCAATGATGACCAAACCTCTCGCTATCGCCCGTCCTTTGTCCCTCGCCGCGTTATATACGACGGTCGGCTTGGGACTCGGAGCCTCCGCCACCGCATCCGCAGCGCCACCCACGATGAACCCCTCAGAGCCCGCTGAATTGAGCGGCGACGAGGGGCTGAATTCCTGTAAGAAATGGAAGAAGGGGCAGCGCTACACCATTACGATTCCGCCGGAGGCGGAGCTTGAGCAGCTGGTGAAATGGATGTCCACCATCAGCTGTCAAAAATTCATCTGGAACTCCAAAATTCGCAGCGGCAAGGTGACCGTCCTCTCTCCCGAGAGCATCACGCTTCGAGAGGCGTACGCGGCGTTTTATGCGGCGCTTGAGTCGATGGGGCTGACCGTGGAGCCCACGGCCGACTACTTCAAGATCGTGGAGATCGCGAACGCAAAGTCGCTGAATCTCCCCATCTACGACACGTCCACCGCGCCCAACAACGATCGCTACGTAACCCAGCTCGTGCGGCTGGAGGCGGCGGACGCCTCCGATGTATCTGCGGTGCTCGACAAGATGAAGAGCAAGCAGGGGAGCATTGAGGTCGTTGGTGACCTGCTGCTCATCACCGAGCGTGGCAGCACCGTTCGGCGTTTCATGAAGATCATTAAGCAGCTCGATCTCGCAGAGGCCGGCGACCGAATCTTCTTTTATCAACTACAGTTCGCCGACGCGAATGAGGTCGCCGAAATCATCCGTGAGGTCTTCGGAGAGACCTCCGGCGGGTCAAGCAAGAAGTCTAAGAAGGGCAAGTCGAAGTCGGGCGCGTCCAAGAGCACGACCGCCGATGTCTCTCGCGTGATCGTCGACGACCGAACCGGCACATTGATCATCGTTGCGTCGGCGAGCGACTACACAACGGTTCGCCGTCTGGTGGAGCAACTTGACGTGCGCTTACCGGGCGGTGGCGGTCGAATCCACGTGAAGCCGTTGAAGTACGCCGACCCAAAAGAGCTCGCGACCGTGCTTCAGAGCCTCACACAAACAAAGTCTTCGAGTTCGAAGAAAAAAGGCAAGAACAAGAGCGCCGCCGAAGGTGGCGTCTCGGCGGAGCTGTTCTCGGGCGACGTGAAAGTGACCGCCGACGAGGGGAGCCGGTCGTTGGTCATCGTAGCCTCGGCAGCGGACTATCGTAATCTTGAGCGCGTGATCGATGAGATCGACACGGATAGACCTCAGGTGTATTTGGAGATCTACTTGCTCGAGGCCAACGTCACCCGCGGGCTCACCGCGGGGACCGGCGGCCACTTTGGCGCGCCTGTACCGACCGCGAATGGAGACGGCCTCGGCTTCGTGACGTCGACCCCGTCTCCCGAAGTGAGCTCATTGGCGCTCAACCCAGCGGGGCTTCAAGGGCTCGCGGGCGGGCTGCTTGGACCCGTGATCCCAAACTCGGGCCAAATTCTCGGCACCGCGAATGATGTGCCGGGATTCGGGCTCGTGATTCAGGCGTTGCACCAGTCCGACGACATCAACGTCGTCGCGGAGCCGCACGTGATGACCGCGGACAATCGTGAGGTGGAACTTGAGGTGGGGCAGACGGTGCCTACCCCGAACGGCGTCGGCTCGACGTCGGGCATCACGAGCGCGGGCGGACTCTCTGCGATCCCGCAAGTCAACGTTCAACGGGAGCCAGTGACCTTGAAGATCAAGGTTACCCCGCACGTGAACGACTCGGAGACCGTGACGATGGACGTAGAGATCGAAGACCAGGATGTGGTGTCCATCGATCCTATCTTGGGTGTGACGACCACCAAGAGAAAATTCAAGCTTGAGCACATCAAGGCTCAAAACGAGCAGCCCCTGGTGTTGGGCGGGCTCATTCGTGAAAAGGAGAGCGAGTCCTCGGAGGAGGTCCCCGGACTCGGGAAGATCCCGATCTTTGGATGGCTGTTCAAGCGTAAGAAAAAGGGGAAAGAGAAAGTGAACCTCCTCGTGATCATGGTGCCCCATATCGTGGACAGCCCCGACGATGTCCGTCGGATCCACGCCCGGCGCATCCGAGAGCGCATGGAGTTCTTGGAGCGTGAGTCGAGCTTCGCGCGAAAGGACCTCGAGACCAATATCAACTACCGGGACAAGTCTGGCCTCCTGCCGAGCATCGATCGCGAGGCCCGGCGACTTGAGCATGAAGAGCGATTGTTGCGACAAGCGGAGGATGAGCTTTCCTCCGAGCGGATCTCCGGTGAACTGGGCGCGAGTCCTCGTCTCGGGAACGCGAGCGACGACGACAGCACGGGGCCGTCTCGTCCGACCATTAAGGCGACTCCTTCCTCGGCGCGAATTCGATAGGAACTAATCGCGATGAGCCAACCACCGCCACTGCCATCTCGCCGTCCACCGCCTCGGAACACGTCGCCCGGTCATGCTCGGCCGGTGCGGGCGCTGCCCCAACGCCCCGACGGGCGTCAGCTCGGGGAGATCCTCTTGGATACGACCTCGATGACCGCAGAGCAGCTCGCGGAGGCGCTCGCTGTCCAGCATCTTGAGGACGAGCGGGTGGGGGAGACGCTCGTTCGGTTGCATCACTGCACCGAGCGGGAGGTGTGCGATGCGCTCGGGCGGCAATTCGGGCTGCCCACCATCGCCATCGTCGCGGAATCCGACATCGATGATGAGCTGGTCGAGGAACTCCCGATCGGTTTCGCTCGAAGCAACGTCTGCATGCCGTGGAAGCTCGATCGAGACCTCGACGAAATCCACGTGCTGTCCGCGGACCCGCTGCGGATCTTCGACTTGGACGATCTCGGACAGGTGTTCGACGCAGAGGTCCGTGTCACGCTGATGAGCAAGACAGCGATCATCGAGCTGATCAACAAGATCTACTCGAAGCGAGCGAAGGATGTGGATCTCGAGAAGAAAGAGGAAGAGGCAGGACTCGATGATGAGGACATCCTCCATGCCTCCGCGGAGGACGCGCCGATCATCCGCTTCGTGAACAGCCTTATCTTCAACGCGTCGAAAGAGAAGGCGTCGGATATCCACATCGAGCCCGGCGACAAAGAGGTCACGGTTCGTTTTCGAGTGGACGGGGTTCTCCAAGAGGTCAAGCGTGCTCCGCGGGCCCACCTGTCGAGCATCATCGCTCGCGTCAAGATCATGGCGGGGCTCAACATCGCCGAGAAACGACTTCCGCAAGACGGACGTATTCGCCGAAAGATCGCCGGCAAAGAGGTGGACATGCGTGTCGCCACCGCGCCCACGGCACACGGGGAGCGGGTGACGATCCGTCTGCTCGACAAGTCGGCCGTCATGCTCAATCTGCGCGGGATTGGTATGGCTTCAGATCATCTCCGGGTGGTGCTGGATACCATCGCGAGGCCGCACGGTATTTTCCTGGTGACCGGTCCCACAGGTTCGGGCAAGACGACGACGCTATACTCGGCGCTATCGGAGATCAACCAGCCTGAGCTCAACATTCTTACGGTAGAGGACCCGGTGGAGTTTCAACTCCCGGGAATCAGCCAGGTCCAAGTTCAGTCGAAGATCAACCTCACCTTCGCGAGCGGCTTGCGGTCGTTCCTGCGTCACGACCCGGACGTGATTATGGTGGGTGAGATTCGTGATCTTGAGACCGCCGAGATCGCGATTCAGGCGTCCTTGACGGGTCACTTGGTGCTCTCCACCATCCACACCAATGACGCGGCGACAGGGATTACGCGGCTCGTGGACCTGGGAGTGCAGCCGTTCTTGGTCGCGTCCTCGCTGTGCGCGTTGCAGGCGCAGCGTCTCATTCGGCGTGTGTGCAAGGAGTGCAGGGAGGCGGTCACCCCGACCACCCAAGTGCTCAACGAGCTTAATATTGACCCGGTGGCCTTCGCCGCGGGTAAAGGTGCGGAGGCCTTGCGCTCGCCCATTCGCGACGAGAAAGGGGTGATCGAACCGCTGGAGGCGGTGAACCCCGAGGGCATCCCTCCCCGGGGCAAGCTGTGGGAGGCCCGGGGATGTGAGGCGTGCCACGGTACGGGCTACTCCGGTCGTACCGGTATCTACGAGGTCTTGGAAATCACTGAACCCGTTCGTCGCATGGCGATTCAGCGAGCGTCGGGAGCAGAGATTAAAGAGGCGGCGCTCGCTGATGGCATGCGCACGCTTCGCGATGACGGGGCCCATAAACTGCTGACAGGTATGACCACGGTGGATGAGATCATGCGTGTGACCGCGGAGGAGGCGTAGCGCTTGCCGGCCTTCGCGTATACCGGCCTGAACAGTCAGGGCCGCAGCATCAAGGGAGTGCAGACCGCGGAAACGGTGGCGGGTCTCAAGGCGACCCTGCGGCGGGAGGGTGTGTATTTGACCGCTGTGACCGAGGCGAACGCCTCGGGCCGGCCGGGGAAGACAACGGACACGGACTCACAAGAATTCGATCTAAGCGCGCTCTTCGATCGCATCAGCCCTAAACAGGTCGCCTATGTAACGCGGCTCCTCTCGACCCTGCTGATCGCCGGGGTGACGCTGCCAGAGGCTCTCGGCGCGCTGACCGATCAGGTGGAGAGCGCGCGTTTCAAGGGAGTGTTGAGCGATCTCTCGGGCCGGGTGAACGAAGGGTCATCCTTAGCTGCGGCGCTCGGCGCTCACCCAGCGGTGTTCACCCCCTTGTACGTGAACATGGTGCGTGCGGGAGAATCCTCCGGCGCCTTGGAGACCGTCTTGATTCGTCTTGCGGATTTTATGGACCAGCAAGAAGAGCTCAAGGGGAAGCTTGGGACGGCGCTGCTTTATCCGATCGCGATGGGTTTGGTCGCGACCTTTGTGGTCGGGCTGTTGATGGTGAAGGTGGTCCCGCAGGTCACGGAGCTGTTCTCCGACCAAGAGATGACCTTGCCGTTCTCCACCCGGGTTTTGATCGGAGTGAGTGACTTTGTGGGAGGGTATTGGTGGCTCATCCTGCTCGTCGCGGCAGGGGCATCTTGGGCGTTCGCGAAGTGGCGCGTGACCGCTGCGGGGCGGGCCTCGCTCGACCAGCGGAAGCTGACGCTACCGTTCCTCGGAGACCTCCTTCGCAAGGTGGCGGTCGCACGATTTTCTCGCACCCTCTCGACCATGTTGGCGAGCGGCGTGCAGCTTCTTGAGGCCTTGGATATCGTGAGCTCCTTGCTCGGCAATGTGACGCTCCAAAAGGCCGTGTCGGACGCCCGCGATGACATCCGCGAGGGCGAGGGGATCGCGCCCGCGCTCAAGCGCAGCGGAGAGTTCCCGCCCCTGGTCACGCATATGATCTCTGTAGGAGAGCGCTCGGGCGAGCTTGAGTCGATGCTCGGGGATCTCGCGGACGCGTACGACCGGGAGGTCAACACGGCTATCAATCGATCCATGGCGGTCCTCGAGCCGCTCATGATCGTCGGCATGGCCGTGGTCGTTGGCTTCATTGTCTTCGCGATCATGCAGCCGATCATTCAAATGAACAGTATGGCGAACCTATGAAACACGTGGACTCCTCCCCCTGGTCGATACAGATGGCAACCGAGATGCGGGCGCTTGAGCGAGCGCGCTGGACCCTTCGTTGCGTTGGTGTCGCGGGTGTGCTCATCGCTGTCGCGGCTGGTGGTGCGTGGTGGGCAGACGGCGCCAGCGGCACCTTCGATGTGTCGGCGGGGGTCGCACGAACGGGGGAGGGCCACCCATGAACTTTAAGCAGGCGGCCGCGGGTCGTACAAAACACATGACACAAGGGAGACAAGGAATGAACACATCACGAACGGAACATAACGCGCCAACATTAGCTCGCTCTGCCAGCCGGGGCATGACACTGATCGAAATCATGGTCGTGTTGGCGATCATCGGCTTGATCGTCGGAGGCGTCGCGGTCGCGGCATTCGGACAGCTTGGTGACGCGAAGATCAAAACTGCGACGAATGACGTCACGCAGATCGAGAGCGCATGCGAGATGTACATGGTTCAAAAAAACAAGTGCCCGAAGGACATGCAGGAGCTCAAGGCAGGCGGTATCCTCAAGAAATCAAAGAAAGATCCTTGGGGGACGGCATTCCAGATCACCTGTCCAGGGGAGCACGGCGACATCGACGTAGCCTCGGCGGGTCCGGACAAGCAATTCGGCTCCGAGGATGACGTTAACTCGTGGGACGAAGGCGACGCAGAGGGCAACTCTTAAGAGGTTTCGGTGAAGCGTCGGATGTGTGCAGCCGCGCGGGGAACCTCCCGCAGATCCGCGAGACGCGGGATGACGATCATCGAAGTGATGGTCGTCGTCGCCGTCGTTGGTTTGCTCGCCGGTGGTCTGATCATGGGCCTCGGAGCAGGCCGGCAGGCGCAGCTCATGCGCGCGACGAATCAGGTGGCGGGCACCGTGCGTTTTGCCTTCAACAAGGCGCGGGTGACCGGCACCTACTACCGGCTTCATCTAGATTTTGAGAAGCGCTCCTTCAGCCTCCAGAGCGCCGACGAGCGGATGTATATGCCCTCGACGGACCGTGATGGGAGCATCCGCGAGTACGACGAGGACGAAGCGGAAGACAGGGCTGCGCGCGACGAGAAGGCCGCGGAAAGCTACTTTAGCTCGGTCCAAGGGCGGATGATGGGGATGCTTGAGGGAGAGGATATGAACCCCTATGCCATCACCGCAGAGAAGGTGCCGCGGCGACGCCCGCCGTTGTTTTCAAGCTTCAAGGGAGAGGGGAGCCTCTCGGGCCTCGGCGAAACAATCGAGCTTCCCGAGAATATCGAGATTGTCTCGGTTCGAACCGAGCACGACCCCGCGGCGATCACGGAGAAAGAGGCCTCTCTGTATTTCTTCCCTCAGGGGCGGACACAGCTCGCCCATATTCAACTGGGCGAGAAGGGGAGCGAAGATAAAGATGCGGGGTACACCGTCATCGTTGAGCCGCTGACAGGGCGAGTTCGTGTGGAGGGTGGATTGATTGATCTCAACCTCCCCCGGGATGTTCTGGATGGAGAAGATGCGCTCGGTCGGTCGATTCAACGGAGGTCGTTTTGAACACCATCGGTCGTCGGCGTCGGCGCACGCGCGGTGCTGACGGAACCCGCGCGGCTCCCAACACCGAGGGGGGCTTTACTCTTCTCGAGGTCATGGTCGCTGTGGCGATTTTGGGCATGAGCTTGACCTCGCTCCTAAGCTCGCAGATCACGAGCCTCCGAGCCATGCGCTACGCGCACTCGCTCTCCGCCGCCGCGTTCTTGGCAGAGTTCCAGCTTCATGAGATTGAGTGGGAGCTTCAAAAAGACGGTTGGCCCAGCAACGACGTTGAATTCGACGGTGATTTTTCTGATCAGGATTGGCCGGATATGGAATACCACTGCCTCGTGGACTTCCTTGAGTTGCCTGAGTGGTCTCAGATCCAAGGGGCGAAGGATGAGGCTGAAGACGCGAGCGGTGTAGAAGACGACGGCATGATGGATACGGGCGACGCCACCGTTGGCGTCTTCGGCATGGTCTGGCCGCTGGTGCAGGGCGCCATCGAGAATTCGATCCGCAAGGCGTCTTGCACCGCGAAGTGGAGGCAGGGCAAGCAGGAGTACGAGACGACGGTCAGTACCTTCTGGACGAACCCTCAGGGCTTGACGCAACTCCCAGGCATGGGCGGTGAGTTCGGTGATGCAGATGACAATTCTTCAGATGGTGACTCAGGGATCCCGCGCCCCACACCCGGCGCGCCCGGAGGTCCGTCACGAAGCCCATCACTTGGAGGGCTTAATTGATGTTGTGGAGGGAACACTCCACTCCCCGTGGGCGGTCGCGTGGCATGACGCTCATCGAGGTCATGGTGTCCATCGCCATCATGGTCATGATGATGACCTCCGTGTGGGCGAGCTTTAAGTCCACGATGCGAGGCGTGCAGCGCAACCGCGTCTTGCAAGAGCGCGCGCAGACTATCCGTGGCGCGTTGAGTCGAATCTCTGCGGAGTTGTCGATGTCGTACCTCTCGTTCAATCGCCCTCTGGATGAGCAGCGACACTTCACGCTGTTCGAAGGGCGAGACGAGTTTGAGCGTGACAACGTGACCTTCTCGACCTTCGCCCACCTCCGACTCCGGCAGGACGCCAACGAGTCTGATCAAGCCGTCATCCAGTACTTTGTCGCGGGGGATCCTGAGGACCGCTCTCGCCAACATCTTTATCGTCGCGAGTCGCGACGTCTCATGGGCGACTTACCCGAGGATATGGAGGACTACTTCCCCGCGTATATCGCCTGCGAAGACGTGGAGGTGTTTGATCTCAAGTATTTCGATCTCAATCGTCAAGAGTGGGTCGACAGCTGGGCGACCACGATGAACTCGGAGCAGCCCGACCGGCTCCCCACCCGCGTGTGGATCAAGCTTGGTGTTCGTGAGGGCGAAGAGGTCGTGACCTATCACGTGCAGACCGCCTTGGTCATGCAGGAGAAGATTGATCTAGGAAGGTGATGACGTGACGACACCAGATCAACTTCAACCACCAGGGCACCCGCGGTCTGAGCGACGCAGCGAGCGCGGCGTCGCGCTGTTGATGGTGCTCGCGGCCCTGGCGGTGATGATCCCCTTTACGACCACTTTCAACCTCGACGCGAAGGTTGACTGGCAGGGCTCTGTCAACACCGCGGACAAGGTGAAGGCGCGCAACATGCAGCGGGGCGCGCTGCGGTTGTCGGTGTTGATGTTCGAACTGCAACGGATGGTCTTCAACCAGAAGCAGTTTCGAGAGTTCGTCGGCGGGCAGATGGACATCACCCAGGTCGCGCCCTATCTCATGTCGATCTTTGGGAGTCAGGACGGGGCGCAAGCGCTCGGTGACTTTGTGGGCATGGACACCTCTGCGCTCGGCGACCTGTCGCTCGGCGGCGGGGGGTTTGAGGTTCGCGTTGAGGCGGAAAGCGGACGCATCAACGTGAACTGCCTCAACAAATCGGACTCGAAAGGGAGCAAGGTGCAAAGCCAGACAGCGACCATGTTGGCCCAACTCATGGCTCCAAGCTTGTACAACCCTCTGTTTGAAGAGGACAAGGCGGACGGGCAGACCTACCGAAGGACAGACGTCCTGAGCGGCATCGTGGACTATATCGATGACAACCGGAGCAGCTTTGACCCGCTCAGGATGGAGACGGGCGGCGGCGCGGAGCGTTACCGCTACACCGAGTTGTACGATCCCTACCAGCCCAGGAACGCGCGGCTCGACAGCCTCGAGGAGCTGCAGCTGGTGGAGGGGATCGATGATGACTGGATGGCGGCGTTCGGGGATGAACTGACCGTCTATGGCTCATGCAAGATTAACGTGAACTTTGCGTCTGCGCGGCAGATCGCCGCGGTGCTGGTCCACGCCGTATCTTCGCGGGATCGCTGGAAGACCGAGGGGGCGAATTATCTCGGGATGACGCTCCCGCTCGCGAGCTTCGTGGTCGAGGCTCGGCAGTTCAATCTGTTCGAGAAACTCACGGACCTCAAGAGCCTCGTGGGGAAGCCTGACCAGTATATGATGCCTTCGTTTTTGACGGGCGGCGACGACGCCGATCAGCAGACGAATCAGTTTATTCCTGATGGACTCGAAGTGCGGGTCAACGAAGGCTGTCGAAATGACTCCTGCTGGGGGGGGTTGCGAGAGGTCGCGACCGTGGAGCCCGAGCGCTACTATCGAATTGAAATTACGACAGACGTCGGCGCGGCGAGGACCCGCGTAGACGCGGTCTACGACATGCAATACGGACGGAGCAACAGCTCGGGCAAGGGCGCCTGGCTGTTCTTCCGAGAGGAATGAGATATGGCACAACAGTTTGTTGGAATTGATTTAGGTTCAAAGAGCGTCCGCTGCGTCGTATCCACGGCAGGTTTTCGCGGCGTTCAAGTGGTCGCGGCGTACGAGGCGGACGTTCCACAGGCCGAGGCTGCTTCGGAGCGAGATGCTCGGAGCATGGCCTCGCTCGAGGCGGCGCTCGCGTTGCTCCGAGCCCACAGCCTCGATCACCTCCCGGTTGGGATCGCCTTGTCAGGCAACTTGGCGAGCGCCAGGGTGCTGAAATTTCCGTTCTCGGACGGCAAGAGAATCGCTCAGGTGCTTCCCTTCGAATTTGAAGAGCTACTCCCGAAGGGCCTGTCGGAGTACAAGTTCGATCACGCGAGCAGCGCTACGAGCGACGGAGGAGTGGCGGTGGCGGTGGCCGTACCGGAGAAGGTCACAGCGGCGGTGGTGGAGCGTTGCGGCGCAGAGGGCCTCGACCTTCGGCTGCTCACGACCACCCCGGCGGCGCTCGCTCAGACACAGGTTGGCCCAGTTCCTCCCCACACCAGCGCGGAGGGAGAGGAGGTCGAGGGCGTCCTGTGTGCGGCGCTAATCGTGGATATCGGTTCGCGCTCCTCCGAGATATCGGCGATTACTGACAAGGGTCTCATCGCGATTCGCTCCGTTCGTCGGGGTGGGAAGCACCTCACCGCTGGGTTCGCCCGTGAGTATCGAGTGCCCAGCGACCGCGCAGAGCAGATGAAGCAAGACAGCGCCTTCTTGCCCCACGGCGGGCTCCCCGAGCTCTCCGAGCAGCAGCGCAAGGTGGCGGTTCTTACGGAGACCACGCTGGATGTCATCTTCCGAGAGATCGAGTTGACACGGCTTTGGCTCCGAAACGAGCTCGGGTGCGAGGTGACAGAGGTCCGGTTGGCGGGCAGCGGCGCGAGGATCGAAGGCCTCCTCGAGTATGTACAGGGCCGTATCGGACTCCCCGTAAGCCCCATCGTTCCCGTTGGCAAGGTCGCCGGTGACACGCCGGAGGGGGGCTGGTCCACGTACGGTGCCGCGCTTGGTGCGAGCATCGGCGCCGCGAGGCGGCCGCTAATTCGCCTCGACGACGCGAGCGCAGTCGAACGCGACGCGGGCTGGATGCAGCGACAGTTCTATGCGCTCGTAGGCGTGGGGTTCGCGGTGTTCGCGTTGGCGTGCATCGACTCCCTCGCAAAACAACAAGCGCTCGAGCGCCAGACCGAGCTCCTCACGGAGGAATTGTCTGCGGTCACGCAGCAGTATTTTGGTGAGTCCTTCTCCACACGCGGCGAGATTGAGGCCGCGGTGCTGTCGGTCGGTGGCGCGGATCTCAAGAAAGCGATCCCGTCGCGAGGGGCGCTTGAGGTGTTGAAGATGGTGGCGGTGGCCGCGACCCCCTCAGACGCGGGGAACGGACAGCCCCCAGAGGCGGGGATGCTGCCCTCACCGACGTTGATGGATGGCGGCGTCCCCGTGGACCCAACGGGCGCGGCGATCCCGGTCCCGACGGCTGCGGATGGCGCAGTTGCGGCGGACGCAGAAGGAGACACCGGCCCGCAGATGATCGACAACAACGCGGGGATTGTATTGAGTGACGCCCTTGAGTTCGGAGCGATCGATCTTCGCGAGCGGAAGATGGAGCTTAAGCTCTCGGCGACCCGCGCGTCGGCCCAGGACCGGCTCGCGATTCAACTCGAGCTCCTCGGGTGCGTCCAGGGAATCACGAAGGGGCGGATCGTCGATCGGAACGAGCGGAAGGTTTTTGAGATGCTAGTTGACCATAATTGTTACCGAGAGCTTGAGGCCGCGAAGGTGGAGGAGCAGCAATGAGTGATGCACAAGGTGGAGCCCTCGGCGGGCACAGTCACGGTTTTTTCGCGCGGCTCCAACCGCGGGAGCGGATCTTGGTGCTCGCGGTTGTCGTCGTGGCGTTCGTGACCGCGCTTGCGTTGCTCTTCTTTTTTCGTGGGAAGAAGCTCAACGAGCTCGAAGACGGGGTGTCGGACCTGCGGGCCGGGATCGAACTCGCGTACAGCCAAGGCGGCGTCTACCAGCGCAAGGCGGCACAGAAGCAGCAGCGGGAGTCGAAGATATCCTCGGACTCGTTGCTGCTGACGACCGCGGTCGAGGAGGCGGCGCAGCAAGTGGGTATCTCTGCGAGGAATCAGCAGCTGCTCCAACCCGTCGATCTCAAGGAGGGTCTGCGAAAGAACGCCGTAGAGTTTGACCTCCGGGGTGTCACCCTCGAGCAGCTCGTAGATTTTGTCGCGAAGCTGGAGTCAAATCCCAAACACGTCGTCCTCACCGAGAACCTCTTGGTGCGTTCGCCATCGTCTGCGGAGGACCGATTGAATGTTGACCTCACCCTCGCGACCTGGGAGCGACCCGCGCAGCAAGAAGGCAAGGAGTAGTCCGGGATGGCGAATAAAAAAACGTTGCTGCATCGACTGGGTAGGGGAAAAAGAACGTCGCCAGCGGACTCGTCCTCGTCGGCAGAAATGTCCACCGCGGATGTCTCCAACGCGGCGTTGGAGCTTGGCGTAGAGGTTCCGGAGGCGCCCGGGGTTGTTCTCGACACGGAGAGCAGCCCGTCAAATGGAGGGGAGACCGGCCGGTCCCTTGAGGGGCTGCTCGCGCGCGCGCGGGCGTTTGGCCTCTGGTCTGCGTTCTTCGGGCTCGTTTTCTCCACCTTCGCGTGGGTCTGCATGCCGACCAAGGCCATCGCTTGGCGACTCTCGCAGGTCGCGAAGGCCAACGGATTTATCGTGGAGATCGACGATGTTCGCGTGACGCCGTGGGGCACCGTCAAGCTTGAAAACGTCGCGTGGCACTTCCCAACGAAGCGCTCCACCGATAGTCCGGTCCCATTCATCGCGGATTCACTGAGCGTGAGGATCGCGCCCGTCCGTTTCCTCCTCGGGGATTTGGTGGCATCGATCGAGGGCGAGGTCGACACGGGGTCATTGCAGGGCTCATTTTCTCGCAGTGGCGAGGGCCTCAACGTGGAGTTTGAGCTGGATCAGGTGCCCTTGTATGCGCTGCCCAAGGTGCAGCAGTCCTTGAACGCGCCGATTCGAGGGGAGCTCTCGATGCGGGTGGAACTCTCCTCGCCGGATGAGACCTTCGCGGCCGCGTCTGGAAAGATTGAGCTTCAGTGCAGCGATTGCAAGGTGGGGGACGGGGAGACCAAGCTCTTCGTTCCCAGCGCCAAGGGGATGCTGGCGAGCGGGATGACCGTGCCAGAGATCAACTTTGGCAACATCAACGGTGCCATCGTCATCGAAGACGGTGTGGGCACCGCGGAGGAGATCCTCTCCAAGAGTGACGACGTAACCATCATGATTTACGGTTCGCTGGTGTTGGCGGAGCCGATCTCGAAGTCGGATCTTGACCTGCGTATAAAAATGTTCATCAGCCCAGAGATGCAGGCGGCCAACGCCGACATCGGCTTGATGGTCGCTACAGCGAGCACGAAGACGAAACTGACAGGTGAGGGCGCGGGAGGCCTCGGCTATCGCTTGCTGGGTACCTTCGGGCGACCAAAACTTCGCACGTTCCAGTACAAGAGCGCGAAGGTACCCAGCAAGCGATAGCCGAGGCCTCCCGCGTCCTCACCTGTCAGTTTCGTCTTCGTGCTCGCTGTAGCGACCATCAAGCCGATGTCGGCGTTGGCCGCCTGCATCTCTGGGCTGATGAACATTTTTATACGCAGGTCAA